>JAOTYV010000027.1 GCA_029861675.1 Alphaproteobacteria bacterium
GCGCCTTCCTTGACGCTGTCGAAGGTGACGGTCTGGAGGTACTTGCATTCGAGATGCGCGGGCGCTTCCGCGACCCGCGGCGCCTTGACCTTTTCCGACGGCATCGGCGTCAACCCGGCGAGTTTCATCTCATCGACGCCGCGCCCCACATGGGCGGCGGTCAGGTTCATCTTGTCGGCGAGTTCGCCGGAGACGATGTTGCACACGAATTCCCCGGTTTCTTCGGCGTTGCGCCAGGAATGCTTCATCGGATCGTCCGGCAGGCCGCTCGAGGAGAACATGACGATGGCCGGCGCATAGGCCACCGCGTTGAAGAAGCTGTACGGCGCCAGATTGACGTTGCCGTCGGTGTCGAGAGTGGAAATCCAGCCGATGGGACGCGGGCTCACCAGCGCTTTGAAGGGGTCGTGCGGCAGGCCGTGATCGCCCTTTACGTCGGGATTGTAGAACATGCGTCACCTCCGGGAGTTTGCGTATCCTAGGATCAATACGGATTTTGAGCGGGTTGGCAACTATGTCCGGGTAAGCGCGAAAATTCCTGACCTTCACGGATCGCTCCCATTGACATTACGCGAACGTACTCGATATTGTAGGATTATCCTACATATAGGAGTGCCCCATGAAAACCGTTTCCATTCGCGAAGCCAACCGGGACCTGTCGAAGCTTATTCAGGAGTTGGAGCGCGAGGGCGAGGAATTCGTCATTACCCGGCGCGGCAGGCCGGTGGCGCGCCTCACGCCGCACCGTGAAGACCGCACTGCCGACCCGGAATGGCAAGCTGCTTATGCGCGAATGAAGAAGCAGCTAAAGGAAGGGCTCCACCTCGGCGGCGAAAAATTCGACCGGGAATCGCTGTATGACCGTTGGAAATAGATTTGCGATCGATGCAAATGTTCTCGTCTACGCGATCGATGTGGACGCTGGTGCAAAACGACGTTTGGCGGAATCGCTCCTCATTGATGCGGCAAGAGTCGATGCATGGCTAACAGTGCAATCGCTTGCCGAGTTTTTTCATGCTGTTACCCGAAAAAGAATTGCGACGATCGAAAACGCGACCCGGTATGTACAGACGTGGCAAATCGTATTCAATGTTACAGCCGCCGATGTCCAAAGCATTGACGACGCCATGGCGGCGGTTCGGGATCATAGCCTGTCATTCTGGGACGCCATGCAGTGGGCTACCGCGCGACAGGCGGGGTGTACCTGTTTGATCACGGAGGACATGCAGCATGGCCAAAGGATCGGCGGCGTAGAGCTGATAAATCCTTTTTTGCCGTAGTCCCAGGATCGTATGTTCCGATTGTTGAGTTGAGCGCGCGATGACACTGGCCTATATCCACCACCGCGTTACCGTCACGCCGCTCCAGTGGCAGGCGCTCGCCGACGCGATCCGAGGCACCGGTGCGGGGGCGCTCGCCGCCGAGGGAGCCGCGCTCTACGGTATTTGGCGCAGCCAGATCGGCCGGCCGCGCGATGAGCTCACCGTGATGACCGTGTGGCCGGGTGATGGAGCTTCGGCCGCTCGGGCCGAGGCGATCCTGTTCGGGGACATGGCGGCGGTGCGCGCGTGCAGGAGCGAGCGAATGGTGCCGACGTTGCGTCCCGAAGGGCCCGAACCACCGCGGCGGCAAGGTAATTACGCCTTCCGCTGGTTCGAGACGCCGCCGGAAAATTGGGATGAATTCCTCGATCTCTGCGCCGGCGCCTGGCCGGGATTTGAATCTTCGTACGATTCACAGGTGATCGGGCTTTGGCGCGGCCCCGACAGGGACGATGGTTCCCGTCGCAGCCTGCTGATGACCCGGCGGCCGGATCTCGCCATGTGGGAGCGGTCGAAGATCCCGCAAGGTCCCGAGGAAGTGGAAGTGCGGCGCAAGCTCAGCCGGCGGTACGACCTGTGTACCTGGACGGTGGTGTATACATCGACACTCCTGACCGCGGACGACCGGGAAGATACCGAGCGATGGACCTAAGGGGCCCGGTCTCGCGGTTGGCGCTCGATGAATCCACCGCGGGTGTCCCGCGAAGATGATGAAATCCTACGATAAAGCCTTCGCGGCAACGCCGTAATTAATCGAATATTAATAAAAATCAATCATTTTCCGCCGACGCAAAGAATTTCCGAAATGACGAAATTGCATATTCCGGCGTCTATTTTTTAAATGACGGCTATCCAGTTTTGTCGGCTTAATGAGGACAAAGTGTCGCAAAAAGTGATTCAATCGGCTTGTAATAACTACGTGACACAGCTGATCGGCATGGCCGTATTCGTCATTGCTTTGATCGCTCCGGCGGAACACATGCGGAGCGGTTCAGGGCGCGCGGCCGCCGCCGAAAAGCAGTTCAGCACCGACGCCGTGAAAACAACGTTGCGCCGGGTCAATGGGCTGGAAACGCAGGTGCAGCGCATCACGGTGGAAATGGCTCAGATTGCGTTAAATCTGGATAAATCCGCCAGCGTCGTGCGCCTGCAGAAAGCATACAATCGGTTCGAACAGAACCTCTCGATATTGGCTCGAGGGGACGCCGCAATCGGTATTCCGGCGCCATCCGACCCGAAAATCAAAGGGGCCCTTGGCGAGGTTCAAGTTGCCTGGAATACTTTCCGAAGCAACGTTCTTCAGACCATCCTGAAAAAAGACGTTTCGCGAACAAACCTGGTCATTTTGGCTGAATTGGATCAGACCTTAATTGCGGCGACGACACAGGCCCAAAAAGCCTATCGGGAAAAATTTCTGAGTCAGAAAATGGTGTCGCTGAGTACCCTGACCCTGATTCAGGCGGAACGCCAATCTTATCTCGCGGGAAGAATTACGGCGGAAATCTGGTTGATCACGCTCAACTATGAGGTGTCTCGCCTTCGGCCGCGTCTTGCGGAAAACGTTAAACGGTTCAGCCGGGTGCTGAAGGGTTTGCGCAAGGGTGATCCGGAATTGCAACTCTTTCCGATCGATAATCCTTCACTTCGGGCCGCGCTCCGCAGGACGCAATCGGTGTGGGAACGGGTGTTGCCGCATGTGGACGCCGTTGTGACGGGGCGTGGACTGCCGACCGAATTGCACGTGCGTGTCAGAGGCGACATGGAAAAATTGCGCGACACTATGGAAAAGGTGGTCGACGTTCTGGCCAGGCTGTAGCTCTGAACCGGCTGCTAGCGCCGCCGCCTGGCGGTAGGTCTTCCCGCATAGCCGTTTCCTGAATCCCATCTACATCTATAACGGTCTCCAAATGAGGCGTTATTTTGGCGTTTGCAGTCAGGCGATCTGGCGTTACGAGAGTGTAACTCCTGGTCAAGTTGCACAGCTTAATCGTTTTTTAATTCAACACATTCAATACTTGTGGTTGCGCTCTTTGGCTATCGGTCGGTTGCCGGATATCCGTTTTGACGGCCCGGCTCGGGTGGCCCCTGTTTGGCGCGGGGATTTTCGGTTCGGCGGGTGGGCCGTGCGGAGTTGATGATTATGTCTCAAAGAGCATGCGCGATACTGGCGGTGATCGCGGCATTCGGTTCGGTGCTTTGCGGTCCCCCATGGGTGGCGCCCCAAGAAAGCGGGTGGGCTGCAGTCGCGCAGGAGGCGCGCAGTTCCAATTCACTCAAAACGATCCTTCGCCAAGTCAATGAATTGGAGGCGCAAGCCCAGCGGATGACGCTGTCAATCGCGCAACTTTTTCTGGGTTTCGACAAGGAGAGCAATCTGGCGCGCCTCCGAACCGCCCATGAGGGATTTGAATCGAATTTTGCCAAGTTGAACCAAGGCGACGCGTCGATCGGCCTGCCGCCGCCGAGCCCTGAGATGCTTGAGATACTGCGCGACGTCCGTTTGGCCTGGGACATTCATAAGGGCGTCGGTCTTGATGTCATCGTGACCGGAGAAGTGAAGCGCACGGATATCGCCATTGCGGCGCAACTCGACCAGCTGGTTATCGACGCCGCCGTCAAGGCGCGGCAGGCTTATCAGACAAAATATTTGAAAAACAATTTAATATCGATCGACGTTCTGACTTTAATTCAAGCCGAAGAACAGTCCATTCGAATTGAGAAAATGGCCAAGAGGCTCTTACTGATCGCCATAAATTATGATGTCGGCAAGCAGCGGGAAGGGCTTGCCGCAAGCACGGTTATCTTCAACAGGGTGCTGAACGGAATGATCGAGGGCGATACCGAGCTGCAGTTGATCCCAGTCCGCGAACCGGCGCTGCGCACCGAGTTGATCCGCTCGAAGGACGCGTGGAGCCGTGTGCAGCCGCAATTCAAGTCCGCGGCGAAAGGCACGCCGACCGCTGTCGAAGACCTGGAGATCATCATCACGGACATCGAGGCGCTCTCGGAAAGCACGCAGAAGACACTCGATATCCTCGAAAAAATGTGAGGTTGGCACGTTGGCCGGGCCTACGCACCCGTCACCGCCACCCCATATTCCCGGCCCGCATCCTCCAGCCAGCGCCACAGATAATCGGCGTAGGACCGGCGTATATACAGGTGATAGGCGGATGCCTCGACCTGATGCAGCACGACATCCGCGCGGGCGAGCAGGGTGCCGGCGACGTTGCCGGGCTTGAACACCCGCGGGTGCAGGTCCAGGCCGCAGCCTTTCGATAGAACATCGCCGGCGTTCGGTCCGGCCAGCCGGATGACGGCCATGGCGTGGCTGAGGTCGGTCGCGGTGACGAACTTGCCGCGGAAAGCGCGCTGCAGTTTGGCGGTTAACGCGACGCTGTCCGTCGGGCCGGTGATCAGCCATTCGTCGGGTCCGAGCCAGAGCGCCGCCATGCTGCCCTTGGCCGCGCTGTCGAGCGGACGCAGCGGCAGGCCGCATCCCGCCAGTTCGGCCACGATGCTGCGAAGTTCGCTGGTCGCTTCGCCGCGCAAATTGACCGCGGCGCGTGGCGGCAGCAGGGCAAGATGGACACCGGCATCGCTCGGTGCGGCTATCGTATCTCGGCCGAGCCAAAAATGGGCGAGCGGATCGTGGCGGGGCAATCCGTCAACCATGCATGCGCTCCCCCTTCGGGTCGTAGAAGGCCGGGGTGGCAATCGTGGCCGCGACGACGCGTCCGTCCTCCAGGGGAAAATGGATGGTTTCGCCGATCCGGCTCCGGCCGCCGCGGATCATGGCCAGGGCAATCGAGCGGCCCAGGGTCGGGCTGAAATAGCTGGACGTGACGTGCCCGATGGCCGCCATCGGCGGCTTCGGTTTGACTGTTTCGACGGCATGCGCGCCGTCGGGCAGCACAATCGACGGATCCTCGGTCAACAGGCCGACATAGTGTTTGCGGTCGGGCATCATCATGTCGGCGCGGCTGAGCGAGCGTTTGCCGAGGAAATCCTTACGCTTCGAGACTGCCCATTCCATGCCCATATCGGCCGGGGTTGCGGTGCCGTCGGTATCCTGGCCGACCAGGATGAAGCCCTTTTCGGCGCGCAGGACATGCATTGCTTCGGTACCGAAGGCAGCAATGCCAAACGTCTCGCCCGCGGTCAGCAGAGCCTGCCACAGGGCCATGCCGTAGTCGGCGGGAACGTTTACCTCGTAGGACAGCTCGCCCGTGTAACTCACCCGCAGCACCCGGGCGGGCAGGCCCGCGACCATTCCCGTCCGGACCGCCATATGCGGAAAGACGGCGCTGTCGAGGTCGATATCCCGGCACAGGCCCGCCAGCAGGCGTCGTGCATTCGGCCCGGCGATCGCGGCGGTGGCGTATTGATCGGTGACCGAGGTGCAGCGGACCCGCATATGCGGCCACTCGGTCTGCAGCCATTCCTCAAGCCAGCCCAGCACCCGTTCCGCGTTGCCCGACGTGGTGTGCATTACGTAGTGTTCCGGCCCGAACCGCGCCGTGACGCCGTCATCGAAGACCATGCCGTCCTCGCCGCACATCAGCCCGTATCGGCAGCGGCCCTCGCCGAGCTTGTCCCAGTCATTGGTATAGACCCAATCCAGCAGGGCGGTCGCGTCCGGGCCCTTAATGTCGATCTTGCCGAGCGTGGAGGCATCCAGGATGCCGACGCTCTGGCGGACCGCCAGCACCTCGCGTGCGACGGCGTCGTCCTTGGTCTCATCGTCGCGCGGATAATAGAACGGGCGCTGCCATTGGCCGACATCTTCGAAGGCCGCACCCTGCGCCTCATGCCAGCCCTGCATCGGGGTGCGGCGCACGGCGGCGAAGAGCGGCCCGATATCGCGCCCGGCCAGCGCGCCGAAGGTCACCGGTGTGTAAGGCGGCCTGAACGTCGTGGTGCCGACCTCGGGCACCGGCGCGTCGCGTTCCGCGGCCAGCAGGGTGAGCGCGTTGACGTTCGAGGTCTTGCCCTGATCGGTCCCCATGCCGGCGGTGGTGTAGCGCTTGCTGTGTTCGACCGAGATATAGCCCTCGCGTGCGGCCAGGCCGATATCGGCGGCCGTCACGTCGTTCTGGAAATCGACGAAGTGCTTGTTCGGAGGGATTTCCGGGTCCGCGGCGGGGATCATCGGCAGCAGCCTGACCGGCCCGGGCGTATCGCCATCGACCGCCGGCACGGGGACGGCGGCGGCGGGCGCAATGCCGGACGCCGCCGTGGCGGCGCGCCCGGCGGCTTCGCCTTCCGCAAGACATTCGAACAAGGTGGCGGCGCCATTGCAGGTGCCCGCACAGCGCACTGCCTGGCCGGCCGTGCCGGGCAGGAAGGTGCCGGCCGCCGGGTCGAAGCGCAGCGTGCCTTGGGCCTGGGAAAACAGATGCAGCGCGGGATTCCAGCCGCCGGACATCAGCAGGGCGTCGCAGTTGAAATCGCGGGCGGCGCCGGTCACCCCGTCGCCCGCCTCGGTCATCGGCATCGCCTTGAGCGATGCGATGCGATGGCGGCCCGCCGTGTTCACCACCGCGTGCCCCCGCAATACCGGGATGCCCAGACCATCGGCTTTTCCGGCATAGGGATGCCGGGACGGCTCGGTGCGCAGATCGGCGATTACCGGTACCTCGCAGCCGGCGGCGACGAGTTCGACCGCAAGCCGGTAGGCGCTGTCGTTGTTGGTGAACAGCGCGACCCGGTCGCCGACCCGGACGCCATAGCGGTTGAGGTAGCTTCGCGCGGCACCCGCCAGCATGACCCCCGGCCGGTCGTTGCCGGCAAAGACCAGCGGCCGCTCATGGCTGCCGGTCGCCAGCACGACCTGGCGGGCGCGCACACTCCAAAACCGTTCGCGCGGCGTATGCGGCGGCGGTTCCGGCAAATGGTTGGCGACCCGCTCGACGATGGCGAGATAGTTGTGGTCGTAATAGCCGAAGACGGTGGTGCGGGGCAGCAGCCGCACTTCCGGCAGGGCGGCCAGCTCGGCGGTCGCCGCGTCGACCCAGTCCGCGGCCGACTGTCCGCCGATGGCAGCCGTGTCGGCGAGCAGGCTTCCGCCGAAACGGGCTTGTTCATCGGCCAGGACGACCCGCGCGCCGCTGCGGCCCGCCGCGAGCGCGGCGGCAAGCCCGGCGGGGCCGCCGCCGACCACCAGCACGTCGCAATGCAGCCGGCGCTTGTCATAGATATCCGGGTCGGGGCCGGCCGGTACGCGGCCCATGCCGGCGGCCCGGCGGATATGGGATTCGTACCATTCCCAGAGGCGCTTCGGCCGCATGAAGGTCTTGTAGTAGAACCCGGCCGGCAGCAGCCGTGAAAAGCGGTCGGCGAGCCCGCGCGCGTCGTATTTCAGGCTCGGCCAGTTGTTCTGGCTATGGGCGGCAAGCCCGTCGTAAAGCTCGACCTGGGTTGCGCGCGTGTTGGGCAGGGCGCGCGGTCCGTCGCCGATTTGGATCAGGGCATTCGGCTCCTCGGAGCCGGCGGAGAAGATGCCGCGCGGACGGTGGTATTTGAAACTGCGGGCGACGAAGTGCACGCCGTTGGCCAGCAGCGCGGAGGCCAGCGTGTCGCCCATGAAGCCTGTGTATCGGTGGCCGTCGAAGGTGAAGTGAAGCGGCGCCTTGCGGTCCACCAGGCCGCCATCCGCGGTGCGAAAGGACCGGCTCATCGTTTGGCCGCCGGCTTAGCATCGCCGATCGCATAGGTGGCGATTACTTCATGACTGACCGTATCGCGCAAGGCGTTGAACCAGCGTCCGCAGCCATGGCGATGCAGCCAGCGCTCATAGTGTTTGCCCTTCGGATTGGCGCGCATGAAGAGATAGTCCGCCCAATCCGCGTCGATCATCGTCCAGGCGTTTTCGGGCCGCGCAATGTGCGCCTCGCCGCCATAGTGGAATTCGTTTTCGTCGCGTTCGCCGCAATAGGGGCAGGGGATCAGCAGCATCCGGCGGCTCCTAATGCGCCACCGCGGCGGCCAGGTTTTCGTCGATCAGGTTGCCGGTCTGAAAACGCTGGAGGGTGAACGGTGCGGCAAACGGATGCGGCTCGTCATGGGCGACCGTGTGCGCGAAGACATGGCCCGAGCCGGGTGTCGCCTTGAAGCCGCCGGTGCCCCAGCCGCAATTGAAGTACAGGCCCGCCACGGGCGTCTTGGTGATCAGCGGGCTCGCGTCGGGGCAGAGGTCGACGATGCCGCCCCATTTCCGGAGCATGCGCAACCGGCTGAAGACCGGATAAAGATCGAGCATCGCGGCCATCTGTTCCTCGATGACCGGCAGCGATCCTCTCTGGGCGTAGGAGTTGAAGGCGTCGATGCCGGCGCCGATGACCAGCTCGCCCTTGTCCGACTGGCTGACATAGACATGAACCGCGTTGGACATGGTGACGGTATCGAGAATCGGCTTGAGCGGCTCCGATACGAGCGCTTGCAGGGGATGGCTCTCGATCGGCAACCGCAGTCCCGCCATTCCCGCGAGCACGGAAGAATGCCCCGCCGCGACGCAGGCCACCTTGCCGGTTCGGATGAGCCCGCGCGACGTCTCGACGCCTTCGATGCCGCCGTCGGCGATCCTGAAGCCGGTGACCTCGCAATTTTGAATGATATCGACGCCGAGCGCGCTTGCCGCGCGGGCATAGCCCCAGGCGACCGCATCGTGCCGGGCAACGCCCGCCTTGCGCTGTAGGCTGCCGGCCAGGACCGGAAACCGCATGTCCCGCGAAATATTCAGGATCGGGCAGAACGCCTTGCATTGCTCGGGCGTCAGCAATTCCAGGTCGATGCCGTTCAACCGGTTGGCCGCATGCAGCCGCGCCAGTGCCTTGAGCTCATGCTCCGTATGCGCCAGGGCGAGCACGCCGCGCCGGCTGTACATCACGTTGAAATTCAGGACCTGGCTCAACCCGTCCCACAACGAAAGGGCGTGGCCGTACAGCGCCGCGCTGGCATCCTGCAGATAGTTGGCGCGGATAATTGTGGTATTGCGGCCGGTATTGCCGCCGCCGAGCCAGCCTTTTTCCAGGACCGCGACATTCGTGATGCCATGTTCCGCCGCCAGATAGTACGCGGTCGCGAGCCCATGGCCGCCGGCGCCGACAATAACGACATCGTAACTTCGCTTCGGTTCCGGATCTCGCCATGCCCGTGGCCAGCCACGATGGTGGTCCGACGCATTCCGGATCAGGCTGAAGATGGAATATTTGGTCACGATCCGCTGTCGGTAAGGGCGGGTTCACCGCCTGTTGGAATTCTGTTGCCGCGCAATCAGCTTAATCAAATGCGCCGGGTTCGCATCATGAAAAACGAATTTTGTTTCGGGCGGCGCGGCGGTAAATGCGCGTTGCGGGGATGGGGTCGGCGTGCTCGGGGGCACGCTCGCTTGGCGATCGAGTATTGCTGCATTGCAACAATTATTTCGGTGATAACTCTTGAAGTTCGATTGATCTTGACTAAATTCCTGTGTGTAACAATTATTAAACAATCGTTTGATTAATTTGTCCAGACAAGTTATCGCACCCTTGAGGAATAGATGACGGAAGCCATCGATATCGACGAGAATGCGCCGGATGCGGCGGCTCGGGGACCCGGCCGTCCAGGCGGCGGCGAAAGCCGTGCACGCATCGTGGAGGCCGCAGGGCGGCTCTTCGCGGACCGTAGCTTCGACGGCGTATCGGTGCGTGAATTGGCGCAGGCGGCATCGGTCAATGCCGCCGCAATCAACTACCATTTCGGCGGCAAGGAGGCGCTCTACCACGAAGTCCTGCGCCAGTTGATCGCCGATACCGAACCGTTTTTCCGGATTATCCTGGAAGGCCTTGGCAATGGGCTCGCCCAGGCGAAAGGTGACCGCGCCGCACTGGCCCGTGTGACCGCGACCCTGGTCCGGTCGTTGTTGACCGGGGTGCTGGGCGATGAGGCGGCGCACTGGCAAATGCCGCTTCTGCTGCGCGAATTCCACCACCCGTCCGGCGAATTTCCCATGCTGATCCGTGAACGGATCAATCCGGTGCATGACGCGGTCGGCGGCCTGGTGTCGGCGGCGGCCGGCACCGATCCGAATTCTCCCAAGACCAAATTACTGACGGCCAATTTGATCGGTCAATGCATGATGTTCCGCGTGGCGCGGGGGCTCGTGATGGCCCGCCTCGGCTGGGACGAGTACACGCCCGAACGAATTGAGCTGGTCATTCAGACCATAACGCCGCGCGTGCTGGCGATGCTGGACCTTCCGTGCGAGGGCATTCCCGGCGGGGAGGTGGCGCCATGAAGCATCCCAACGACATCGCCGCCGCCGCCATGGAACGCGTCAAGGTGGTGCGGCACGGCATTTCCGGGAAGCAATTTCTCATGGTGGCGCTGCCGTTGCTGATCGTCGCGGCGGCGGTGCTGATTACGGTCTATCTCGTATCGACCCGTCCCGAGGTCGCGGCAAAGCCCGTGCGCGAACGGGTTTGGACGGTTGCGGTCGTTCCCGCGGCCGCCGGCAAGGCGCAACCTGAACAACGGTTTTTCGGCCGTGTGGTCGCGGGGCGCGAGACCGAGGTCCGGGCCGAAGTGTCCGGCAAGGTGGTCGAAGTGGGGCCGACCTATCTGGAGGGCGGCGTGGTCGAAAAGGGCGACCTCTTGGTGCGCCTCGATCCCTTCGATTTCGATGCCAAATTGCGCGAAATCCGGTCCGACCTGAAGGGCGCGGAAGGCATGATTGCGCGTGACGAGGAACAGGTGGAAATCGCCGCCCGCGACGTCCAGCGCCGCAAGAAGCTCTCGGGCAGCGGTCACGTGTCGCGGAAGGCGCTGGACGATGCAATGCTGCGGCTGAGCGAGTCACAGCAGCGCGTGATCGATCGCCGCAATCGGATTGAACAGCTCGCCGTGGCGCGCGACCGGGCCGAACGCGACTTGGCCGATACCCGGATCGTGGCCCCTTTCGGCGGTTTTCTCGTCGGGGTCGCGACGGCGCCGGGCAAGTTCGTGAATGTGGGCGACAAGATTGCCAAGGCGATCAACGCCGAACGATTGGAAGTCCGCTTTCTTGTCGGCAACGACCGGTTCAACGCCTTCCTCTCGGACGGCAATTACCAGCGGGTAAAGGCCAAGGTACTCTGGGCGGGTAAACACTACGATGCCGTCCTCGACCGGGTGGAAGGCGAGGTTCAGGCGGCGAGCGGCGGCGTGGAAGTCTTCGCCCGGCTCGCCGATGTGAACGCGGCGACGAATTTGCGCCCCGGTGCCTTTGTCGAGGTCACCGTACCGGGTCCCGTGTATGAGGGCGTCATCCGAATTCCGGAGCAAGCGGTGTATGGCGGCAACACGGTGTATTGCATTGTCGATGGCCGCCTCGACGCGCGCGCCGTAACGATCGCGGCGCAAATCGGGAACGACGTGCTGATCCGGGGCGACTTCGGTGAGAAGGACCGGATCGTCACCACCCGGTTCCCCGAAGTCGGCCCCGGGCTTAAGGTTCGCGTTCCGTGATCGCGCCGGTTCAGGATTCCGAAAACGACGGCGGCGGCCGGCGCGGCGGCGGGATAGATCTAATCGGCCTTTTCGTCCGCCACCGCACGGCGGCGAATTTGCTGATGGTTATCATGGTTCTGGTCGGTGTCTTTGGGCTGCTGCGCATTAACACGCAGTTCTTTCCCGATTTCGGCATCGACATCGTAACGGTCAATGTCGAGTGGCGGGGCGCCAGCGCCGAGGACGTCGATACCAATATCATTCAAGCCATCGAGCCGGAGGTGCGTTTCCTCGACGGCGTCAAGCGCGTGCGGTCGACCGCCAATGAAGGGGCCGCCCTGATCGTCCTGGAGTTCGAAACGGGTACGGATCTGCAAGCCGCATTGTCGGATGTGGAAACCGCCGTCGGTCAGGTGACAACACTGCCGGAGGACAGCGAAACGCCGGAGGTCCGGCGGGTCGTGCGCTACGATCCGATCAGCAGGGTTGTCGTGTCGGGGCCATTCTCCGAATCCGCCCTCAAGGCGATCGCCAAACGCATGCGCGACGACCTGCTGTCACGCGGCATCGACAAGATCACGTTGTCCGGTGCGCGGGACGAGGAAATCTGGGTCGAAGTTGCCCCCGCCAAGCTGCTCGAACTGGACCTCACCCTGCAGGACATCGCGACGCGGATCGGCGAAACCTCGCAGGATCTGCCGTCCGGCGACACGGCCGGCGCATTCAAGAAACAGATCCGCAGCATCGGCTTGGAAAAGACCGCATCGGGGATCGGCCGGATCGAAATCCGGTCCTTGCCGTCGGGGCAGAAGATCTTCCTGCGCGATGTCGCACGGGTCAGCGAGCAGTTCGACGAAAGAATGACCCAGATGCGCCGCGAAGGGCACGAAGCGGTGGAGCTGAATATCCTCCGTTCGGTGAACGCCGACGCGCTGAAGGTTGCCGATATCGTCAACTTGTATCTGGCGGAGGTGGTGCCGACCTTGTCGCCCGGGCTGCGGGTCGAGCAGTACAACATTCAGGCCGAGCTGATCCGCGACCGTATCAACCTGCTGCTCAAGAACGGTGTCGGCGGCCTCGTGCTGGTGGTTATCGTCCTGTTCATATTTCTCAACGCGCCGGTCGCATTCTGGGTCGCCATCGGCATTCCGGTTTCCCTGATGGCGACGATCGCGATCATGCTGGCGACCGGCCAGACGATCAATATGATCAGCCTGTTTGGCATGATCATGGCGCTCGGTATCGTGGTCGATGACGCCATCGTCGTGGGCGAACATGCGGACGCAGCGCGGAAGACCGGCCTCGATCCGCTCGAAGCGGCCGAAACCGGTGCGCGGCGCATGGCGGGACCTGTCTTTTCTTCATCGCTGACGACAATCGCCGCGTTCATGCCGCTGCTCGTCATCTCGGACATTATCGGCGATATCATCGTCGGCATTCCTTATGTCGTGATCGCCATCATCGTCGCCAGCCTGGTTGAATGCTTCCTGGCGCTGCCTGGCCATCTGCGCGGGGCATTTACCTGGGGATCGGGCCGTGAGTGGCCGTTGCGCGTTTGGTTCAACACGCATTTCGACAATTTCCGGGACGGCCGCTTTCGCCAAATGCTGAAGGTAACCGTGCATTGGCGGTACGCGACGCTGGCGGTCGCCATTGCCGCCATGATCGTGAGCGTCGGCCTCGTCAAGGGTGGCCGCGTCGGATTCCATTTTTTCCCCAATCCGGAATCGGATTTGGTCTATGCCAATGTGCAGATGGTCGCCGGTACGCCGCGCAGCGAGACGCTGGAAATGGTGCGTGCCTTGCAGCGCGGGTTGCAGCAAGCCGAACACGACCTGACGGCGGGGGCGGGCGGACTCGTCAAAATCAGCGTCGATTCGATCGGCGCCTCGGTCGGCCGCCGCGATGCGGGGCAAGGCATCGATGGCGACCATGCCGGCGGGGTGACGGTGGAGCTGATGCCGTCCGACACGCGCACCGTCCGCACCAGTGAGTTTGTCGCCGCCTGGCGTGCGGCGGTCGAGCCGGTGGCCGGGCTGGAGACGATGACCATCCTGTCGGCGCAGGGCGGACCGCCGGGATTGCCCATCGATATCCGCTTGTCCGGTGGCGACCTGGCATCGTTAAAACAGGCGGCGCGGGACGTGCGGGACATGCTGTCGCGCTATCCCGGGGTTTCCGACATCGCGGATGACCTGGCCTACGGCAAGCAGGAATCGATCCTGCGTCTGACGCCGCAGGGTCGTGCCGTCGGCTTTACCACCCAGCGCGTCGGCCAACAGATCCGGCACGCGTTCGACGGCGCGGTCGCGCGGCGGTTCCCGCGCGACGATGAAGAGGTGACGATCCGCGTGCGCTATCCGCGTGAAACCGCGGATGCGGGCGTGCTGCAAAGCGTCTATCTGCGGGCGGCGGATGGCATGGAAGTGCCGTTGGGGGAGGTCGTCCGGTTCGAAAACAAACAGGGCTTTGCCCGTATCAAGCGCGAGGATGGGCAGCGTCAGGTCGCGGTGACGGCCGAGATCGATACCGCGGTGACGAATTCGGACAAGGTCATCGAGTCGTTGAATCGCGACGGTATATTCGAGATCGCGTCCAAATACGGGCTCGTCCTGAAATACGCCGGCAAGGCCGAGGAGCAGCTTCAGACGCAGAAGGACATGCGCACCGGCGCGATATTCGGCCTGATCGCGATCTTCATCATTCTCGCCTGGGTGTTCGGCAGCTATTCGCGGCCGCTGGTGGTGATGTCCATCATCCCCCTGTCCTTTGTGGGCGCGACCTTCGGTCATCTGCTGCTGGGCTACGACATGACGATTCTCAGCCAAATCGCCCTGGTCGGTCTGGCCGGGATCGTGGTCAACGATTCGATCATTCTGGTGACGACGATCGACGAACGGCTGCGGCGCGGCGAGGACTTCGTCACGGCGGTGGTCGACGGCACGCGGGATCGGCTGCGCGCGGTCATCCTGACGTCGCTGACCACGATCGGCGGAATCACGCCGCTGTTGTTCGAGACCAGTTTTCAGGCGCAATTCCTGGTTCCCATGGCGATTACCCTGGTCTTCGGCCTGATGATCACGACGTTCCTCGTGTTGTTCATCATTCCGTCGCTGATCGCGATTCAGGGGGATATCGCGCTGATGTTCGGCAGACGGCGGCGGGGCGGCAAGCGGTTGACCGGCGGCGCGCCGACGGCGGCGGAATAGGCGGGCGCACAAAACCCTTTCCCCGTGGAACGGATTGCTCTTTGATCGGGGCATGGTTTGTAACGTCCCGTATCCGGGCACAACCACGGGAAAGTCATGCCGGACAACTCCTATGACGTGATTGTCATTGGTGGCGGTGTCATCGGCGCCTCCACCGCGTTTCATCTCAAGCAACTCGGCGCGGGCCGGGTCTTGATGCTGGAGCGCAATCAGATTTGCACCGGCGGGACAGCCAAGTCCTGCGCCATTTGCCGTAGCCATTATTCCATTGCGACCAACACGGAGCTGGCGGTCAAAAGCCACGAAATCTTCCGGAATTTTCCCGGCTACGTCGGCGCCAAGGATGCGGCGAGCGGTTGGGTCGAGTCCGGTTATCTCATCCTGGCCGATGACGCGATGGCGGAGTCGTTGAGCGGAAATTTGCGTATGCAGGCGGGGGTCGGCGCCGAAACCTACGAGATATCAAAGGCCGAGGCGAAGAAGCTCCACCCGCTTCTCAACTTGGATGATGTTTCCATCGTCGGCTATGAGCCCGATTCCGGCTATGCCGATCCGTACCTGACAACGACCGGGTTCGTGAGCGGGGCACGCGCGCTTGGCGTCGAGGTCAAGTCCAACACACCGGTGACCGGCCTGTTACGGGATGGCGATCGCGTCACGGGCGTACAGACACCGGCGGGCGATTTTCATGCGGGCACCGTGTTTTCCGCGATTGGGCCGTGGAGTCAGATTTATCGAAACTGGCTGGGCCTCGAGCTGCCCCTCGAAGTTTCCAAGCATGTCGTTCTGACATTCCGGGTTGCCGAGGATTACCAGCGCACCCTGCCGATCGTGAAGGATCTGACGGTCGATAATAAGATGTATTTCCGCCCGGCATCCGGTGGCGTCGTGCTGGTCGGCACCGGCGATCATGGCGATCCCATGGCCGAGGCGGACGACCTCGACGAAAACGTGTCGGATGATTTTGTGTTGCTGCAAGGTGGCCAGATCGCCAACCGCATGCCGGATTTCGCGGAAGCCCAGTTGGTCGATTCCTGGACCGGGCCGTATGACATCCCGCCCGATTGGAACCCGGTTCTGGGACCGGTCGACGGCATCGAGGGATTCTACCTCGCCTATGGATTTTCCGGTCACGGGTTCAAGCTCGCGCCGATGCTGGGCAAGGTTTTGGCGCAGGATATTCTCGGCCAGGATACCGATGTACACATCGGCGCCTACGGCCTCGGCCGGTTCGCCGAGGGCAAGCTTTTGACGGGTGCGTACGGCATTGGGTCAATCTCATGACCTGCGACGGTGAGCGCCCGGAAGCTCCTTGATCGCCGCCGTTCAAGGCCAGAGCAAATCCCGAGCGAACCGAAGCGGTCACGACAACGTATTTGCGTAAAATCAAAGAGATAGACCATTTTAAATGAGTCAACTTAAACAAGAAATGGTCTAGGTTTACACAGGAAGGGAACAGGCATGGCCAGGGTACGTGATGTGGAGATCGATGAGGTGCCGGCTGATATCCACCCGGTCTACCAACGTTTCGCCGAGGATTACGGGCCCTTCCTGAACCAGGTGAAGGTGTTTGCCCATCGCCCGGCGGCGGTGAAGCATATCATGGGGTTGTTGCTCGATTTTGCCGACGAGGCGGTGCTGCCGAAACGCTACCTGGAGATCGCGCTGGTCGTCGTCTCCAAGCTCAACGAATGCACCTATTGCGTGGCCCATCACGCGCCACGGCTGACCGAGCAGGGGTTGGCCCCGGAAACGGTCGCGAACATACTCGAGCCGGAGTGCCCGGGCCTCGACCCGGTCGACCGGCTGGTGCGGGACTACGCGGTGCAGGTCGAAACCAAGCCGCAGTATATGCGGGACGCGATCTTCGACGAGATGCGCGAACATTTCTCCGAAGCGCAGATCGTCGAATTAACCCTGCGGACCGCGTTGTGCGGGTTCTTCAACCGGTTCAACGATGCGCTACAGATCGGCATCGAGGACGGCGTGGTCGAAGAGATGTTGGCGAAGGGCGGTAAGGCTGAGGATCTGCCCGATCACGCGGCGGCCGGAGACTGATCATGTATGGCGCACGCGGCCGGATCGGATTGATGGTGCCGACGGGCAATACGACGATGGAGCCGGAACTCAACCGGATGCTGCCGGATGGCGTATCGCTGCACGCCAACCGCATCTATCTGGAAAATGTAACGCCGCACGCATTGCGCAAGATGGAAGCTGAAGCCGTCGCGAGCGCTAACGGGCTCGTTGCCTGTGGTGTCGGGGTGATCGCCTTCGGCTGCACCTCGGGCAGTTTTATCGGCGGCGCCGGATATGATGAAGGCTTGATTCGCCTGATCGAGGACGCCACCGGTATCGCCGCCACCACCACGACATCCGCCGTTCTGCGCGCGTTGCAGGCGCTCGGAGCCGGCCGCATTGCGATGGCGACGCCCTATACGGACGCGGTCAACGACCTCGAAAAGACCTTCCTGGAATCGCAGGGAGTCGAGGTCGTCCGCATGGCCGGCGGCGGGTTGATCGAGACGCCGGAAATCCAGAATTGCGATCCAGCGATCTCACTGGAACGCGCGCGCGCCGTCGACCACGACCGGGCGGATGCGGTGTTTATTTCCTGCACGGGTTTTCGGACCATTGAGAACCTCGCGCAACTCGAAGACGCCCTCGGCAAGCCGGTGATCAGCGCCAATCAGTGTACGCTCGCCGATTGCCTCCGCATTCTCGGCGTTCAGGCGGTCCAGCCGGGATACGGCAGTCTCTTCGAGCGGGTGTTCGCGGCGGTCGGGCCCCGGCCACTGGAACAGGCGGCGGGCTAGCCGGTAGTATTTTGAAACGCGCATCCGGCTTCATCAGTCTGCGGCTCGCCTTCTATTACGCCGCATTTTTCGCGGTGGTCGGCGTGTCGATGCCGTATTGGCCGGTATGGCTGGAAAGCCGGGGGCTCGATCCGGTCGATATCGGCATCGTACTGGCGGTTGGGCGCTGGGCCAGCATCGTGACGACGCCGATGGTGGCCCAATTCGCGGATCGCAGCGGTGAGCGAAAACGCCTGCTGATCCTGCTGACCTGCGGCCTGTTTCTCAGTTACCTGTTGTATGGCTTTGCCGCCGGATTTTGGGCGATCCTGGTGATTGCCATTCCGGCGGCGATGTTCCGCGGCGCGATCAACCCGGTCGGCGACAGCCTGACCATGACCAATGCGGCCAGCGGCCGCACCGATTACGGCCGCGTGCGTCTCTGGGGGTCGGTGACCTTCATCCTGGCGTCCTTCGCGGGCGGGGAGATGCTGGCGCGCTGGGATGAGGATGTGATCCTCTGGGCAATCCTGGCGTTAATCGGGGTGGGCGTCGTCAGTTGCTTTTTCCTGCCCGATACCGTGGTGGAGCGCGCGCCGAAGCAGCGGGGCGCGTTCTGGCTGCTGGTGCGAAATCCGGTGATTCTGTGTTTTCTCGGCACGATGGCGCTGCTGTCGAGCAGCCATGCCGTGATCTACGCCTTTGGCACCCTGCATTGGCGGCAAGCCGGCGTAAGCGACCGAATGATTGGCCTGCTGTGGTCGGAAGGCGTGGTCGCGGAAATCATATTGTTCGCCTTTGGCGCCGCGGTAGTGCGCCGTATCGGCGTCCTCAACCTGATGCTGCTGGCGGCGTTTGGCGGCTTGATTCGTTGGACGTTGCTAGGAGCCAGCACCGAGCTGCCGGTCTTGCTGTCCGTTCAGGCGCTGCATGGGCTGACGTTCGGCGCGGCTCATCTGGGGGCGATGCATTTTATCGCACAGGCGGCGCCGGCCGGGTATTCGGCGACGGTTCAGAGCCTCTACAACGCCATCGCCATGAGCGCGGCGATCGCCATTGCGGTGCCGCTGTCCGGGCCCTTGTTCGAGGCGGTCGGAGGTCAGGCCTATTACGCGATGACCGCACTATCGGTCATAGGTGGCTGTGGGGCGCTGGTCTTGCGCAGCCTGTGGAACGGGGAACGGCTTGCGCTTCCCGAAGCGTCTTCCGCTACTTGATGGATTTCAAATAAGCGATGACGTTCGCGCGATCCTTGGCCTTCTTGAGCTTCAAGGTCATCGTCGACCGCTTCTTCACGCCGGCGATGCCCGACAAAAACTTCGATCCGTCGGTCAAATACGTATCGAGGTTTTTCTCATCCCAGGCAAAGGGTGCTTTAGCGCACGCCGCTTTATACACCGAGGAATGGCGCGCCTTCGGCACCGAACCGCACTGCCGGCCGATGACGCCGAACAGGCTCGGACCGATCCGGTTTTTGCCCTTTTTTACGGTGTGGCAGGCCTTGCATTTGTTGAACACCTTCTTGCCTTTCGCCGCGTCACCCGCCACGGCGGATGCGGAACCCATGGCAAACATGGAAATGCCGACAATAAGGGCGATCAGAGCGTTGGATCGGCTCATGTTCTTAAATTCTCCTGTTCCGATTCGTCATGTTGGCGGGCAAAGCCCACTTTAATGCGGCCATTTTCGCTGCGCCGCTGGGTATTATGCGATTTTCGATTGTCAGTCAAAGACCGTGAATAAACCGCAAATTTCAGCGCCTTGGAAGCTATCATAACGTGGATTTAGGCGGCGTAACTTTTATCACAATCACGTGACAAAGAGTGAGGCCCGACGCGGGCGCTACGGTATTAGGCTAGCGTACGGCATTGGAAATCGGCGGCGCGGGTCACCGGTAGCCACGACACCTGATGGAGGACTCTATGCA
Organism: Alphaproteobacteria bacterium; assembly: GCA_029861675.1. The sequence goes on from JAOTYV010000027.1 coordinate 19,718, forward strand.
ACTAAGGGCTAAAATGCTCACGTCTACGGTAATTCCCTTCGCGGTCGCGGCAGGTGTCGCGGGCGTTGTCGCCGCAGGTTCGGTGATGATCCATACGGCAAGCGCCAATCCCAGCGCGGTCAAGAAGATGACCAATCCCGCCGCGGCAAAACGCCCTGGAATTCAGATAGCGGCATGCAATCCCTGTAAAGCCAAGCGCGGCTGTAACCCCTGTGCGGCGAGAGGATGCAATCCTTGTGCTGCGAAGCGCGGCTGTAACCCCTGTGCGGCGAGAGGATGCAATCCCTGCGCCGCCAAAGGCTGCAATCCTTGCGGCGGGGCCTGTAATCCGTGTGGTGGGGGCGCCGCTAAATATAGTGCGCGCTGCGTCATTCCGCGGCTGAAGACCGCGGCGTTGTGCAATCCTTGTGCGGCGAAGGGCTGCAACCCGTGCGCCGCGAAGAAGGGATGTAATCCGTGTGCCGCGAAACGTGGCTGTAACCCCTGCGCGGCGAAGCGCGGCTGTAATCCGTGCGCGGCGAAGCGCGGCTGTAATCCGTGCGCGGCGAAGCGCGGCTGTAATCCGTGTGCGGCGAAGCGCGGCTGCAACCCCTGCGCGGCGAAAGGCTGCAATCCGTGCGCAGCCAAGGGCTGCAATCCCTGCGGCGGCGCCTGCAATCCGTGCGGCGGTGCGGCGCAAATCGATCTGACAGCTGCCGAAGCACGGTCGGCCTATGACTGCATCTTGAAAGAGATGGGGCAGGCGTACGGCAAGTCCGGTCTATGGGTGGCAAAAACCTATGCGGGCTGGAAGCGCTATAGCAAGGTGGCCTACCAATCCGCCACCCATGGCAACCGCTTCGTCCAGAACTACGCCAATCCACAAGGCAGCCGATACGGCCGATTTGAAAAAGCGGGCAAGATGCCGGCGGGCGCTTATCTGGTGAAGGACAGCTTCACGGTGACCAAGGCCGGCAAGATCGGTGTCGGCCCGTTGTTCGTCATGCGGAAGATGAAGGCCGGTTTCAATGCCGCGAGCGGTGACTGGAAGTATGCGATGGTCATGCCGAACGGCGCGTTCTTTGGTGAAACCAACGGCAAGAATTCCAAGAACATGAAGTTCTGTATCGATTGCCACATCACCGTGGCGGAGGATCAGGATTCGATGATGTTCCTGCCGGAGAATCTTCGTAAGTAAGAGGCCCCGTCATTCAAAGGGTCAACGAAGGGCGGGTTTCATTGGGAACCCGCCCTTTTAATTGAGGCGGAAGCGATGCGGCGCTTATTGATTTCCCTGGTTGTCCTGGGAGCGTGCATGACGCCCGTCCGCGCGGATTTCCTGAACGCGCTGTCCGCCTATGATGCGGGCGCCTATGGGGTGGCATTCACCGAATGGCGCCGACTTGCGGAGGCTGGCAACGTCGATGCCCAGGTCGCCGTGGCCGGACTGTACGAGGCCGGTCTTGGCATTGCGCAGAACAATCGTGCGGCCGCACACTGGTACGAGCGCGCGGCCCAACGGGGCAATGTAGTTGCGCGTTTGAATATCGGTGATTTCTACAGCCGCGGTATCGGCGTCCCACGTGACCGCGCGCGGGCGTGGTATTGGCTCAGCCTCGCGGCCGAAGGCGGCAGTGACTGGGCGCGGCGCCGGCGCGAAACGGTCGCGGCTGCGATGTCGCCCGAGGATATGGTCCGCGCGAAAGCCTTGCTGAAGGCTGTACGCCGCAGGAGCCCGCGGCCGCTTGGCGGGTAGATCGCCCGTCTCCGCCCGAGATTTGCAGTTGCCGCCCATCGCCCGTTAGAGTGCACCGCATTCCTCCGCCGCACCGCCGGTGGCCGCCCCAGATCAAAGTCAATAAAAGGAGTCGCCATGCCCTACGAAGACATCATCTTCGAAGAAAAAAACCATGTGGCCACCATCACGTTGAACCGGCCCGACCGCTATAACGCGCTGCGCGGACAGACCTATGAAGAGTTGCTGGACGCGATCAAACAAGGCGGGTGGAACCGGGATAACAGCGCCATCGTCCTGACCGGCGCGGGGGACCGCGCGTTCTGTACCGGCGGCGATCAGCAGGACAAGAAAGGCAAGACCCGCATGGGCCGCGGTACGGTCCGGGTGCCGATCGAGGAGATCCATTCGGCCATGCGTGAAGTCCCCGTGCCGGTCATCGCCAAGGTGCGCGGCTATGCCATCGGCGGCGGCAATGTGCTGGCGACCCTGTGCGACATGACCATCGCGTCGGAAAACGCCGTCTTCGGCCAGGTCGGCCCGAAAGTCGGCTCCGTCGACCCGGGCTTCGGGACCGCCTATCTGGCGCGTATCGTCGGCGAAAAGAAAGCGCGCGAGATCTGGTATCTCTGCCGCCGGTATTCGGCGCAGGAAGCGCTGGACATGGGGTTGATCAATGCGGTGGTGCCCGACGACCGGCTCGATGCGGAGGTCGACCAATGGTGCGCCGAACTGGCCGAGCGCAGCCCGACGGCCATCGCGCTCTGCAAGCGCAGCTTCAACGCGGATACGGACCATATCAAGGGCATTGCCGCGCTCGGCTTCGAAGCGGTCGAGCTGTTTTACGGCACCGAGGAATCGAAAGAGGGCGGCAACGCCTTCAGGGAGAAACGCAGTCCCGATTTCCGCGGTAAGCGAATGGAGCGGTACTAGCGCAAATCCCGAGCGAACCGAAACGGTTCGCGACGACGTATTTGCGTAAATACATAGAGATAGACCAATTCATTTGAGTCAAATCGAACAAGAAATGGTCTAGCGCCGGATTGGAAGTCGGCCTACCAGCCGATCGCGCGGGACGGCCGGCGCGGGTCGGCGCCGCCCTGCAGGACGCCGGTCTTCAGATCCTGCGCAATCAGGCAGACGCCGGCGGTCTTCCAGGTCATGTCGTCGAGGCGCTCGACCGTGTGGCCCTTGGCGGCGAGGGTGTCAGAGGTTTTTTCTTCGATCCGTCCTTCCATCGTCAGCCGGCCCGGAAACGCGGTGTGCGGCGAGAAGGTATCCGGCTGGCTGTGGGTGATGAAGCGGGGCGCCTCCACCGCCGCCTGCGGGTCCATGCCGAAGAGTTCCATGTTGAGCAGCACTTGCAGGACCGCTTGGCATTGTGTGTCGCCGCCCGGCGTGCCGATCGGCATCATAAGCTCGCCGTCGCGCATCGCCAGTGCCGGATTGGGGGTGAGGCGGGGCCGCTTGCCAGGCGCGACCGAGGAGGCATGCCCCGGCACGGCGAAGGATTGCGAGCCGCGCGCCGACGGGCAGAGACCGGTGCCTGGGATGACCGGCGATTCCCATGTCACGTCGGACGGGTTGGAGGAAAACACCATGCCATCCCGGTCGATGACGCAGACATAGGAGGTGTCGCCCGGCATCGGTGGGCTTTCCGTCGAGGTCGCGGAGTGCCAGGCGGGCCCCGGCATGTTGCCGAAATCGCCCGCCGGCGGCATCTCGGCCCAGGCTTCATCCGGCCGAATTTGACTCCGCCGGTCGGCGTTGTAGGCGTCGGACAGCAGGCGCTCCAACGGTACATCGACGAAGAGCGGGTCGCCGTAATAGCGCTCGCGGTCGGCCAGGGCCAGCTTCATGCTTTCGGCCACCACATGGATGTAGTCGGTGCTGTTATGACCCATCGCGTGCAGGTCGAAACCTTCAAGAAGCGCCATCATCTGCAAGAGCACCGGTCCCTGGCACCACGGTCCGCAGGTGTATATGTCAAGCGGCGCGCCAAGCCCTCGGAAGGTCATCTTGACCGGCGGTTCGATGGTGGACCGAAAGCCCGCCATGTCTTCCTCGGCGAGCAGGCCGCCATTCTCGCGGTGATACTTCAGGATGGCGTGCGCGATGTCGCCTGTGTAGAAGGCGTCGCGGGCGGCGCGCAGCCCGGCTTCGCGGCTGTGTTTCGCCACTGCCGCTTCTTCATCCACCATGTGCTGCATCGAGCGCGCCAGATCGGTTTGCACGAACCGTTCACCCGGTTGCGGCGGGCGGTTATGCGGCAGGTAGATCGCCGCGTTCTCCGGCCACATCCGGTACTTGTCCTCATTGGCCTTGACGTAGGCAGTCATCATCGGATGCATGGCGAAGCCGTCCCGGGCGTAGCGAATAGCCGCGCCGGCCACGTCGCCGAACGACAGGGTGCCGAATTTTTCGAGCGCCTGGATATTTGCATCGGGCGCGGCCGGCACCACGGTGCGCAGGATGCCGAGCGGTATCTCGCCGCCGTGCTCCTTCACGAAGGTCTCGAGCCGCGCCGCCTTGGGCCAGGGGCCGAGCCCGGTGATCGTGAGGACGCGGCTGTCCCGGTCGGCCGCGTCGGGCCGGTAGATCAGGATCGGCGCGACGCCCGCGATGTTGACCATATCGCTCTGCAGCACACCCAGCGCCAGGTTTGCAGCCACCCCGGCGTCGACCGCATTGCCGCCCGCTTCCAAGATGTCGAAGGCGGCCTGCGCGGCGAGGTAATGCCCGGCGGACACCATATACCGCGTGCCGCGGACGGTGGGCTGATAGGCCATAGTGCTTGCTCCGATCGGAGTGAGGATGAGTACGGTAGTCTTACAGCGTCACCACCCGATTGCCCGCGATTGCCGCCTCGCGTCGGCGCCGCCGGCAATGCGGCCGGTCTCGCGGTCCTGCACTATGGCGCAGACCGAGCCTGCCTTGCGCGTGAGCTCGGGCCACCATTCGACCGTGTGTCCCTTGGCGGCAAGGTCCTCTCCGGCGCCGGCGTCGATGCGGTTTTCCAGGCGCAGCACGCCGGGTTCCGCCTGATGCGGCTCGAAGGAACTCGGGTGGCTAAAGGTGCTGAAGCGCGGCGCTTCGATGGCTTCCTGCGGGTCGAGGCCGAACTGATGGATATTCAGGAAGACCTGCAGCATCGCCTGGCATTGTACGTCGCCGCCGGGCGTGCCGAACGGCATGGTCATCTTGCCGTCGATCATCGCCAGAGCGGGGTTCGGGGTCAGGCGCGGCCGCTTGCCCGGCGCGATGGCGCAGGGATGGCCCTCGACCGCCCAGTTCTGCGAGCCGCGGCCGGATGCGACCAGTCCGAGGCCGGGGATGAGCGGGGAGGCGCCGCAACTGTCCGACGGCGTGACCGAGAAGGCGTTGCCGTGCGAGTCAATTGCACAGGCATAGGACGTATCATGCTGCATGTAGGCGGGTGCGTGCAGCGCCGTCGAGTAGCTGGGACCGCCCGGCGCAAAACCGTCGATGGCGCCATGCGCCGGCATCTCCGGCCAGGCTTCGTCGCTTCGGATCATCTTGCGGCGCTCCGCGCTATAAGCGTCGGACAGCAGGATATCCAACGGGACGTCGACGAAACGCGGATCGGCGTAATAGCGCTCGCGATCGGCGAAGACGAGCTTGATCGCCTCCGATACGGTGTGGATGTAGTCGGCGGAATTATGGCCCATCTTTTTAAGATCATAGCCCTCGACCAGCGCCATCATCTGCAGCAGCGAGGGCCCCTGGCACCACGGCCCGCAGGTGTAGACGTCGATGCCCCAATAGGTCCGCTTCACGGGATCCTCGATGGCGACGTGGAACTCACGCAGATCCTCTTCGGTGATCAGCCCGCCTTCCTCGCGGTGGAATTTGGCGATGGCCTTGGCGATGTCGCCTTCATAGAATGCCGCGCGCGCCGCTTTCAGGCCCGCTTCGCGCCCGCTTGCGGATGCGGCGGAGGATTCCTCGTCCACCATGTATTGCAGCGACCGGGCAAGGTCCGACTGCACGAAATTTTCGCCGACTTCGGGCACGCGGCCGTTCGGCATCATGATCGCCATATTGCTGGGATAGTTGGCATAGCCATCCTTGGCGCTCTCGATGGTCCCGGCCATCGTCTCATGCATGCTGAAGCCTTCGCGGGCGCAGCGTATGGCTCCTTCGGCGACCTCGCCGAAGCTCTTCGTGCCGTACCGCAGCAGGGCAGTGAGCCAGGCGTCCGGGGCCGCCGGGATTACTGAGCGGCGCACGCCGGCGGGCACGGTACCGTTGTGTTCGCGGATGAACAGGTCGAGTTCCGCCTTCTTCGGCCACCAGCCGAGGCCGCTGATCGTCACCACCTCGTTGGTCTCGGCGAGATACAGGATCATCGGGGCCACGCCGCCGACATTGACGATATCGCTTTGCACCACGGCAAGGGTCATGGCCGAGGCCACCCCTGCATCGATCGCGTTGCCGCCATCCTCAAGGATATTGAAACCGGCCTGTGCGGCCAGATAGTGGCCGGCGGCGACCATATAACGGGTTCCAAGCATCGTCGGTTGATAGGGCATGGCGGGTCTCTCCCTTGTGACCGCGCGACGGTGCGCGT
>JAOTYV010000259.1 GCA_029861675.1 Alphaproteobacteria bacterium
CGGGCTGCCCGCCGGGTAAGGCGGCCGTGTCTCGGGTCGTCGTATCCGGCGAGCAGCCCGTATTCGGCGCTGCCGGGTTCCATGTTGAAATCACCGAGCAGGATTGCCCGGTCGGTCGCCGGCGGCGGCGGGCCGTCGGTATCCCAGGCGTCGTGCGCACCGGAACGTGCCGCGCCTTCGCGGGGCGTGGCGCGGTGGATTTCCAGGATGCGGGCCGCCTGTTCCTGGCGTTCCAGGCTGGAGACATGGGCGAAATGGATCGAATAGAGGCGCACAGGTCCGCTCGGGCACGCGATCAATCCTTCGAGCGCGCAGCGCTGCAGGCTCAATTTCTCGTGCAGGGCGTGTTTGGGCAGCAGATGCATGCGTGAAGACAGAAAGGGCGTCCGCGACAGCAGCATATTGCCGAACTGGCGGCGGCGGCCACGATCCGAAGGGTCGGTCCCCGCCGAGTCGACATGGAGGTCGAGACCCGGACCGTAAATCCAGTAGTGGTCCGGCAGGTGCTCGGATAACTCGGCGACCTGATCGGTTGTACCGGAACGGCTCCAATAGCGGTCGACTTCCTGCAGCGCGATGACGTCCGCCGCGGCGACTTCACCGGCGATACGGGCGAGGTCGACCTTGCCGTCCTTGCCGCGGCCGAATTGGATATTATACCCGACGACGCGCATCCGGCGCTCCGCTATGCATCGAGGCGCGGCGGGGTGCCGAGCCGTTCGCGCGCCGTGCCAAGAACGCGCTCGAAGGCGCAGGCCACGGCCAGGGCGCGCTCATCTTCGCCAAACGGTGCGATGATCTGCAGACCGACCGGCATGGTCGCGGCATCCAGCCCCGCCGGGATGGTGACGGCGCATAGCCGCAGCAGATTGACCGCGGCGGTATTGCGCAGCATGCCCATATTCGCGGTGAAATAGCTGTCGCCGGTATCGATTGTCGCCAGGTCGGGCGGCGTGATGGGGACCGTCGGTGTGACCAGGACATCGACATCGGCAAGCCGGCCGGCGATCCGGCCCGCCAGCCGGTCCAGCGCGTTCCGGCGGGACAGGTAGTCGATCGCCGGGATCGCTTCCATCCGCTCGAATCGCGCGGCGACATTCGGATCCAGGGTCGCCTTGTAGTCCTGCATCTCGGTGTTGATGAAGGCTGCGAATTCGGCGGCCGCGAGTCCGCCGCGCTTGAAGATATCATGGCACGCGGCGATTTCCGGCAGATCGATCGATACGGCATCGACGCCGTGCCCCTGAAGCTCCTCCAGCGCGTGCAGTACGGTCTCGGTGATGCCGGCTCCGCAGCTGTCGAAGAACCAGTCGCAGAGTCCGACGCGCAAACCGGCAATGTCGGTGGCTTGGAGCGCTTCGGCAAAGGCGAGGGGATGTTCGGCGACCAGCGGGTCGACCGCCGCAAAGGCGACGGCGGCATCGGCCGCGGTCCGGGTCAGCGCGCCCGCGGTGTCGAGGCTCGGGCTCAAGGGAACGATGCCGTCAACCGACCAGCGATGGATGCTCGTCTTGACGCCGACGGTCCCGGTAACGGCGGCGGGGATGCGAACCGAGCCCGCCGTGTCGCTGCCGAGCGCGACGACCGCGGTGCCGGCCCACAGGCTCACCCCGGCGCCGGCGCTCGAGCCACCCGGCGCGCGGTGCCGTTCGGCGTCCCACGGGTTGAATGGCGCGCCCCAATGGGCGTTGGTGCCGACGCCGCCGAAAGCGAATTCGACCGTGTGCGTCTTTCCGGTGACTGCCGCCAGCCCGTGCCGCAACGTGGCGACCACGGGTCCTTCCGACTGCCATTTCTCCGGCAGTTGCTTGGGCGTGCCGGCGAAAGTCGGATAGCCCGAGACGCCGTAGAGATCCTTGACCGATACGGGCAATCCCTGAAGCGGACCGAAGTCGAGATCCGCGGCGAAGGCGGCGTCCGCGACCTGCGCCTGGGCTTTCAGCGCTTCCGGCTCCCAGGTCTTGTAGGCATGGAAGGCCGAGTCGTATTTTTCGTAATTTTCGATCACGCGCTCGGCGATGCCGAGGGCGGTGATGCGGCCCGATCTCAGCGCGTCCGACAGGGACGCGATCGACGATTCGGTGAAATCAGGTATAGCCATGAGATGTCCTTGGTCGCGGGTTTCTGTCAGTCGTCGTGGCGTTGGATCGGCGGCCCGACGCCCGACCGCTCGGTGATCAACCCGTAATGCTCGATGCGCCGGTGATTGGCGAAATTGAACATGTTGTCCTTGCCGTGACTGCAGGCATCCAGGTCGCAATCATGGATCAGGAGCTCGTCTTCTTCGGTCTTCGCCTGCGCGACGATTTCGCCGTTGGGGTTCACGATCACGCTGGACCCGATCAATCCCGCGCCATCTTCTATGCCGGCCTTGGCGACGCAGACGACCCAGGTCGCATTTTGGTATGCGCCGGCCTGCGCCGCGAGGTTGCTGTGAAACACCCGCATATCCTGACTTTCCACGCCGCCATTCGGGTCATGCGCTGCCGAGTTATAGCCGATCAGCACCAGTTCGACCCCTTGTAGCGCCATCACGCGGAACGTCTCCGGCCAGCGCCGGTCATTGCAAATGGCCATGCCAATCCGACCGCCGAAGGTTTCGAACACGGGGAACCCCAGATTACCGTAGTCGAAATAGCGTTTCTCCAATTGCTGCCACGCCAATTCGGGCCGCAGCGCCTCGGAACCGGGCAGGTGGACCTTGCGGTACTTTCCGGCCACGTCACCGCTGCGATCGACCAGGAGCGCGCTGTTGTAGTGCCGCGTCTCGCCCTGCTCCTCGGTCAATTCCGCATAGCCGAAATAAAATCCCATGCCGAACGACCTGGCCGCCTCGAACAGCGGCGCCGTCTCATTGTTCGGCATTTTCCGCTCGAAATAGGCGTCGATCTCGGCTTGGTCCTCCATGTACCAGCGTGGAAAGAATGTCGTGAGGGCAAGTTCCGGGTACACGATCAATTCGGCTTCCGCCGCATGCGCTTCCGTCATCAGCTTCAGCATTCGGTCAACGACCGCTGTGCGGCTTTCCGATTTTTGAATCGGACCGAGTTGGGCAGCCGCCACACGCAAAATGCGGGACATGGGGGGTCTCCTGAGTACCGGTTTCGTCGCGATGCCGCACCGTTTCGGCACGAACCGTGGACGGTCGGGAAACTAAACCATAGGACCGGCGCGTGGTCCATTGACCCATGCCGCGGTGGCTTGTTCCTTCCGCACGCAATCGGATAGGGTCCGGGCATGTCGCTGATCTATCATCTGGCCAAAGCCGGCGTGTGGGCCGACGCTCAGCAGTCCGGGGGAGCCTATACGGGCGCTGTCGAAGATACGGCCGACGGGTTTCTGCATTTTTCCACCGCAGGCCAGATTATCGAAAGCGCGGCGCGCCATCGTACGGGCGAACGCGATTTGGTCTTGTTGGCCGTCGAAGCGGACGGGTTGGGCGATGAATTGCGCTGGGAGCGGTCGCGGGGCGGCGCGGAGTTCCCGCATTTATACGGCGCCCTGCCGCTGGCGGCGGTTCGATGGGCGAAACCGCTTCCGCTGGGCCCGGATGGCCGCCACGAATTCCCGGATCTGGACTGATCGATGGACCTGTCGCGCCTGACCCTGCCGCTGCTGCGGTGTGTCGATCCTGAACGGGCGCACCGCGTGACCTTGTGGGGATTGCGCCATGGATTAGCCCCGGTGCAGCGGGAGCCGGATGATCCCATCCTCGCGAGCCGGGTTTGGGGATTGGAATTCCCGAATCCTGTCGGTCTGTGCGCGGGTTTCGACAAGAATGCCGAGGCCTATGAGGCATTACTGCGAATGGGCTTCGGCTTCGTTGAAATCGGCACGGTGACGCCACGGCCGCAAGCCGGCAATCCGCGTCCCAGGATCTTCCGCTTGCCCGAGGACGGCGCCCTGATCAACCGGCTCGGCTTCAACAATGAAGGGCTGGAAGCGGTAGCCGCGCGGGTACGGCATCCCCGGTCGGGCATTCTCGGCATCAATATCGGCAAGAACAAGGAGACGGCGGATGCGGCGGCGGATTACGTTCCGGCGGCGCGGCGGCTCGCGCCCTTTGCGGACTACATGGTCATCAACGTCTCGTCGCCGAACACGCCGGGTTTGCGGGCGCTGCAGGGCGGCGCCGCGCTCTCCGAATTGATCGCCAAGGTGCAGGATGTCTTGACCGAGACGGCGGCACCGCCACCCTTGCTGGTAAAAATTGCCCCCGATCTCGATGCGGAGGGCGAAGCGGAAATTGCAAAAGTAGCGCTCGACCGCGGCGTGGACGGCCTGATCGTCAGCAACACGACGGTGGCGCGGCCGGCTGGCTTATCCGGCCGCCACCGGGGCGAAGACGGCGGGCTCAGCGGCCGGCCGCTTTTTGCCGCTTCGACGGAATTACTGGCACGTCTGTACCGCCTGACCGAGGGCCGACTCCCGCTCGTCGGAGTCGGCGGAATCGCCAACGCGGAGGACGCCTACGCCAAGATTCGCGCCGGCGCGTCGCTGGTGCAGCTGTACACCGCGCTGGTTCACCAGGGTCCTCAATTACTCCAACGAATCAAAGAGGATATGGCCCAAATGATACGGCGCGACGGGGCCAGTTCCATCGCGGATATGGTGGGCGCCGACCACCGTTGACGCGGCGCCCTTGCCGGGAATTGGCTGGCCGCGTTACGGTGCGGCTCGATGGCCGCCGGGTATGGGGGCGGCCTGGGCGTTGGGCGGTATGTCGAAAATCATGCAGCTGTTTTATTTCGTCTGTTACGCCGTGGCGGCAGCGGTCGCGATCGCGGTGTTGCCGCGGATCGTGCCGTCCCTCGACCCGTCGCTCGCCTGGGTCGTCGGCGCGATGATCTTTCTGTTTGGGATGATCGTGCATGAAATCGCCGTTCGCCGCCGCAATGAGACGCAGACCCTGCATCGTTTGATCTTGTTGCATCGGGCGCAGAGCGACCTGCGCGAGGAGGTCGCGCGTGTTGCCGAGGGGATCGTCCACACGCGCGTTGGGTCGTCAGCCGCCGAAACGCCGAGTACCGCATGGACCGAAGATCCGTCGGCGCGGCGCGAGCCCACCTTGGCTCAATCCACCGATCCACGCGTCCGGGACCTTGTCGCAGATCAGGCCCAACGGGTTCGGGTCTCTCTGCCGGAATCGAGAACCGGCGAAGCCGCGTCGCGGGAGCGGGCGCCGAGCGTGTTGGATGGGTCCGTGCAATCGCAATCCGACGAGTTGGCGGCCGAGGTGAGGGTCTTGCATTCCCTGGTGCAGCGGCTCTACCTCCCGAAGGGCGCTGGTTCTGGATCGAAGACATCGGCTGAACGGGATATCAACGATCCCGGCGGCGCGGCGGTCGATCCGTCGGATCGTATTCTTATCGACCGGGTCCGCGATGCCATGCGCCATAACCAGGTGCAAATGTATCTTCAGCCGATTGTCGCATTGCCACAGCGCAAGCGCCGATTTTCCCAATGTTCCATCTATCTGCACCCGGCCGATGGCGCAGCGATTGGACCGGATCATTATTTCGCCGCCGGCCGCCGGAGCGGGCTCGAAACGGAAATCGACAACATGCTGTTGTTCCGGTCGATCCAAATCTTGCGGAAGGCGCAGCAGCAGAACTATTCGACCGCGTATTTTTGCACGATCTCGTCACGGAGCCTGAACGATCGAAAATTTTTCCCGGATTTTCTGGCCTATCTTGGGAAATGCACCGATCTGGCGCCGAATGTCGTCTTCGACATTTCCCAAAAGGACCTAGTCAGGACAAAGAAGGACGTCGCCGCGGATTTGCGGATACTGGTGGCATCCGGCTTCAGGCTATGCTTGACCGATGTCGATGACATCGATCTGGATGTGCCCACCCTGTCCGAGCACGGCGTGCGTTTTGTCCGGCTGGACGCGGGACTCTTAATGCCGGCCACAAAATTCGATATGGAGGCGAACCGGGTTCGCGTTCTGAAGCAGGCGCTCGACCGGGCCAGCGTCGATATGATCGTGGCGAATATCGAGAACGAACCGATGCTTGTCGAATTGCTCGACTTCAACATTGACTTGGGCCAGGGAACTCTGTTCGGTGAGCCGCGCGGTTTGGAAGAGCCCAAACGCGCCCAGGACCCGTCGCTGTTGCCGCCGAAGGTAAGCGAAGCTTGAGCCGCGCCGTTGCCCGCCAGCACATCGAGCAAGGAGGCGAGTCGATCGCATCATGAAATCAATCGACCGGTTGCGGGATATCGCCGGCGACTACGACCTGTTTCTCATCGATCAATGGGGCGTGATCCATAACGGCCATACGCTGCTCCCCGGCGCGCGGGACACGTTCCAGGCGTTGCGCGGCGAGGGCAAAAGCATCGTGCTCATTTCCAATTCATCGAAGCGCGCGTCGGTCTCGGAGGCGGCGCTGACGGCGCTCGGCATCGAACGCGCTTTGTATGACGACGTCGTGACGTCCGGCGAAGTGGCGTGGCGGCAGATGAAGGAGCGGACGGATCCGTTCTATGCCCGGCTCGGCGAAACCTGTTATCTGATCTCCTGGCAACCGGATAGCGAGTTTCTCGACGGACAGGATTTCACGACGGTCGAGGCGTTGGATGCGGCGAGTTTCGTTCTCTTGGCCGGCACCTCGGGCGCGGCGGCGAATTCCCGGGAATATGAGGATTTGCTGCAAGCCGCCGCCCGGCGCCGGTTGCCCATGGTCTGCCTCAACCGTGATATGGTGGCCGTCGCTCCGGACGGATCTTTGATCGATTGCGCCGGTAAACTCGCCGCCCGATATGAAGAACTCGGCGGCGCTGTTCGTTATAACGGTAAGCCCGGCGGCGAAATGTATCAGGCCTGCCTGGCGGTGGCGCCATCGTCTTCGCGGCCGCTTGCGATCGGCGATTCGCTGCACCATGACATCGCGGGCGCGAACGCCGCGGAAATTGAGTCGGTACTGGTCACCAGTGGAATCCATGCGACGGAACTGGGCGTCGAATTCGGCGGCACGGCATCGGCGGACCGGCTGGACGCAGTCTGCGGCGAATATGGGGCGCGGCCTGATTATGCGATGTTCCGAATGGTTTGGTAGCGGTAGCCTAGGTCACATACTCATTAACGTGATTCCCAAACGGACAGAATTGTGATTCAAATTCCTCGTGAGAGGAGTTTGGCAATGGCACGATTTGATTTAACGGATTTTGAGTGGTC
>JAOTYV010000028.1 GCA_029861675.1 Alphaproteobacteria bacterium
AGGTCTTGCCCTTCGTGACTTTGGAGTTCGCCGGAAGCGAAAATTCAACCATCTGTTCGATCTTTCTCTTCGGTCCTAGTAAACGCGCGCCTTCGGCGGGAAGGACTGGACGTCGTTGGTCAGCGTCTGCATGGTCACGTCGCGATATTCGAGTCGCACCGCGCCGCTGTCGTCGCACCAGGCGAGCGTATGTTTCATCCATTTATCGTCGTCACGGTCGGGGAAATCTTCCCGTGCATGGGCGCCGCGCGATTCCTCGCGATTCGCCGCGGAAACCATGGTCACCATCGCCTGCGACAACAAATTGTCCAGTTCGAGCGATTCGACGAGATCGGAGTTCCAGATCAACGACCGGTCGGAAACGCTCAAATCCTGCTGTTTCTTCCAGGTGTCCTCAAGCAAGGTGACGCCTTCGTCGAGCACCTCGCCGGTGCGAAAGACCGCGCAATTGCTCTGCATGACGCGCTGCATCTCGAGCCGCAGATCGGCGGTCCGCGTATCGCCCTTGGCGTGGCGTATTTTGTCGAACCGGTCCAGCGCCGCTTCGCCCGCATTGGCGGACATCGACTTATGGCTGGCTTCCTTTTCCACCACCTCGGCGCAACGATTCGCCGCGGCCCGCCCGAACACGACCAGATCGAGCAGTGAATTCGATCCCAAGCGGTTCGCGCCGTGAACGGAAACACACGCCGCCTCGCCGATCGACATCAAGCCCGGCACGACCGACGTGCCGCCGCCATTCGTCACCGTCACCGCCTCGCCATGATAATTGGCCGCGACCCCGCCCATGTTGTAGTGACAGGTCGGAATAACCGGGATCGCTTCCTTGGTAACGTCGACGCCGGCAAAAATGCGGGCGGTTTCCGAAATACCCGGCAGCCGCTCCTCGATCACGTCCGGATCGAGATGTTCCAGATGCAGATGAATGTGGTCGCTTTCGGCGCCGACCCCGCGGCCTTCGCGAATTTCGATGGTCATCGAACGGCTTACCACGTCGCGGCTCGCGAGATCCTTGGCCGACGGGGCGTAGCGCTCCATGAAGCGTTCACCCTCGGAATTGGTCACATAGCCGCCTTCGCCGCGAACACCCTCGGTAATCAGACAGCCGGCGCCGTAAATTCCCGTCGGATGAAATTGAACGAACTCCATGTCCTGCATCGGTAGTCCGGCGCGCAGAACCATGCCGCCGCCATCGCCGGTGCATGTATGGGCCGAGGTGCAGGAGAAATACGCCCGGCCATACCCGCCGGTGGCCAGGATGACCATCTTCGCCTTGAAGCGGTGGATCGTTCCGTCATCGAGATTCCAGGCCATCAGCCCGCAAATCTCGCCGTCGTCGTTCTTGATCAGGTCGAGCGCAAAAAATTCGATGAAAAACTCGACCTGATGTTTCAGCGATTGTTGGTAGAGCGTATGCAGCATGGCGTGGCCGGTACGGTCGGCCGCCGCACAGGTGCGCTGCGCGGTGCCTTCGCCGTAATTGGTCGTCATGCCGCCGAACGGGCGTTGATAGATCTTGCCTTCTTCGGTGCGGCTAAACGGGACGCCGTAATGTTCCAACTCGACAATCGCCGGCAAGGCCTCGCGGCACATATATTCGATGGCGTCCTGATCACCCAGCCAATCCGCGCCCTTCACCGTGTCGTACATGTGCCAGCGCCAGTCGTCGTCGCCCATGTTGCCGAGCGCGGCGGAGATCCCGCCCTGCGCCGCCACGGTATGGCTGCGCGTCGGAAAAACCTTGGTGACGCACGCAGTCTTCAGTCCGGCTTCGGCAAGCCCGACCGTCGCGCGCAGTCCTGCGCCGCCGGCGCCCACCACGACGACGTCGTATTCATGATCGATGATTTCATATGCCTGACCCATGAACGGTCACCTTGCGATAGTTTTGGGCGATAGTTTTAGGCGATAGTTTTAGGCGATTGCTTCGTGACTTATTTCAGCTTCCGAACGCGACTTTGAGCACGGAGAAGGCGGCGGCAACCGCAAGCGCGAAACTGCCCAGTTTTACGCACAACAGGCAGGCGATTTTCATGCCTTCGCCATGCACGTAGTCCTCGATCACGACCTGCATGCCGAGCTGCAGATGGTGAAAGACGGCAATGATGAAAAGCAGCATCAGCACCGCCGTCACCGGCGTGGCAAGCCACGCCGACACCGCAGCATGATCCGCGCCGGTCAATTTGATCATCGATACCACGAACCAGATCGACAACGGCACCAGCGCCACCGCGGTGATCCGCTGCATCCACCAGTGATGCGTGCCGTCTTTGGCCGAACCAAGTCCGCGCACCCGCGCAAGGGGGGTCCGCAAAGTCATGAGAACGCCCCCGTCGACGCGTATCCGCCGACCCAGACCAAGCCGGTCAGGATGATCGACAGGATCATCACCGCATAGGCGCCCGCATGCGCCGCCGGCAATTCCAGCGCCCTACCGGTGTCCCAGACGAGATGCCGGATACCGTTCGCCAGATGATACATCAGCGACCATGTCCAACCGAACAGCAGCAAGCGCCCGAACCATGTACCCAGGAAGTCATGAATAGCCTGAAAGGATTGCGGTCCAGACGCCAATGCAAGCAGCCAACACGCCAGCAACAGCGCCCCGACGGCCAGCGCCACCCCCGTTGCCCGGTGGGTAATCGACATCATCATTGTCCATTGCCACCGGTACACCTGCAGGTGCGGCGAAAGCGGTCTGTTCTCCGTGGCCATCGACGTCTCCTCGCATTTCAGCACCATCGCCCGCGCCCATCGTTGACGATCATCGTAATTTCCGCGTTCGTATAGGGCTGAAGCTCGGTGACTGAATTAGAGGGCTTTCCGGGACTAGTCAATGCTTACACCCGGCCGACGCGGTGCAACGGCCGATATCGGGGTCCCGGGCGAACGGTAATCGTTTGAAATCACAGTGCGCAAGTAACAAGCAAACATACGTTGTGGAAAAGTATGTGGGTAGATTGTGGATGAATTGTGCGTGGCTTACGCTTTTATTCACAACTTTTTCGTGTCCCCTTGGCTTTTATTATGGACATCTTCAGAGCGGCGCGCGACCATCGATTCGGTGAGTGGAAGCGCTGGTGTGTCAGGCACACATGATGGCGGGGCCGGGCCGAGCAATCGGGTTGGTGCCAAAAGGGTGTGTCGCCGGGTGCGTCAGGGGCTGGATGGCGGTTTCGGCCGTTAGCCGGTCCGGCTACTGAAACGACTGGTGGCGCGGCTGACGTTCCTTGGAACGTCGATTCGCGACATTCGTCAGCCGTGAAGCTTGGCTCGCACAGTCATTGCGGTTCCCGCCGGGGGGTGTGAAAGCGCCGCAGGTTGGGCCGCGAACGGCACGATGTCGGTTCGCCGGACCATTTGGTTCTGTCGACGATGTTGGGTCGGTTTCACCGCGGCATGCGCCGCCGCACGGTGGCGCATCGAGCGGGAGGGGTGGTTCCGGGCGCGGAACCACTTTGATGAAAGGGCTGTTGAGGTTTGTTGGCTCCCGCCGGTCGCCTCCCTGTGCCTGGCGGGTGGGTACGCGGTGCGAAAGCACCACGACACCACGGCTCGCTTGGCGCGGAGTGCGGTGAGCGAAGCGTGGACAACAGAACCGGCGCGGCGGCGTGGCAACATGTCGGCACGTCACGAGGTCTTCGCGGTTTCGGTACATGCGGCGCAGGACGACGGTCCGTGCGCTGTAGAAAGGCCCGCCTTATGACGGCAGCGTCGTCGCCAGGGTGTCTGCCGTCGAAAAGGATCTTCCAGCTTCATCACCATGAGCCTTTTGGCTCGGGAAGGCGTCGGGGTACCCTGTACGGTACATTGTGATCTGGTGGTCCCACCAACTCCGGAACACAAACCCGACGCCTTTCTTATATCAACACGCCATTTTCTTCTCAACTAAATTTACACAAGAAGTGAATTGGTTTTTGAGCCTCTATTTGCGCGTTGTCCGTTTTGATTTTGCCGTGTCTTATAGAGATAGCCGACAATCTGCGAATAGATCATTTCGTCACTGCGCTTTCTCGCCGGCCGCCGCCGCGAGCCGGTCGATGCGCTCCGCCATCGCGATGAGACCGCGCGCTTCGGTCACATGGAGGTCTTCGATCATTTGGCCATCCACGACGATCACCGCCTGCCCTGCCGGTGCGTCTTCGAACGCTGCGGTTATTTTTCGCGCCCAGGCGATCTCCTCGGCGGTGGGCGAATACGCGCCGTTCGCCGCCGTAATCGTTTTTGGATGAATCAGAGACTTTCCATCGAACCCCAAGGTACGCCCCTGCCGGCAAGAAGCGGCAAACCCTTCATCATCGGCTAGATCGGTGTGCACCGCGTCTATGACCGCAATGCCCGCAGCCCGCGCGGCGAGAATGCAAAGGCCGAAACTGACGAGAAAGGCGTCGCGTCCCGGCGTTTGCCGGCAACGGAGTTCCTTGGCAAGGTCATTGGTGCCCATGATCAGGCCACCGACCTTCGGCGCCGCGGCAATGTCGGCGGCGCGTAGAATGCCGCCGGGCGTTTCCATCATGCACCAGACGGCAAAGTGGCCGGCGCCATTCGAGTCCAGCTGCGCCGCGGCCGCCCGCACCATGTCGGGCGTTTCGGTTTTTGGCAGGACAATGCCGTCGGCGGGTGTTTTTGCGATTGCCGCGATGTCGTCCAATCCCCATTGGGTATCCAGTCCATTGATGCGAACCAGCACTTCACGGTCGCCATAGCCGCCCTCCTGCAGGGCGTCGATAATTTGGCCGGGCGCGGCGGCTTTTTGATCCGGCGCAACCGCATCCTCGAGATCCAGGATCAATCCGTCTGCCGGCAAGCCCCGGGCTTTCTCGAGCGCCCGGCGGTTTGATCCGGGCATGTACAGCATGCTGCGGCGGGGGCGGAGAGGATCATGCATCGGGACGCTTCCTTTGCGGGTGATGGGGCGGCGGGACTATACCCGCCGCGCGCGGCCACGCAATTCAGCGCGTCGCCCCGATAGATTGCAATACCGGGCTTTGGTTTCCGCCGGTGTCGCCCTAGCATGGCGGGGTGAAGAACGTCCTGTCGGTTCAGTCCTCGGTCGTCTCCGGTCATGTGGGGAACGATGCCGCCACCCTGCCGTTGCAACGGCACGGGTTTGAAGTGTGGTGTATTCCCACCGTGCTGTATTCGAACCATCCGGCGCACGGACCGTATCGAGGCCGGATGCTTCCGGCGGCGGAGGTGTCGGCGTTGATCGACGGGGTCGAGGATCTGCACGGGTTTTCGGGCTGCGCGGCGGTGCTGTCGGGATACCTCGGATTGGCGGCGACCGGCGCCGTCGTTGCGCAAACGGTCCACCGCGTGCGACAGGCCACCCCGGCGGCGCTTTATGTGTGCGACCCGGTCATCGGCGATCACGGACGCCGCTATGTCGAGGCGGACATCATCGACATCATCCGGCGCGACCTGCTTCCCCTTGCCGACATCCTGACTCCCAACGCCTTCGAAGCCGGGCAATTGACCGATATCGAGATTTCCGGCGTGGCGGACGCCTGTCGCGCCGCCGGCGCGCTCGGCGATGCCGGCAAGCGGCGGGTCGTGATCACCGGGGTCGAGGCGGGAGATTCGATCGCGACTGTCGTGGCCGACCGGAACAGGCGCTGGCACGTAACGACACCCCGGATCGACCATCCGGCCCATGGCGCGGGCGACCTCTTCGCAGCCCTGCTAACCGGGCATCTCCTGCACGGCAAAACAATCGCGAACGCCGCCGCGGCCGCGGTGTCATCGGCTTATGCGATTGTCCAACTGGCGGCCAAACGACGTGACGGCGATCTTCCCCTGGTCGAGGCGCAGGAATTTTTACTGGCGCCACCCCATCGGTTCCCGGCGCGGGAGGTCCAAGCATAACGAATATATGCGCGCTTATTATAATGCGCTGCGGCAAGATTTCAAATCCCCGAACAGAATGGGGCGATCTTCACCATCCATTTTTATTATGCGCGCTTATCTATATATCCTGCCAATTACACGGCCCCGACGCCTGGTCGCCGAAACCGCGCTCAGGTCGCGCGTTTCTGGAGATAGCCTTCGATCAGCGCTTCGGCAATCTGCACCGTGTTAAGCGCCGCGCCTTTGCGCAGGTTGTCCGAAACGACCCACATCGACAGGCCGTTATCGACCGACGGGTCTTCGCGCAGACGGCTGACAAAGACTGCGTCTTCGCCGGTGGACTCTTTCGGCGTCACGTAGCCGCCGTCATCCCGTTGATCGACCAGCACCACGCCGAGCGCCTCGCGCAGGGCGTCCCGCGCCTCGTCCTCCGAAACCGGCGACTCAAATTCCACATTGACCGATTCCCCATGGCCGACAAACACCGGTACGCGCACACAGGTTGCGGATACGCGGATCTTGGGATCCAGGATCTTCTTGGTCTCGACCATCATTTTCCACTCTTCCTTGGTCGAGCCGTCTTCCATGAAATCATCGATGTGAGGAATCACGTTGAAGGCGATCTGCTTGGTGAAGTTTTCGGATTTGGCGAGCTCGTTCATGTAGATCTGCTTCGTCTGATTGAACAGCTCGTCCATCGCCGCCTTGCCCGCGCCCGAAACCGATTGGTAGGTCGAGACGACGATGCGCCTGATGCGCGCCAGATCGTGCAGCGGCTTCAACGCCACCACCATTTGCATCGTCGAACAATTCGGATTGGCGATGATGTTTTTCTTGCGGTACTCCGCGATCGCCTCTTCATTCACTTCCGGCACAACCAGGGGAACGTCCGGGTCCATACGGAAGAACGAGGTATTGTCGATCACGACCGCGCCCGCCGCCGCCGCCCGGGGCGCATGCACCTTGGACACGGAGGCGCCGGCCGAAGACAGCACGATGTCGGTCCCGGCGAAATCGTAATCGGCCAGGTTCCGTACTGTGAGAATACCCGAATCGCCGAAGGACACCTCCTTGCCGACCGACCGTTCGGACGCCAGGGCGACGACCTCGTCGGCCGGAAAGGCGCGCTCCGAAAGAATGTTGAGCATTTCCCGGCCGACATTCCCCGTCGCACCGATGACCGCAACCCGATATCCCATCTCTATCGTTCCTTCTGTCAAATCGGTGGCAACACGCCCCGCACGGAGCCCCACCACATTGATCTCGTCCATCAGCCCGCATACAAAGCCGCGGAGGCCCAAATTCGCGCTCCGCGGTCAACTCACTCTTCTGGACCGCCAGCGCTGTCGGGCCGGCGGCATGCGCAGACCCTATCCGCCCGGTTTAACGGGCACCTGAAATCCGCGGTTTTTCAATTCCATCATCACTGTCCTGCGGACCCGCATTCCGGGATTTCTCACGCGTATGCCATCCGATATCCCGCACAGTACGCCGATCGCAGCGCGGTTTGAAGCCAATTTTCTTTTGCCGGGGCGGCCGTCAGCCGGTCGGCACCTCGAGCGGCGGGAATTTTAAATCCTCCCAATTGACGCTCTTGAGGTCGTCTCCTGCCCCCTCGAGGCAATCATGGATTACCGGCTCCGGTTCGGCCGCCGCCAGCCCATTGGCCTGAACTAGCAGGGCCACAGCCGCCACACCCATTACCGCCGCAAGTCGCATGGCATTCTCCCTATTCAGGTACGCCTGCCCGCTCAGGAACTCTGCTTGTCCAACTCCTGAAGCAGGGTGTCCATCATACCCTGGGTCGATACTTTCGTCATGCCCGGCGCCATGATATCGGCGGTCCGGGTGCCGCCGGACAAGACGGATTGCACCCCGGTTTCGATCAGATCGGCCTCCTCGCCCATCGAGAAGGAATACCGCAGCAACATCGAGAAGCTGAGAACCGCGGCGAGCGGATTGGCAATATCCTGCCCGGCAATGTCCGGCGCGCTGCCATGCACCGGCTCGTACAGCGCCAGGCGGCGGCCGGTCGCATCCGGCGCGCCGAGCGACGCCGACGGCAGCATACCGAGCGACCCGGTCAGCATCGACGCGCAATCGGACAGCATGTCGCCGAAGAGATTGTCCGTAACGATCACATCGAACTGATTGGGATTACGCACCAGCTGCATGCCGCAATTGTCCGCATACATGTGTTCGAGCGCGACATCGCTGTATTTTTCATTGTGCAATTGGGTGACCACCTCGCGCCACAATACGCCGGAGGCCATCACGTTTTCCTTGTCGACCGAATGGAGCTTGTTGCCCCGTTCGCGCGCCAACTCAAACGCGACCTCGGCGACCCGGCGGATCTCGGTGTCCGTATAGACCTGCGTATCGACGGCCCTGCGCGTACCGTCGGGCAATGTCTCGATGCCGCGCGGCTCACCGAAGTAGATCCCCGAGGTCAGTTCGCGGACGATCATCACGTCGAGACCCTTGATGATCTCCGGCTTCAGCGACGACGAATCGAGCAAGGCGTCGAAGGTGATCGCCGGACGAAGGTTGGCGAACAGGTCCATTTCCTTGCGAATGCGCAGCAGGCCGGCTTCCGGCCGCTTGTCGCGGGGCAGGCCGTCATATTTCGGGCCGCCGACCGCGCCCAGCAAAACCGCGTCCGCCTCCATGGCCGCCGCCAGGGTCTCGTCGGTCAGCGGCGTCCCATGCACATCGACGGACGCACCGCCGATCGGCCGCTCCTCGATATCGAACCGCACCGCGCGGCGCTGTTCCATCCACTGGATGACGCGCTGCGTCTGATCCATGATTTCCGGTCCGACATAGTCGCCCGGCAATATCAGAAGTTTCTTGTTCGCGGCCATTCTCGCCTCTCGGTTCTTCTTGATTGTTGTCGCGCGGAGCCATGAAACCGGATGGCGTTTTCACAACGCCCGGCGCCGTGCGTTACTCTGAAATCTCGCGGATATCGACGAAATGCCCGGCAACCGCCGCGGCCGCCGCCATGGCGGGACTGACCAGATGGGTGCGCCCGCCGCGTCCCTGCCGGCCCTCGAAATTGCGGTTCGACGTTGAAGCGCAACGCTCGCCCGGCTCGATCCGGTCGTCGTTCATGCCGACGCACATGGAACATCCCGGTTCGCGCCACTCGAAACCCGCCTCGAGGAAGATCCGGTCGAGCCCTTCCGATTCGGCGGCCAGCTTCACCGGGCCCGATCCCGGCACCACGATTGCCTGGACGCCATCGGCGACGCGCCGTCCTTCTGCGAAGGCGGCGGCGGCGCGCAAATCCTCGATCCGGCTGTTGGTGCAGGATCCGATGAAGACGCGGTCGACGCCGATATCCGTCATCGACGTTCCGGCGGCGAGCCCCATATAGTCGAGCGACCGCTGCATCGATTGCTGCCGGTCGGCGCTGTCGGCCTTCGCCGGATCCGGCACCTGGCCGGTCACCGGCACCACATCCTCAGGGCTGGTACCCCAGGTCACCTGCGGCTGAATATCGGCCGCGTCGATTCGGATATCCGTATCGAAGACTGCGCCGTCATCGGTCGGCAGGGTGCGCCAATAGGCCACGGCCGCCTCCCAGTCGCCGCCCTGCGGCGCGCGCGGCCGGCCCTTCAGATAGGCGTAGGTGGTCTCGTCCGGCGCAATCATGCCGGCGCGGGCGCCTGCCTCGATGGTCATGTTGCAGACCGTCATCCGGCCTTCCATCGAGAGATCGCGAATCGCTTCGCCGGCGTATTCGATGGCGTGTCCGGTGCCGCCCGCCGTTCCGATACGGCCGATGACGGTCAGGATGAGGTCTTTCGCCGTACAGCCCGCCGGCATCGGGCCGTCAATCAGCACCCGCATGGTCCGCATCGGCTGTTGCACCAGGGTCTGGGTCGCCAGTACATGCTCGACTTCGGAGGTACCGATCCCGAAGGCCAGCGTCCCGAAGGCGCCATGGGTCGCGGTGTGGCTGTCGCCGCAAACCAGCGTCGTGCCCGGCAGGGTAAAGCCCTGTTCCGGGCCGACGATATGTCCGATGCCCTGGCGCGAATCGAGCAAATCGTACAATTCGACGCCGAACGCCCGGCAATTATTCACCATCGTTTCGAGCATGCGCCGCGCATCTGGGTCGGCAATTTCCTTGTCGCGGTTGCGCGTTGGCACGACATGGTCGATCACCGCCATGGTCGCATCGATGCGCCGGACCGGCAGGCCGGCCAGCCGCATGGATTCGAAAGCCTGCGGCGTCGAGCCTTCGTGAATCAAATGGCGATCGATGTAGAGCCGGCTCGTGCCATCCGGCTCGGGCGCATGGACAAGATGGCTCTGCCAGATCTTCTCGTAGAGCGTCCGGGATTGCGCCATTGCCTTACCCCGCCATTTCGCGCACGTCGGCGAGCCGGCCGGCAATTGCCGCCGCCGCGGCCATGGCCGGGCTGACCAGATGAGTTCGCGCGTCGCGGCCCTGCCGTCCCTCGAAGTTGCGGTTCGAGGTCGACGCGCAGCGTTTGCCCGGCCTCACCCGGTCCGGATTCATGCCGAGGCACATCGAACAGCCCGATTCTCGCCACTCGAAGCCCGCCTCGAGGAATACCTTGTCCAGGCCTTCCTCCTCCGCCTGCCGCTTGATCAGGCTCGACCCCGGCGAGACCATGGCGTCGACGCCGGATGCCACCTTCCGGCCCTTGACCACTTCTGCGGCGGCGCGCAGATCCTCGATTCGGCTGTTCGTGCAGGAGCCAATGAACACGTTGTCGATCGGGATTTCGGTCATCGGCGTGCCGGGTTTCAGCCCCATGTAGTCGAGCGAGCGCCGGATTGCCGATTGCTTGTCTTCGGTCTCGCCATCGGACGGATCGGGCACTTTGCCGGTGATCGGCACCACGTCTTCCGGGCTGGTGCCCCAGGTGACCTGCGGCGCGATCCCACTCACGTCGATCACCACTTCCTTGTCGTAGGCCGCGCCGTCGTCGGACGGCAGGGTCCGCCAATGGGCGACCGCCGCGTCCCATTCGGCCCCGGTCGGCGCCATCGGCCGGCCCTCAAGATACACGAACGTCTTGTCGTCGGGCGCGATCAGACCGGCGCGCGCGCCCGCCTCGATGGTCATGTTGCTGACCGTCATGCGGCCTTCCATCGAGAGGTCGCGAATGGCGCGGCCGCAATATTCGATGATATGACCGGTGCCGCCGGCGGTCCCGAGCTTGCCGATGATCGCCAGGATCAGATCCTTAGCCGTGCAGCCGAGCGGCAACGGGTCGTCCACCAGCACGCGCATGCTTTTCAGGTCCGGCGCCCGCAATGTCTGGGTCGCCAGCACGTGCTCGACCTCCGATGTCCCGATGCCGAAGGCGAGCGCACCGAACGCCCCATGGGTTGCGGTATGGCTGTCGCAGCAAACGACCGTCGTTCCCGGCAGGGTGAAGCCCTGCTCGGGCCCGATGACATGGACGATGCCCTGCCGCGGGTCGAGCATGTCGAAAATCGGCACGCCGAATTCTTCGCAGTTCCGGCTGAGCGTTTCCACTTGAAGCCGCGACTCGGCGTCTTCGATCCCCTTGCTCCGGTCGGTGGTGGGAACGTTGTGATCGGCTACCGCGAGGGTCACATTCGGCCGCCGCACCGTGCGCCCGGTCATCCGCAACCCCTCGAAGGCCTGCGGCGAGAGCACTTCGTGAATCAGGTGGCGGTCGATGTAAAGGATGTTGACCCCATCGTCGAGCTCCGCGACGAGATGGCCGTGCCAAATTTTCTCGAACAGCGTCCGGGGATTTGCCATGTCCTCAGCCTCCCCGGCTCAGCGATAGAGCCAGGGTTGCTGCTGCCGCTGCTTTTCCTCGAACGCGTCGATCATTTCCGCCTTCTGCATCGTCAGGCCGATATCGTCGAGCCCGTTCAACAGGCAATCGCGCCGAAACTCGTCGATCTTGAATTTGATCTTGGCGCCATTCGGCCGGGTGATCTGCTGGCTTTCGAGATCGACCGTCAATTCCGGATTCTCCTTGTCGGCGGCGTCGGCCATCAGGGCTTCCAGCTCATCCTTCGACACGGTGACCGGCAGGATGCCGTTCTTGAAACAGTTGTTGTAGAAAATATCGGCGAAGCTGGTCGAGATGACGCAACGGACGCCGAAATCCAGCAGCGCCCAAGGGGCATGCTCGCGCGACGACCCGCACCCGAAATTGTCCCCCGCGACGATGATCTGCGCATTGCGGTAGGGTTTCTGGTTGAGCACGAATTCCGGCTTCTCGCTGCCGTCGGTGTTGAACCGCAATTCCTCGAACACCACCTTGCCGAGCCCGGTCCGCTTGATCGTGCGCAGATGCAGCTTCGGAATGATCTGATCGGTGTCGATGTTGATCATGTTCATCGGCGCCGCGATGCCGGTCAGCTTGACAAATTTTTCCATTCGAACGCTCCCTTCTCGTAATTCTTATTTCCGGCGCACGCGCAGCGCCCACATCACCGCCGGAAGAGGTGCGCCGTCATCAAACGCGTCCTCGGCGTCTTGCGCGGAGTCCCAATCAAAACCGGGCGTCAAATCGACGACCCAACCCTGGCTTCGCAAATCCCGTCCGAACACCCGGTCGATGCCGGTGAGCGGCGCCTTCTGCAAGGCGGTGCCACCGCCCAAACCCTTATCCCACCGGCTCATTTCAACAGCTCCCGAACATCGGTCAACCGGCCGGTTACCGCGGCGGCCGCCGCCATCGCCGGGCTGACAAGATGGGTCCGCCCGTCGCGGCCCTGCCGCCCAACGAAATTCCGGTTGGTCGTCGAGGCGCAGCGCTCGCCCGGATCCAGCCGGTCGGTATTCATGGCGAGGCACATGGAGCAGCCGGGTTCCCGCCACTCGAAGCCCGCCGCGATCAAGATGTCGGCAATGCCTTCTTCCTCGGCCTGCTGTTTCACGAGGCCTGAGCCGGGCACGATCATCGCGCGCACGCCGTCGGCGACCTTGCGGCCCTTCGCCACCGTGGCGACATCGCGCAAATCCTCGATCCGGCCGTTAGTGCAGGAACCGACGAACACCCGGTCCACCGCGATGTCGGATATCGGCGATCCGGGCGTCAGCCCCATATAGTCCAACGCCTGTTGCATCGAGGCCCGCTTTTCGGCATTGGCCGCGTCCTTCGGGTCGGGCACGACACCGGTGATCGACACCACGTCTTCCGGGCTGGTACCCCATGTGGTCTGCGGCACGATTTCCGAGACGTCGAGCGTCATTTCGCTGTCATAACGGGCTCCCGGATCGGACGGCAGGGTCTTCCAATAGGCCACCGCCGCATCCCATTCGGCCCCTTTCGGCGCCATCGGCCGGTCCTTGAGATAGGCAAAGGTTTTTTCATCGGGTGCGATCAGACCGGCCCGCGCGCCCGCTTCGATGGTCATATTGCTGACGGTCATGCGCCCTTCCATCGACAGCGCCTCGATCGCCGGTCCGGCATATTCGACCACATGGCCGGTGCCGCCCGCGGTGCCGAGCTTGCCGATGACGGCGAGGATCAGATCCTTGGCGGTGCAGCCAAAGGGCAGATCGCCGTTGACCGTTATCCGCATGCTTTTGGCCGGCGCCTGGATCAGGGTCTGGGTCGCCAGCACATGCTCGACTTCGGACGTACCGATCCCGAAGGCCAGCGCCCCGAAGGCGCCATGGGTCGCGGTGTGGCTGTCGCCGCAAACCAGCGTCGTCCCCGGCAAGGTGAAGCCTTGTTCGGGTCCGATGATATGAACGATGCCATTGCGCGGATCCTCGACCTGGAACAACTCGACCCCGAACTCGGCGCAGTTGTTCCGCAGCGTTTCGATCTGCAGGATCGAATCATCGGGAATTCCCTCGCTGCGATCGGTCGCGATGTTGTGGTCGATCACCGCAAGCGTGGCATCCGGCCGGCGCACCGCGCGTCCGGCCTGCCGCAATCCCTCATAGGGCTGCGGTGTGGTGACTTCATGGGTCAGGTGCCGGTCGATGTAGAGCAGGCACGTTCCGTTGTCCTGCACATCGACCAGATGGCCGTCCCAGATCTTCTCAAACAAAGTGCGCGGTTTTGCCATCGCGCTTCTCCATGCTCCCGTGTCCGCCGATTGGCGGTGACTACTTCTCCGTCTCGGACGCTTCCGGCGCCTCTGGCTCGGACATGGCCGCCTTATTGGCCCGGTCCGTCGCCTCGTCCTGCGCCCGCCGCTGGCCCGTGTCCTCGGCGATACGGGCGGACTTGCCGCGGCGGCCGCGCAGATAATACAGCTTGGCCCGGCGCACCGATCCCCGGCGGACGACCTCGATCGAGTCGATCCGCGGACCGTATAACGGGAACACCCGCTCGACACCTTCGCCGTAGCTGATTTTCCGCACCGTGAAGGAACTGTTCAAGCCCGCATTTCTGCGGCCGATACACACGCCCTCAAAGGCCTGAATACGCTCGCGCGTACCTTCGACGACCCGCACGTTGACCCGCAGGGAATCGCCTGGACGGAAGGTTGGCACCTGCCGTTGCGCCGAGATTTTCTCAAGCTGCTCTTGTTCGATCTTCTGAATGATATTCATGGCTTCATCCTCACTCGCTAAATCTGTGCGCTATGGCGCGACCAAAGGTCTGGCCGGCGCTCTTGCGTAATTCTCTCGGCTTGGGCGCGCCGCCAGGCGCGGATCTTCTCGTGGTGGCCCGAGACCAGCACCTCGGGCACGCAGCGGCCCTGCCAATCGGCGGGCCGCGTGTAATGGGGATATTCGAGCAGGCCGGATTCGAAACTTTCCTCGGCAAGCGATACCGCGTCGCCCATGACGCCCGGCAGCAGACGGACACAGGCGTCGATCAGGGCGAGCGCCGCGGGCTCGCCGCCCGACAGCACGAAATCGCCGAGGCTGACCTCGACCATGGCCCGCGCTTCGATCACCCGTTCGTCGATGCCTTCGTACCGCCCGCACAAAATTGTCAGGCCGGGCTGCTGTGCAAAATCCTGTACCGTGCGCTGATCGAGCGGCCGGCCGCGCGGCGTCAGATAAATCACCGGCCCCGCCTGATCCTCGACCGATTCCAGCGCCCGGTCGATGACGTCCGGCCGCATCACCATGCCCGGTCCGCCGCCGAACGGCGAATCATCGACGGTGCCATGGCGATCGGCCGCGAAATCGCGGATGTCGACGGTCTGCAGCGACCACGATTCCTGTTTCAGCGCCTTGCCCGCGAGCGACAACCCGAGCGGTCCCGGAAACATCTCGGGAAACAGCGTGAGGACTCGGGCGGCCCAACTCATGCCTCCGACTCCGACTCATCCGATGCGTCATCCGACCCACCATCCGGCCGCACCAGGATTTCCGGCAGCGGCACGATGACAACGCGGCCGGCTTCAAGGTCAATTGTCGGCACCACCTCGCGGGTAAAGGGATAGAGTTCGACCCGGCCGCCCGTCACCGCGATTTCGATCAGGTCGCCGGCGCCGAAATTTTGCATCGCGCGCACCGAGCCGATTTCGTTCCCCGCGTCATCGACCGCTTTCAGGCCGATCAGATCGGCATGGTAGAATTCTTCCTCTTCGGGCGGTGGCAAACGGTCCCGGTCGACATACAATTCGATGCCGCGCAGCGCCTCCGCCGCGTTGCGGTCGGTCACGCCGTCGATGCGGGCCAGCATCTGGCCACGCGAAACGCCGGCCGGCTTGAGGCGGAATTGCCGCGCGCCGGCCACATCGGTAACCGGCCCATAGGCCATCACGCCATCCGGTTCCTCGGTAAAGCTCTTCACGCGCACCTGACCCCGCACCCCATGGGGCCCGGTGATCACCGCGATACAGACCTTACGATCCGCCATTTCCGCCTGCTCTTGCACTCTGCAATTCCCGATTAGGGCGCTTTCCGATTAGACCCGGTCAGCCGTCCTTCTTTTCGTCCTCGGCCGGTTTCGCGTCTTCCGCCGGCGCATCGGCAGCCGGCGCGTCGCCGCCTTCCGCGGCGGCGTCCGCCTTGGCTTCAGGCGCCGCTTCCTCGGCCGGGGCTTTCTCTGCTGGCGCTTCCTCGGCTGAGACTTCCTCAGCCGGCGCTTCTTCTGCCGGCGCCGCGTCGGCGGCCGCCTCTTCAACGACGACCTCTTCCGTCACCGCTTCCTCAGCCGGCGCGTCGGCGACCGCGGCCTCTTCGGCCGGGGCTTCCTCGGCAACGGGTTCCTCGGCGACCGCCGCTGCCGCGGCTTCCGCTTCCTTGGCCGCTTCCGCCTTCGCCTTGAGCTTTTCTTCCCGTTCGGCCATGCGCTCCAGCGTCTTCGGCTTCGGCTTGTCCTTCTTGGTCTGTTCGCGATAGGTCGGCATCGGAATGATTTCCGCCTTGCCGAGGAACCGCGCGACACGGTCGGACGGCCGTGCGCCGACCTTCAGCCAATGCTCGATACGCTCGGTGACCAGGGTCACCCGGCTTGGATCATCCCGCCCAAGCATCGGATTATAGGTGCCGACCTTCTCGATGAACCGGCCGTCCCGCGGCATCCGGGAGTCCGCGATAACAATCCGATAGAAAGGCCGTTTCTTGGCCCCGCCGCGTGCCAATCGAATCTTCAAAGACATATCAATCAATTTCCCTCTTTAGGTTCGGTTCCACATCCCATCCGAACGCGGTTTCAGCGCGCCGGCGTGGCGATGTGCCTTACATTCTAGGCGGCATCCCGGGCATGCCCGGCATTTGCGGCATTCCGCCCCGCATCATGCCCTTCTTGCCCATTTTGCCCATCTTCTTCATCATTTTATTCATCATCTGGAACTGCTTCAGCAGCTTGTTGACGTCCTGTACCGACGTTCCCGAGCCCGCCGCAATCCGCCGCTTCCGCGAGGCTTGAATGACCTTCGGGTGGGTGCGCTCGCGCGGCGTCATCGACTGGATGATCGCCTCCTGGCGCTTAACCGCACCTTCGTCGATATTCGCCTGCGCCATTTGCGCCTTTGCCTTGGCGGCGCCCGGCAGCATGCCCATCACACCGGACAGCCCGCCCATCTTGCGCAACTGCCGCAGCTGTTCGGCCAGATCGTCCAGGTCCATTTGACCCTTCTTGAGCTTGGCCGCGAGCTTTTCCGCGTCCTCGACCTCGACCGATTCGGCGACTTTTTCGACCAGGCTGACCACGTCGCCCATGCCGAGAATGCGTCCGGCGATCCGGTCCGGGTGAAAATCTTCCAAGGCGTCGAGTTTCTCGCCGACGCCAAGCAGCTTGATCGGGCAGCCGGTCACCGCCCGCATCGACAAGGCCGCGCCGCCCCGCGCATCGCCGTCGACCCGGGTCAGCACGATGCCGGTCACGCCGACCCGCGCCTTGAAATTTTCCGCGACATTGACCGCGTCCTGGCCGGTCATCGCATCGGCCACCAGCAGCGTTTCCAGCGGCAGGGACACGTCGCGGACCGCCGCCACTTCGTCCATCAGCGCTTCGTCCACATGCAGCCGGCCGGCGGTGTCCAGCATCACCACGTCGTAGCCGCCAAGCCGCGCCGCCTGCATGGCGCGTTTGGCGATTTCCACAGGGCCTTGCCCCGCGACCACCGGCAGCGTCGCCACGCCGGCCTGTTCGCCGAGAACCTTGAGCTGCTCCTGCGCCGCGGGCCGCGCGACATCGAGCGACGCCATCAGGACTTTCTGGTTGTCCCGCTGTTGCAGGCGCAGCGCGAGCTTCGCCGTGGTCGTCGTCTTGCCGGACCCCTGCAAGCCCACCATCAGGATCGCGCCGGGCGGTTCCGCTGGAATCAGGATCGAGTCCGCCTCGCCGCCGAGGACCTCGACCAGGGTATCGTGCACGACCTTGACCACCATTTGGCCGGGCGTGACCGATTTCAGCACGTCCTGACCGATCGCCCGGTCCTTCACGGTGGCGATGAAATCCTTGACCA
This sequence comes from Alphaproteobacteria bacterium, assembly GCA_029861675.1. Next base: position 17,707 of record JAOTYV010000028.1, read on the forward strand.
CCGGCAACGCGACGTCCGCTTCCAACAACGCGATGCGCACCTCGCGAAGCGCGGTTTCGACATCATTCTCTTTAAGGGCGCCCCGTCGGGTCAGCCCCTCGAAGACTTGGCCGAGGCGGTCGGTCAGCGTGTCAAACATCTATACTCCATTGTCCTTGCTTGTGTATTCGGGACGATCAACGCAAAACGCGCCAGTGCGCGAAATCTCGCGGACTGGCGGTGCCCCTCGGGGCCGCTCGAGACCATCCCTATCTCAATGGACACGCGGCTTTTACGCCTGTGCCCGGATCAAGTCAACCCGGCTGACGCACCGCCCAATCGCCGTAATTTCCTAGACTTGCGGGCCATCGACGCCATATAAGGCGGGCAGGAAAAGGCGGCGGCGATGATCCCCTTCACGAAGATGCATGGACTGGGCAACGACTTTATCGTGATCGACCGGCGCGGCGCGCCGGTGCCCCTGGACTCCGCCCGGATTTCCGCGATTACCGACCGCCGGCGCGGCATCGGCTGCGACCAGCTCGTGCTGATCGATCCGCCGGAACAGGACGGCACCGCGGCCTATCTGCGCTTTCACAACACTGACGGCAGCGAGTCCGGCGCCTGCGGCAACGGCACACGTTGCGTGGCCGCCGCGCTGATGGCGGAAACCGGGGGCAATTCGGTTGTGGTGCAAACCGCCGGCGGCATGCTGTCCGCCGAGGTGCGCGCGCACGGGCTCGTCGCGGTCGACATGGGCGAGGCTCGCACCGGCTGGCGCGACATCCCCTTGTCCGAAGAGGCCGATACCCTTGCGTTGCCGATCAGCGAAGGACCGCTGAGCAGCCCCGTCGCGGTGAGCATGGGCAACCCGCATTGTGTCTTCTTTGTCGACGATGCCGAGACGGTCGATCTCGCCCGGCTCGGCCCGACGCTGGAATACAATCCGTTGTTTCCGGAACGCACCAACGTGGAGGTGGCAACCGTCCTTGCGGAAGACCGGATCCGGCTCCGGGTCTGGGAACGCGGCGCGGGTATCACCCAGGCCTGCGGCACCGGCGCGTGCGCCACGGCGGTGGCGGCGCGACGCCGCGGCCTCGCCGGGAACACGGTGACCGTGAGCCTCGACGGCGGCGATCTCAGCATCGAGATGCGCGCGGACGGCCACATCGTGATGGTGGGGCCGGTCGCAACCAGCTTCACCGGCGCGTTTGCGCCATGAGCAACGCGCCCGAGATCATCACCTTCGGCTGCCGGCTCAACGCCTTTGAGTCGGAAGTGATGCGCGGCCATGCGGAACGATCCGGTCTGCGCAATGCGGTCATCGTCAATACCTGCGCCGTGACCTCGGAAGCGGAGCGCCAGGCCCGGCAGGCGATCCGCAAGGCGCGGCGGCGACATCCGGACGCGAAAATCATCGTCACCGGCTGCGCCGCGCAAATCAACGCCGACGCCTTCGCCGCCATGCCGGAGGTGGACCGGGTCATCGGCAACATGGAAAAGATGGACGCGGCGAGCTTCGCACCGGCGGCCGGCGAGCGCGTCGCGGTCAACGAGATCATGTCGGTGCGCGAAACGGCCCATCACCTGATCGACGGATTTTCGGGGCGCGCCCGCGCCTTCGTACAGGTGCAGAACGGCTGCGATCACCGCTGCACCTTCTGCGTCATTCCCTTCGGCCGAGGCAACAGCCGGTCCGTGCCGATGGGCGACATCGTCGCGCAGGTGCGCCGGCTGGTGGACGGCGGCTGCGCGGAAATCGTGTTGTCCGGTGTCGACATCACCTCCTATGGCGGTGACCTGCCCGGCCAGCCGACGCTGGGCCAGATGGCGCGCCGGCTGCTCGCTCAGGTGCCGGAGCTGCCGCGGCTGCGCATCTCGTCGATCGACGCCGCCGAAATCGACCACGATCTCGAGCGGCTGATCGCCGGGGAAGAACGGCTGATGCCGCATCTTCATTTGTCGCTACAGGCCGGCGACGACATGATCCTGAAGCGTATGAAGCGGCGGCACACCCGACATGATGCTGTTACGCTCTGCCGCACCGCGCGGCGCTTGCGGCCCGGCCTCGCCCTGGGGGCCGACCTGATCGCGGGATTTCCCACGGAAACCGAAGAAATGTTTCAACGCAGCCTGGATCTGGTCGAGGAATGCGGCCTCGCCTGGCTGCACGTCTTCCCGTATTCGCCGCGGCCGGGAACGCCGGCGGCGCGCATGCCGCAAATTCCCGCCGCCGAACGGCGCGCGCGCGCGGCGCGTCTTCGGACGGCGGGCGACCGCGCCGCCGACCGGTTCCTGCAGACCCGCGTCGGCGCCACGGCGCAGGTTCTGGTCGAACAGCAGCAGCGCGGGCGGACCGAGCACTATGCCCCGATCCGCCTGACGACGCCGGCGCCGGACGGAGCGCTATTGACGGTCCAGGTCACGGGACGGGATACGGACGGATTGCTGGCCACGGCGGTGTCATGAGCGGCGGCTGGCTTTCCCGGCTCCGCGCCGGCCTGTCGAAATCCACCGACCGGCTGGTCGACGGCATCGCCGCGGTCTTTGCCCGCGGACGGCTCGACGACGACGCCCTCTCCGGTCTCGAAGATGTCCTGATCACGGCGGATATCGGCCCGGGTACCGCGGCGCGGCTCGCCGGATCGCTCGGCGCGCGCCGTTTCGACCGCGACGTCACATCGGAAGACATCCGCACGGCATTGGCCGAAGACATCGCAACAATCCTCGATCCGGTCGCGCGGCCCCTGACCATCGACCCGGCACATCGGCCGCATGTCGTCCTGGTCATCGGTGTCAACGGCACCGGCAAGACCACGACGATCGGCAAGCTCGCCCATTCGCTTCGGCAAGACGGCAAGAAAGTCGTGCTGGCGGCGGGCGATACATTCCGTGCGGCCGCGGTCGAACAATTGAAGATCTGGGGCGAGCGTACGGGCAGCCCGGTGATCGCGGGCGCCCCGGGAGCCGACGCCGCCGGGCTTTGCTTTGACGCGCTGGAGACCGCCCGCCGGGAGAACGCGGACGCGGTACTGATCGACACGGCGGGGCGGCTGCACAACAAGGCCGATCTGATGGCCGAACTCGAGAAAATCGTCCGCGTGATCCGCAAGGTCGACGACACCGCGCCGCACGACTGCCTGTTGGTTCTCGATGCAACGACCGGCCAGAATGCGCTGGCCCAGGTCGAGACCTTTCAAGACATGATCCCGGTCAACGGCCTGGTGGTCACCAAGCTCGACGGATCTGCCAAGGGCGGCGTGCTGGTAGCCCTGGCCGAAAAATTCGCCCTTCCCGTACGCGCCATTGGGGTCGGCGAAGGCGTCGACGATTTGCGGCCGTTCGACGGGCGGGCGTTCGCCCGCGGCCTAATGGGGCTGCCCGACTGACCGGCCGCCGCTGGACTGGGGCAAGGCGCACCGTCGCTTCGCCGTCTCCAGTATATGACGCAAATCCGCACCCGCCTCACCACCGTCACCGCGCAGACGATCTCGCGCCACCGCACCGATGCAATCGGCGTGGATACGCACCAGATCGAGTTGACCGGCCGCGGCCGGCGCCGGAGCACCGGACACCTCCGCCAGCGAATGGCTGAATTCTGCGATCAGCGGATACTCGAAGAGATTGGCCTGGCTATGCAGTGCGCGCGCAATCCGGTGTATGCGGCGCAACGAAATCGCGGCGCGCATCGGATTCGACGCCATATCCAGGCGAAGACCGTCCAGTTCGCCGACCGCCTGATCCGTCCAATCGATGAAATCCCGCTCGAGATGCGCAATTCGTTCACGCGCACGATGGATCAACCCCGGCGCGATCGGCGCGCCCGCCCGGTCATTCCGGCCGCCGACCCGCTCCCGGAGCCGGTTGCGCGGCGTGTAGTAGCGCACCGGCGGCCCATCCTCCGTCAGAAATGGCGGACCGTCACTGCTTTCAGCCGACGTCGCGTTTTCGATTTCGCGGCGTTCACCCGGCGGATGCGAAGATGGCCGGTTGCGGCGATCGGGACCGAAATAGGTCTGCGAACAGACATATTGACGCGGTTTGTCGATTGTCGAGATGATCCGGCTGCCGAGCGCATCCACCGTACAGGGCTCGATGACGAACTCGGAAATACCGGCATCGCGCGCCAACGCAACGTCGTGCAATTCGCCGACGCCGAGCATGATGAACGGCATGAAACGGTCGGGCGAACATTCGTGGCGGCGCAGCCATCGCGCGAGCATGGTGCCGTCCAGACGCTCCAGATGGAGGTCGGCGAAAATCAAATCGACGCGTCCATCGGAACAATTCGGATCTCCCCTTTCTTTGCCGAGGAATTCAATTGCCCGCAGACCGTCCGGCAGCTCGTGAACCTGTGCGAAGCCGAATGTCGACAGCACCTCTTTCACGGCGCGGCGCATGACCGGTTTGCTGTCGGCCAGGGCGACCGAAAGTCGGCCGAAATCGTAAGTCACGCTGGACATCACTTTCACCATCACACCCTGCCGGGATCAGCGCCAATTCCGGCAGCACCGTAGCCCGACCGGGAATACTAGCCTATCGGCCGGCACGATCAGTGACATGTAACACAGTATTCTGGCGAGATTTCCGGCCAGCTTTGCCCGGGGAGGCCGCTAAACCACGATGTTCAGATACGAGCCGCGGAGCAGCGGTTCCTTTGGCGGTCCTTCATCGCCGTCCTGTTGCAGCAATCGGTTGAGCCGGGTCAGGGCCGCCACGTGATCGGGCGAATCGGGCGGCCGCGGGTTGGCAGGCGTCCCGCGAACAGCCTTCAATTCGCCGGAATCGGGCCGCGGCGGCCGCTTCACTGCCGGCGCATTGCCTTGGACGGCGCCGCCGGGTGGCAGGTTTGTGGGTCCGTTTGCTACCATATGTTGTTTTCTAAAGAGACCACACCCCAATATCAAGACATGAAATGTGCTGTGGCCGACGCCAAGCCGCTGTCTTGAGCCAATCGTGCGGGTGACCGCCCCGGCGGTGCCGCGGCCGGCCGGGCGCTTTGCGGACGCCGGGCCCTATTGATATAACCCTGCGATGAAACCCACCGGACCGGCATGGCTCAAACCCTTAGTGGATTACGGGCCGCTCGTTGCATTCTTTCTTGCGTATCTGGCGAAGGATCTGTTCGCCGCCACCTTGGCGCTCATGGTGACCACCGTGATCGCCGTGGCGCTCGCGTTGATCATCGAGCGACGCGTCCCGATCATGCCCGTGGTGACCGCGGGCATCGTCATGGTTTTCGGCGGATTGACCCTGTGGCTGCAGGATGAGCGCTTTATCAAAATGAAGCCGACCATCGTGCAGGCCATTTTCTCAATCGCGCTGTTCGGCGGCCTGCTGTTCCAGCGGCCGCTGCTAAAACCGCTGCTGCAGTCCGCCTGGAAGCTGGACGACCGCGGCTGGTACGTTCTGACGCTACGATTTGCGCTGTTTTTTGCCGGTATGGCGATCTTGAACGAGCTGGTTTGGCGTTACACCTCGACCGATGTCTGGGTAAATTTCAAAATTTTCGGGATCCTGATCCTGACCGTAATTTTCACGATCCTGCAGTTACCCGTGATAACCCGCCATCAACTGCCCGATGCCGCACCCGAGGATCCGCCGCCGCCCGGACCGTAGTTCCCGGTTTCGCCGGGCGGATTGCCGAACGGATTGAAGGCCGGCGCACCGCCGATCTCCTGGAAATGCCGCAACGCCCACGTCACCGAGGGAAAAGCCAGTTCGGACCAGGGAATATCGTCCCAATCGAACAGGTCGACCGCCAGACTCTCTTCGCCCGCGGCGTAATCCGGCGACCGTAGCGTGGCCCGATAGATCAATTGCACCTGGCTGATACGTGGCACGTTATAGACTGCCAGCAAGGCGTCGATGTCGATATCGACGCAGGCTTCCTCACGCGCCTCGCGCTGTGCGCCGTCCGCCGCCGTTTCATTGAGTTCGAGGTATCCTGCGGGAATCGTCCAGTATCCGCGGCGCGGATTGATCGCTCTTTTGCACAATAGAACCTTGTCGTCCCAGGTGACGACGGATCCGACGACAATTTTTGGGTTTTCGTAGTTGATGAAACCGCAATCCGGGCATACCAGACGCAGCCGGTTATCGCCTTCGGGTATTTGATTTACCCGCGGGCCCGCAGCCGAACCCAGCCCATCCGTGGTGTCTGCCATGGCGATACTGTGTCCCGGCGAGCCGACGAATTCAAGAGGGGTTGAGTTTCCCGGCACCTAGAGAAAATCCCGAGCGAACCGAAACGGTTCGCGACGACGTGTTTGCGTATAAACAAAGAGATAGACCATTTCACGTGAGTCTATTTGAACAAGAATTGGTCTAGAATCGGCGACGCCGCCATCGAAGAGAAATTCACGTGCGCCGAAGGGCGTTACACCGTGAGATCGACCAGACCGCCGCGCCCATCCTGGGGCGGTGATTTCCGATCGTCGGTGGATGACCCCAGCGCCGGCTTGTCCGCCGCACCGGCGACCGCTTCGGCGGTCTGTTGGCCTGCTTCTGGGCTCCGGCCGGCCGCTTCGGCAGCACCAGCGCGGTTTTGCGCGTCCTGCAGGCCCGTCTGCGGCGCCTTGTCGAGCGGCGGCAGCACCGAGATAGAAGTCGCAATTTCCGTCATAATCCCTCCCAAATCCGGCAACAACCCTAACTTGTAGGCGGGTGCGGTAAAAATAGTGTTAACCGGATTTCAGCGGCGGCTCACCCGCCAGATCGAATTGTCGCCATCGGCGGCGATCAACAGGCTGCCGTCCGCCGCAATCGCCAACCCGACCGGCCGGCCCCAAACCCTGGCGGTACCGGCTTGCCGGTCGATGCGAAATCCGGTCAGGAAATTTTCGTACCAGCCGAGCGGCCGGCCATTCTCGAACGGCACACGGACGACCTTGTAGCCGGTGGGCGTGCCGGAATTCCAGGAGCCATGCAGGGCCACGAAGGCGTCGTCCTGCCAATCCTTGGGAAACTGACCGCCGCGCGCGAAGACCAGTCCGAGCGGCGCCGAATGGGATTGGAACAGCACATCCGGAATCAGCGTCCGGCGCACCAGGTCGGGCCGCTTTTGCGCAAATCCGGGTTGTGGATTGGGACCGATATAGGCATAGGGCCAGCCATAAAAGCCGCCGTCGCGAACCTGCGTCAAATAATCCGGCACGAGGCCGTCGCCCATCCCGTCGCGCTCGTTCACCACCGTATAGAGCAGTCCCGTATCGGGGTGAAACGCGATCCCGACCGGGTTCCGCAGGCCCCGGGCGAACACCGCGCCACCGCTGCCATCGATGTTGAACCGCTTCACGGTGGCGCGCGGCTCGGGCTCCTCGTCAAGGTTGCCGGCGCTGCCGATCGCCGCGAAGAGATGCCGGCCATCCGGGCTGATTGCGATGTTGCGGGTCCAGTGCCCGCCGCTGTCGCCGAATGCGCCGGATGGGGTCAGCCGCTTCGGCCGCCCTTTCGCAACGGTTTGACCGGCGCGCCACGGGTAGCGCCACACCCCCTCCAGGTCGGCCACATAAAGATAGCGCCCCCACACCGCCAAGCCGTGCGGGGTGTCGTGATTGGCGGCAAACGCAAAGCGCTTGTCGGCACGGCCGTCGCGGTTCGAATCGATCAGCAGAGTGACCTTGCCGGCTCGGGGTTCCGCGAGGAACACTTCACCGCTCGGCGCCACCGCGAGCCAGCGGGCATGGCTGAAACCCTCGGCGAACAATGTGACGCGGTAGCCCGCCGGCGCCACCGGACGCATTTTCGCCGTCCGGCGCACCCGGTCCGGACTGTTGGAAGCGCTCCGCGTGGCATATGGCGCGGGCAGATCTTGCGGACGGACCTCAAATCGCTGTCCCGGCGCGTCCGCATGCACCGGCCCCAAGGATCCGGCGATCAGCGCGGCCGCGCCAACGCTCCGCCATCCTTGGCGGCGCGTCAGCCGATCAATTGGTGCGCAACGCAGCCACACCCGGCAAGTCCTTGCCCTCCAGCCATTCAAGGAAGGCACCGCCCGCGGTCGAGACATAAGAGAATTCCTCCACGACCTCCGCATGACGCAGCGCGGCCA
>JAOTYV010000029.1 GCA_029861675.1 Alphaproteobacteria bacterium
CAAGCCCGGCTTTGGCCGTGTATCCTTGGGGATACGGCGGGGATACGGCGGGGATACGGCGACTCGCCCACGGCCGCGACTCGGGATCAAAAATGGCGAAACGCGCTACCGGTTCTTGAAGTCCGGTTTGCGTTTTTCGGCGAAAGCGGCCATCCCTTCCGTCTGATCCTCGGTTGCGAAGAGCGAATGGAACAACCGCCTCTCGAATCGGACGCCTTCGGCCAGGGTGGATTCATAGGCCCGGTTTACCGATTCCTTCGCCATAAAGACCGACGGGCGGGACAATTTGGCGATTTTGGTTGCCGTTTTAAGGGCGTCCTCGATCAGCTCTCCGGCCGCGACGACTCGGCTGACAAGTCCGCTTCGTTCCGCTTCGGCGGCATCCATCATGCGGCCGGTCAAACACATTTCCATCGCTTTCGACTTGCCGACGAACCGGGTGAGCCGTTGGGTGCCGCCCGCGCCCGGAATGACGCCGAGGTTGATCTCCGGCTGGCCGAAATTCGCCGTGTCGGCGGCGATAATGAAATCGCACATCATGGCGAGTTCGCACCCGCCGCCGAGCGCGTAGCCGGCAACCGCGGCGATGATCGGCTTGCGGCATTCGGCGACCCGTTCCCAGCCATCGGTGATAAAGCCGCCGAGATAGCAATCCATGTAAGTCTTGGGCTGCATCTCCTTGATGTCGGCGCCCGCGGCAAAGGCCTTGTCCGATCCGGTCAGCACGATTGCGCCGATATCGTCATCCGCCTCCATCGCATCAAGCGCCTGGCCGAGTTCGTTGATCAGCGGCGTGCACAGCGCGTTGAGCGCCTGCGGCCGGTTCAGGGTAATCAGGCCGACGGGCCCGTGGGTGGCCACAAGAATATGTTCATACGCCATCAGTTTGGTCTTCCCGTTTGCAGTGGTTCAAGGATGCCGGCGCTGGGCCGGCGCGTATCGCGTCGGACGTTCCTCCGTCGGAACTAGGGCTTGCGGGCGCCCTTTCTCTTCTTCGCCGGCGACAAGGTGAAACGCACCGTCAGCGCGCCGTCCTTGCCCTTGTAATTGAGCGTCAGCACTTCACCTTCGCGGTGATAGCGCCCCTTGCCGGCCCTGGTCCAGCCGAGCTGCGGCAGGGTGCGGCGATAAAATCGCGCGACTCGGGCGCGCGTCACGCCACCGGCGGCATAGCCCTCGACGATGCGCCCGGACGGGGTGTCGAAAACCACGCCGGCGTCCTTCGCCACGGACAGACCCCGCATCACCGGCAGGTCGCCGAAGCCCTCGAGAAAGGGTTCCGCCGCGGCCGCCCGGCCGGACGTCATGCCGGTCCCGGCGCCGCTTATGAGCAGCGCGCCAAGGACCAGTGCGGCTAGCGTTGGTCGGTGTCTCATGCCCCGCCCACTGTGCTCACCTCTGATGTTTTCCGCAATAAAAAGTGGATCGGCCGCTTTGCGCGACCCGCCGGATGATCCCGTCGCAGGCGCGATTGGCGCCGCCCGGCTCCGCGCCGAAGGCACAGGCCTCGCCTTCGCGGCCATAGACCCGCCATTGATGTTGGAAATAGCCGAGCTCGCCATCGGCCTGGACATAGTCGCGCAGGCTGGAGCCGCCGGCCGCGATCGCATCGGCGAGCACCTCCTTGATCGCCTTGACCAGCCGCTCGGACCGCTGGCCCGCGATGGTGTGGGCGCTGCGCCGCGGCGATAGCGCGGCCCGGAACAGCGCTTCGCAGACGTAGATGTTGCCGAGACCCGCGACCGTCTTCTGATCGAGCAGCGCCGCCTTCAAGGGGGTGCGCCGGCCGGCCAGCGCGGCGCGCAGGCTGGCGGCGGAGAAGTCGTCGGAGAGCGGTTCCGGCCCGAGGGTCCGCAGCATCCTGTGGTCCGCCAGCGCCGCCGTCGAGGTCAAGTCGACCATGCCGAATCGGCGCGGGTCGCAGAACCGGATGGTCCAACCGTCATCGGTGACGAATTCCACATGGTCGTGCGGCCCCGCCGGCGGCGGCGATCCTTCATGCAGCGTCATCCGTCCCGACATGCCGAGATGGACGATCAAAACCGAGTCGTCGTCCATCGTCGCCAGCAGGAACTTGGCGCGGCGGTCCATCGTCACGATGCGGCGGCCCCGCAACCGCTCAACAAAACTGTCGGGAATCGGAAAGCGCAGGTCGGGCCGCCTTTGTATGACGTCCTTCAGGATACGGCCTTCCAACCGCGGCCGCAGGCCCCGGCAAACCGTTTCGACTTCTGGCAGCTCCGGCATCGCGCCTCTTCTAGCAAACCCGCGACGGCTGCGCTATCGTCGCCGCCATGGTGGATACACACGCACCGGGTGGCGCGCCCGACAAACCGGCCGACGGACCATCCGATCAAGATGAAGCCGATTTCGGATTCCGGGCGGTGCCGGCCGCCGATAAGTCCGGCTTGGTGCGCGGTGTCTTTGACAGCGTCGCCGGCCGGTACGACCTGATGAACGACCTGATGTCCGGCGGCGTGCACCGGCTCTGGAAGGCGGCGCTGATCGACTGGCTGCGGCCGCGCCCGGGAATGCACCTGATCGACGTGGCGGGCGGTACCGGCGACGTGGCCTTCCGCTTCCGCGCCGCGTCGGGCGGCCGCGTCACGGTGTGCGACATCAATGTCTCGATGGTCCGGGTCGGCCGGGACCGCGCGATCGACCGCGGTCTGCCCTGCGATATCGACTGGGTGGTCGGCGACGCGGAGGCGCTGCCGCTCGCCGATGCGACCGCCGACGCCTACACGATCGCCTTCGGCTTGCGCAATGTGACGCAGATCGACCGGGCGCTGGCGGAAGCGCGGCGGGTGCTCAAACCGGGCGGCCGTTTCCTGTGCCTGGAGTTCAGCCATGTCTCGCTGCCCTGGTTGCAGTCGCTGTACGACCGCTATTCGTTTTCCGTTCTGCCGGCGCTCGGCGCGATGGTCGCCGGCGATGAGGATGCCTACCGGTATCTCGCGGAAAGCATCCGCCGTTTTCCGACCCAGGACGATCTGCTCGACCGGATCGGCGCGGCCGGGCTGGAGCGCGGGTGCTACCGCAATCTGAGCGGCGGCATCGCGGCCCTGCATTCGGCCTGGCGGGTCTGAGGCGGCGCGGCCGCACGGTATGTTGTCAGAGTTCAAGAACCTTTTCCGGTTGTGGCGCATCGCGCGCATCCTGGCCCGGCACGCGGCGCTGTTTCCGCTTGAGGAAGCGGGCGTGGCGCCGGTCCTGGTGGTTTGGCTCAAGCGGCTCCTGCCGGCGCGAAAGGCGACCGGTCGCCCGGGTGAGCGGCTTGCCGCCGCGTTGATCGCGCTCGGCCCCAGTTTCATCAAGCTCGGTCAGTCGCTCGCCGTGCGCTCAGACTTGATCGGCGAAGAAATCGCCGACGACCTGGCCGCGTTACAGGCCCGCATGCCGCCCTTCCCGGGGGCGCAGGCTATCGAGACGGTCGAGGACGGCCTGGGGGCGCCGATCGATACCCTGTTCAGCGAATTCGAGACCGAGCCGGTCGCCGCCGCCTCGATCGCGCAGGTGCATTTCGCACGCACCATCGAGGGCGAGGCGGTCGCGGTGAAGGTGCTGCGGCCCGGGATAGAAGAGCGCTTTCAGGAAGATCTGGCATTGTTCTACTGGCTGGCGCGCCGCATCGAGACGGTCCAGCCGAAGCTGCGCCGCTTCCAGCCGGTGGCGGTCGTACAAACCTTCGCCGAGACCGTGGCCAATGAACTCGATCTGCGCATGGAAGCCGCTGCGGCGGCCGAATTCGCCGCCCAATCGCGGGACGAGCCACTGTTCCACGTGCCGCGGGTCGACTGGACGCGCACCTCCCGCCGGGTGCTGACCCTGGAACGGGTCGAGGGCATTCCGCTCGGTGACAGCGCGCGCATCAAGGATGCCGGGCTGGATACGCAGGATTTGCTGGCGCGGTCGGCCGCGTCCTTTTTCCATCAGGCGTTCGAGCATGGCTTCTTCCATGCGGACATGCATCCGGGCAACATGTTTGTCGGCGAGGACGGCAGCCTGCTGCCGGTGGATTTCGGCATCATGGGTCGATTGGACCGGAAGACGCGCCATTATCTGGCCGACATGCTGATCGGATTCCTCGATGGCGACTACCGGCGGGTGGCCGACGTGCATTTCGAGGCCGGCTACGTACCCGGTACCCAGTCGCGCGAAGCCTTCGCCCAGGCGTGCCGCGCCATCGGCGAACCGATCCACGGCCGGCCGATGAACGAGATATCGCTGGCCCGGCTGCTGGCCCAGCTTTTCGAGGTAACCGAGCGGTTCCAGATGGAAACCCAGCCGCAACTGCTCTTGTTGCAAAAGACCATGCTGGTCTCCGAAGGCGTGGGCCGCCGGCTCGATCCCGACACCAATATGTGGCTGCTCGCCCGGCCGTTGATCGAAGAGTGGATGCGCGCCAACCGCGGGCCCGAGGCCCGGTTGCGCGAGGCGGCGACGGAACTCGCCGATCTCGCCCGCCGGCTGCCGGCGCTGTCGTCCCTGGTGGATCGGCTGTCCGAAACGGTGACGGCCGACGGCCTCCGGCTCCATCCCGACACGGTCGAAGGGTTGAAGGGCTCAGGCGAAGGCGGCGGCGGGCGGGTCTGGCTGCTGCTGACGGCGGCGGCGCTCGGTCTGATCATCGGGCTTTTCATATGACCGGTCCATGACCGCACCTGGCTCTTAACCCGCACTTCTCAAACTGTCCGTGGCCTGCGCGGCGCCGTCGCCCCGACAGTTTGAGAAGTGCGGGTTAACGGCGGCTTTACGTTGCTCCGCTAGAGTTTCCCGTGCAGTTCCCGGTCGGCGGCCCGGCGGACAAGCCTTGCGACCGGCGGTAGGGCGCACTAGGTTCAGTATTACAGTTTGCAGATGTAAAAAGCGGGAAACGCGGTTTGTTAAAAGGGAAGCGCATTCTTTTGATCGTTTGCGGCGGCATCGCGGCCTTCAAATGCCTCGATCTGATCCGCCGGCTGCGCGAGCGGGGCGCCGCGGTGCGCTGCATCCTGACCGAAGGCGGCAGCCAGTTCGTGACGCCGCTATCGCTGGCCGCGCTCTCGGAGGACAAGGTCTACAGCGATATCTTCTCGCTCACCGACGAATCGGAAATGGGCCATATCAACCTGTCGCGCGAGGCGGATCTGCTGGTCGTGGCGCCGGCGACGGCGGACATGCTGGCCAAGATGGCCATGGGCATCGCCGGCGATCTGGCGACCACCGCGCTGTTGGCGACCGACAAGCCGGTGATGACGGTGCCGGCAATGAACGTGCGCATGTGGGAGCACGCGGCGACCCAGGCAAATATCGCCACGCTCGATGGGCGCGGCGTGCTGCGGGTCGGTCCGGTCGAAGGCGACATGGCCTGCGGCGAGTATGGCGAGGGACGCATGGCCGATGTGCCGGAAATCCTCACCGCTGTCGAAGATTTTTTCGCTGCCGGGTCGCAAACCGGATCGCACGCACGTCCCCTGGCGGGCCAGCGGGCGCTGGTGACCAGCGGCCCGACGCGGGAGCCGATCGATCCGGTGCGCTTCATCGCCAATCATTCATCGGGCAAGCAGGGCCACGCCATCGCCGGCGCCCTGGCCCGGCTCGGCGCGGAAACGACCCTGGTGACCGGGCCCGTCTCGCTGCCCGATCCGCCGGGACTGTCGGTGGTGCATATCGAGACCGCGCGCGAGATGCTGGCGGCGTGTAAATCGGCGCTGCCGGTCGATGTCGCGGTGTGCGCGGCGGCGGTGGCCGACTGGCGGGTCAAGAAATCGGCCGCGCAGAAAATGAAGAAGAACGGCGGCAAGCCGCTTCCGCTCGAATTGACCGAGAACCCGGATATCCTGCGCACACTGTCGCAGGCGTCGGGTAACCGGCGTCCCAAACTGGTCGTGGGCTTTGCCGCCGAAACCGAGAACGTGGTCGAAAACGCCAAGAAGAAACGCCTCCGCAAGGGCTGCGACTGGTTGCTGGCGAACGACGTGTCGCCGGCCCAGGGCACGTTCGGCGGCGATTCGAACACGTTGCATCTGGTCGATGCGTCCGGTGTCGAGGCCTGGCCGACGATGAGCAAGACGGCGGCCGCCGAGCGCCTGGCGCGCGCCGTCGCCGACCATTTCGCCGCATCGCTTGACGACGGGCCGGGAGCCGCGGCCGACTCATGAAACCCGTCAGCGTCGCCGTTACCCGGCTGCCCCATGGCGCCGATCTTCCCCTGCCCCGTTACGAGACCGCCGACAGCGCCGGGCTCGACCTGTTGGCCGCATTGGGCGAGGACGTCACCCTGCCGCCGGGCGGCCGGGCGCTGATCCCGTCGGGCCTGTCAATCGCGCTGCCTGCCGGGTATGAGGCGCAGGTGCGGCCGCGGTCCGGGTTGGCGTTGAGCGACGGCGTGACCGTGCTGAACAGCCCGGGCACGGTCGATGCGGATTACCGCGGTGAGGTTGGCGTCATCCTGATCAATCACGGGTCGGACGACTTCACCGTCACCCGCGGTATGCGCATCGCGCAGATGGTCGTGGCGCCGGTGACCCGCCTGGAATGGGACGTCGTCGAGTCGCTGCCGGAGACGGCGCGCGGCGCCGGCGGGTTTGGGTCCACGGGGACCGGCGGAAACGATCAATGATGCGCCTGACCCGCAAGCTCCGCTTCGCCATCGAGGCGGTGCTCGACATCGCCTACAACGCATCCGACGTGCCGGTGCAGAGCAAGGAAATCGCCGAACGCCAGGGCATTCCCCGCCGCTATCTCGAGCAGGTGCTGCAGCATCTTGTCCGCGCCGATATCCTGCGCGGCGTCCGCGGCCCGCGCGGCGGCTATCGGTTGGCGCGCGAACGCCGGCGTATCGCGCTGGCGGAGATCGTCCGCATTGTCTCCGAGATCGAACAAAACGACGCGGACGAAGATGCAGGCTCGCCGCTCGGCCAGGCGGTGCTGGAGCCGATCTGGTCGGAGCTTCAGGCGGCCGCCTTGGTGCGGCTCGAGAAGATCAGTATCGAGGATCTGTGCCGCAAGGCTCGCGAATCGGGCGTCGAAAGCGGCCGGGATACTCAGGTCGATTTCGCCATCTGATCCGGAGTCAATCGTCAGTCGGTCGCCGGCGGGTCGGCGCAGACCTGCTCATACGAATAGCGCTCGTTCAGCAGGCCGTTGAATTCGTAGACGTCCAAGGTGACCTCATAGGCCGGCCGCGTGATTTCCACATGCGGTGTCCAGCAACCAAGCTGCTGATAGGTTGCGATGCAATCGGCCAGCACCGTTTCCTCGATATTGGGAAAATACGGCTTCTCCGCCTTCGCGATCTCGGCGGCCGGCGCTTCGTTCATATAGGCGCGGGTTTTCCTGTAGGCGCGCACGAAGGCTTTCGCCATATCCGTTTCGAGCCAGTCGCGTGTCGCCGCAAGGCTGGAGAATCCGCACGGTCCGATCTGCGGTCCGACCTGGGCCACGATGTGTCCGACGCTGTCGGCTTCCAGTTGCTGCGGGAACGGGCCCTGCTGCTGGACATACTGTCCTTGGCCGTCGCGAAATGCCGTGTCGATATCCGCCGCCCCGCCCGGCGTGATGGGGTTGATCTTGCCATAATCGATGCCGGCCTTGTGGCAGGCGAATTTGAACATGTCGAGCGGCTGGCCGCCGCCGAACATAACGACGTCGGCGCCTTCGAGCTGGTTCCAGGAGAACGCGGGATCAGCCGCGCGGCCGGTTAGAAAGAAGCCGTCCATCTCGTTGACCTGGGCGAAATGGACACCGACCGGCGTTTCGCCTTTGTTCAGCGATGTGAAGCCCTGGCTGAGCGCCGATTGAACCACATGCGCGGACCCGTCGGCCAAGGCGGCGAGCGCGGAAACGCCAGGCTGTGCAACGGACCAATCCGGTTCGAGCCCTTCTGCCTTGAGGAACCCGCCGGACATGGTCGAAATGAGCGGCGAATAAAATGCGGAAAATAAAGTGAACTGAATGTTGATTTTGGTCACGTCGGTATGCCTTTGCTACTGCTGCCAAGACGGCCATCGGTTCAGGGAAGACCCCGGCGCCGCAATGCGGCACGGACCCGATCAGGAGAGGCAGGCCCGCGCAGAGTGTCGCAGATAGGCTGGCAATTCGAAAGGCCGGCGTATCCGGTGTCGGCCGCGCCGCGTCGATCGCCGAACCGGGGGCCGTTCGGGGAATTTTCAGGCCGCTTCGCTGAGACGGTTCTCGATCGGCCATATCGAAGCCGGCACCTGAATTTGGCCGGTGAAGATCGGCCGCGCCGTCCGGACCAGATAGGCGGCATCGATGTCGTTCGCGGCTGCTGCCCGGATATCGACCGCTATTGCGCCCTTAGGGTGCTCCACACGAATGGCTGCGGATACGTCCCGGACATGCATTTCGTGCGCGACCGTACCGTCGATCAGCGCCGCGCCGGCGATGCAGATCGCACCGGTCGCGGCATGGGCGGCATGGCAGTTCTGCGGCACGAAATAGCGCGATGAGACACCGCTCGATCCTTGCGGCTTCGCCAGAAGGGCGATCTTGGGAATGACGGAGTTGGATACGTCGCCGAGCCCCATCAGCAGTGCGGCCTCGCGGCGCAGCGATTCCAGCCGACCGAGAAATTCGGTATCCGTATCGAGTTCATCCTTCGTCTCATGGCCGCTTTTGCCAAGGCTCGCCGCCGGCACGAGCACCATCGGCATCGCCAGGTCGATACAGGTGACCGGGATTCCCTCCACCGTGTCGCGCACCTTTCCGGTCGGCAGAAGGCGCCCGGTCTTGGCGCCGGCGATGTTGCGAAAGCCGAGCTTGATGGGCGCGGCTGAACCGGGCACGCCGTCGATCACCGTATCTCCGTCGTAGCAAACCTGGCGGCCGGGCGTTTGAACGATGGCTTCGATCAGGGCGCCGGTGTTGACGTTGTGAATGCGCACCACCGTTTCGCCGTCCTGCGCCGGCACGTAACCGCTTTCGATGGCGAAGGGCGCGACGCCGGCCAGGATGTTGCCGCAGGACGGCGCCGTATCGACGATGGCGTCCCGCACGCCGACCTGGGCGAACAGATAGTCGACCTGCGCCCAGGGATGCGCGGAGGGTGAAACGATCGCGACCTTGCTCGATACGCTGGTGCCGCCGCCGGCCCCGTCGATTTGGGATGGTTCCGCGGACCCCATCGCGGCGACAAGGACCGCGTCGCGGATTGCCGTATCTTCCGGCAAGTCGGCGCCCGTGAAATAGAGCCCCCGGGAGGTCCCGCCACGCATCATCACGCAAGGTATGGATCGCTGCATTTCCTGTACTCCATCGTTGAGTGCAGTTTGCCAAACCCCAATAGATGTGTGAAATTCAATTAAATCATTTATTGTTGCATAAATCGCATGAATATAAGTCTCGACGACGTCCGGGCATTCCTGGTGATTGCGGAACTCGAAAGCTTCCGGCAAGCGGCGGACCGGCTCAATGTGTCGCAATCGGCGCTTTCCCGGCGCGTTCGGAAGATCGAGGATCATCTCGGTGCCCGCTTGTTCGATCGATCCACGCGGCGGGTGGCGTTGACGGCCATCGGCCGGGAGTTCGTGCCGTTGGCGCATCGAATGGTGGGGGAATTCGAACGATCCCTGGGCCGGATCGGCGACGTCATCGAAAAGCGAATGGGTGTCGTCACAATTGCCAGCCTGATGACCGTGGCGTGCGGATTGTTGCCGCTTGCGGCCGAGCGTTTCGGCACCGCGCATCCGGACGTAAAACTAAGGGTTCTGGATGCCACCGGACCGGAAATCCAGGAGCATGTGCGGTCGGGCGAGGCGGAATTCGGGATCGACATGGAAGGCGAGCCGGACGCGGAAATCGCGTTCGAGGCCCTGGCGGTGGAGCATTTCGTGCTGGCCTGCCGTCCGGAACACCCGCTCGCCGGCGGTACGCCCATCGCATGGGCGAAGGTGACCGGGCACCGGTGTATCGTGCTGGGCCCGGACAGTGGCATCGGCCGGCACTTGCGGGCAGCGCTGCCGTCGCTCGAGTGGCAATTCGAAATGCAGCACCTCAGTACGGTACTGGGATTTCTTGCGGCGGGAATGGGTGTTGCCGCGGTTCCGGCGCTGGCGCTCAGCGCGGTCAATTCGGCCAATCTCACCTGCCGGCGGCTAACGGATCCGGGCATTGAACGCCGTATCGGCTTGATCCGGCGCCGGGGCGCGGCCCTTTCGCCGGCCGCCCAAAGCTTGCGCGAAGCCATAGTTTCGGAGTTCGCGGCATTCCGGGACGCGTCGGGAGGCTCCAAATCCCGGTCAGGGTAGAGTTAATCTGCGCGCTACACTAACATTCCAAAATGCTCGCGGACGGCCCCGCAGCGGTTGGTAAAAGCCATGATGCAAGAAAAAATCTTTGAGAGCGTGGAGCCGTGGCTGGCCGTTGCGGCCGTCGGTGCCGCGGCCATTGTGCTTGCCTTTTTGGCGCATCGCCTCCTGTTCATCGTACTCAACCGTGTGGTCCGCCGGACCGCCGGCGTCATCGACGATTCCATCGTCCGTCATGCCAACCGTCCGGCGTGGCTCATCATTACCTTGTTGGCCGTTATCGCGATCTTGCCGGGGCTCGATGTCTCGGAAGGCGCCAGGGCCGTTGCCGGACACCTTCTATCGCTTTCTCTCACGGCGGCGTTTGGCTGGCTCGCCTTCAGTTTGACGCGGAGTATCAAGGACGTCACGACCGCCCGATACGATCTTGGCGCCGCCGATAATCTGAGGGCGCGGGAAGTCCACACCCGGGTCGATCTGCTGCAGCGCGTTCTGGGCGTGATTATTCTGGCGGTTACCGTCTCGGTCCTCCTGATGGCGATCCCCGGGGTTCGTCAGATCGGCATCACGCTGTTCGCCTCGGCGGGCATTGCCGGCATCGTCGTCGGCTTCGCCGCGCGTCCCGTTCTATCCAACATGTTTGCGGGCATTCAGTTGGCGTTGGCGCAGCCGATCCGGATCGACGATGTCGTTATCGTGGAAGGCGAATGGGGCTGGATCGAGGAGATACGGATGACATTTGTCGTTGTCCGCGTTTGGGACCGCAGACGTCTGGTGGTGCCGCTGACCTATTTTATCGAAAAACCGTTCCAGAATTGGACCCGCAAGAGCGCCGATATTCTTGGCACGGTATTTCTGTACACCGACTACACCGTGCCGGTAAGCCGCATCCGTGAAGCGTTGCATCATATCCTCCGGGAGTCACCCTTGTGGGACGGCGAGGTTTGGGGCCTTCAGGTTACCAACGCGACCGAGCGCGGCGTCGAGCTTCGCGCGCTGATGGGGGCCCGCAACTCGGGCGACGCGTGGGACCTGCGCTGCCAGGTGCGGGAACGGCTGATAGAGTTTTTGCAGCGCGAATACCCGCACGCGCTGCCGCGTCTTCGTGCCGACATTATCGACCAGGCGCCGTCGCTCATACCGGAACGCAACAACGCGGAAAATGCCGGAAAGGAGACGACCGCCTAAATGCAAATCTCTCGGGAATCGGGCTTTTGTTTGTGCGGCGCATTATAGCAAATCCCGAGCAAACCGAAATGATGTCGGCGCTTGCCGTCCTAACGCTTCGTTAACCCTAACCTGCTACCTAGAATTGCCTGTAATCCAAGGAGTTCGGACGCGCCGCTCATGGCATACGACTTTTCGAAGTTGAATGTCCTCCTGGTCGAGGACAATCAATACATGCGGGGACTCCTGCGGGAGCTGTTGCGCGGCCTCGGTGTGCGCGCGGATTGCCTGCATGACGTCAGTAATGGCGTGGCGGCCTTGGAGGCGATGAAGGAATTTCCCGCCGATCTGATCATCACCGATTGGAGAATGGCGCCGATGGACGGCCTGACCCTGACCCGCAAGATCCGCACCGACGAAGACAGCCCGAACCCGTTCGTCCCGATCATCTTGTGCACCGGCTATACGGAACTGGAAAAGGTCGAACAAGCCCGCGATTCAGGCGTCACCGAGGTGCTCGCCAAACCGATCGACGCCAAGACGCTGTACGAACGCATTCGCAGCATTATCGAAAACCCAAGGCCCTTCACCAAATCCGAGGAATATGTCGGCCCGGATCGCCGCCGGCGCAACGAGTCGGTTTTCGAGGCCAAACGCAGCGCCGACCACGAAGTGACCACGGAAGACGGCGAACCGGCGCAAGAGTCGGCGGGCTAGGGCACGCGTCCGTGCGGCTCTAATCGGAAGCGGGAGCATTGGATACGATCGGCTACGCCCGTGGCCTTGCTCAATCGTACGACAGACACCAGCCGTCGGCCCAGAGCCAGCAGCCTTCGGCGGGTATGTCGTTATGACGATGGAGGCTTTGGACGAATTCCCAGCCTTTCTTTTCGAACGCGCGCAGCAGGGCCGCTTCGGCGGCATCGTCCCGGGCGCCGGCGCAGGGGTAGATGGCGACGCCTGAGAGCCATGTTGCCGAATACCGGTCGCCCGTGCGGCCGATGCGAAATACCGCGCCGCGCTTACCGAAGCCTTTGCCGGCGGTCAGTGGCAGGATAAGCCGTCCGCCTTCCTTCAGCCGGTCGAGCCAGATCGCGGCGGGATGGGTCGCACCTGCGTTAACGTAGACGACGTCGGCGGCATCGAAATCCGCCGTCGTGCCGTCGCCTTCGACGACGGTCACGTGTTCGCAATCGGCGAGGTTTCGGGCCGCGCGGCGCGCGAGGTCGAGTTCGTATTCGATCGCCGTCACCCGGCCGGCCGGTCCGGCAAGTGCCGCCAGAATCGCGGTGAAGTAGCCGGTGCCGGCGCCGATATGGACGACGTGATCGCCCGCGGCCGGGTTTGCATGGTCGATCAGCAATGCATGGAAGGAGGGCTTGCCGTTGTTGAGACGAATATCGGTATCGATTTCAATTCCAACCAGCACGTCCGCACAGAGATAGGCCGGATCGTCGCTCGGCGTGACGACGTAGTCCTGCTGCCAACTCAGAATGGACCACGGACCAGGACCCAGAAACTTCTCGCGCGGCACCGTTATGAAAGCGGCTTCGAGACGTTCGTTCCGGACCCCGGCCGCCGCCAGGACATGCGCCGCGTAGGCGCGCCGGATTATGTCGAGTTCGTCGTTGGTGAAACTCATTGCGCGGAGCCGATCAATCTTCGTGCGGTCGAAATCGGGCGGCGAGGCCGGCCCATTTCAGCGCGCCGCAACGCCAGGCGCAAGTTTCGTCTTGGCATCTGCCGCGTCCCGCCCCGCCCCGGCCTTGTGGCGCGTCCGGCCGCGACCTACATTCCGGACTTGTGAATACCGGCAAACCACAAAACCCTGCGGGCGCGGCCGCGCCGTCTTTTCGGGGCCGCATCTATGACAGCATCATCGACACGGTGGGCGCGACCCCGCTGGTGCGATTGTCGCGGCTTACGGCCGATGCGGGGGTCGATGCGGAGATCGTCGCCAAGCTGGAATTCTTCAACCCGCTGGGGTCGGTCAAGGACCGCATCGGCGTCGCAATGATCGAGGCGCTGGAGCAGGCGGGACGGATCGGGCCCGAAACGGTGATCGTCGAGCCGACGTCGGGCAATACCGGGATTGCGCTGGCCTTCGCCTGCGCCGCCAAGGGCTACCGGCTGATCCTCACCATGCCCGAATCGCAGTCGACCGAGCGGCGCAAGATGATGGCGTTCCTCGGCGCCGAACTGGAATTGACGCCGACCCGCGACGGCATGCAGGGCGCGATTCGCCGGGCCGAAGCGTTGGTGTCGGAATTGCCCGATGCGGTGATGCCGCAGCAGTTCCACAACCCGGCGAATCCGGCGATCCATGCGCGCACCACGGCCGAGGAAATCTGGCACGATTGCGGCGGCGACATCGATGCGATGGTGGCCAGCGTCGGCACCGGCGGCACCTTGACCGGCTGCGCCGAAATCCTGAAAGCGCGCAATCCGGACTTTCGCATGATCGCGGTCGAACCGGAGGACAGCGCGGTCCTGTCCGGCGGCCGGCCGGGCACCCATATGATAGAAGGGATCGGCGCCGGCTTCGTGCCGTCGGTCCTACGGGCGGAATTGATCGATGAGGTGCTGACCGTGGCAAATGAATCCGCTTTCGCAATGTCGCGCCACGCGGCGCGGCTCGAAGGGCTGCCGGCGGGCATTTCCTCGGGTGCCGCGCTCTCGGCCGCGCTTGAAGTCGGCGCCCGGCCCGGCATGGCTGGAAAACGCATCGTGGTGATCGTACCGTCCTTTGCCGAACGCTACCTGTCCACGCCGTTGTTCGACCGCTTAGACAAGGGTTTGCCATGACGATCGATGATGCCCAATTGGAACGGTATGCGCGCCACATCGTGCTGGACGAGGTCGGCGAGGAGGGCCAGGAACGCCTGCTGCAATCGCGGGTTTTGGTGGTCGGTGCCGGCGGGCTCGGTTCCCCGGTGCTGATGTATCTTGCCGCCGCCGGCGTCGG
The DNA here is from genome assembly GCA_029861675.1 of Alphaproteobacteria bacterium. Next base: position 14,386 of record JAOTYV010000029.1, read on the forward strand.
CACGCTCGGCGTCGTCGATTTCGACGTGGTCGACCTGTCCAATCTGCAGCGCCAGATCGTCCACGGGACGGAAAATGTCGGCGAGGCCAAGGTGGCGAGCGCCATGGAGCGCCTCGAGGATATCAATCCCGAGGTGACCGTGGTGAGCTATCGCGAGCGGCTGACCACGGAGAACGCGCTGGCGCTGATCGGGGCCTACGATCTGGTGGTCGACGGCAGCGACAATTTCACGACGCGCTATCTGCTCAACGACGCGTGTTATTTCGCCCATCGCCCGCTGGTGTCGGGCGCGCTGCTGCGCTTCGAAGGCCAGCTTTCCACCTTTCGCGCCTGGGAGGAGGGGGAGAACCGGCCGTGCTATCGCTGCCTGTTTCCCAGCCCGCCGCGCCCGGATCTGGTGGCGCGCTGCGATCAGGCCGGCATCTTCGGCGCGGTGGCCGGCGTGGTGGGCACCTTGCAGGCGACCGAAGTGTTGAAGGAGCTGCTCGGCCTGGGCGACGGATTGTCGGGCCGGCTGATGCTCTATGACGGTTTGGGCGCGGGCTTTCGTTCACTCACCGTGAAGCGCGATCCCGGCTGCGCCCTGTGCGGCGACGCGCCGACGATCACCGGGCTGGTTGTGCAAGAGGCTTCGGTTGCCGACTAAGCCGACCAGAAGCTTCTGGGACAAGAGAACGGATGTCATTCCGGACGGCGCAACGCGCCGAGCCGGAGTCCAGGCGCACTGATTTAGATGGATTCCCGATTTCGCGGGAATGACCGCATTTTTCTAACAACCAATGATGCTCAGCCGTTTCGGATCGGGACGCAGGCCCGCATTGCGTCCCGGATGGTAATGCAAACCGAGCCTCAATATTCGCTGACCAGCACCCGGTCGGGCGGCTTGTGGCCGTCGGCGAAGGTGCGGATGTTGATGATCACCTTTTCGCCCATCTCCTGGCGGCCTTCGATGGTGGCCGAGCTCATATGCGGCAGCAGCACGACGTTATCGAGCCGCAGGAGCTTCGGGTTCACCGCCGGTTCGCGCTCGAAGACGTCGAGCCCGGCCCCGGCGATCGCTCCCGCCTCGAGCATCTGCGCCAGCACCGACTCATCGATCACTTCGCCGCGGCTGGTGTTGACGATGTAGGCGTGCGGCTTCAGCAGCCGGAGCCGCCGGGCCGACAGCAGGTGATAGGTCGCCGGCGTGTGCGGACAGTTCACCGAGATGATGTCCATATGCGCCAGCATTTGATCGAGGCTCTCCCAGTAGGTCGCCTCCAACTCCGCTTCCACGTCCGCATGCACCCGGCGGCGGTTGTGATAGTGAACCGACAGGCCGAAGCCATGCGCCCGCTGCGCCACCGCCCGACCGATGCGGCCCATGCCGATGATGCCGAGCCGCTTGCCGGAGATCCGGTGGCCGAGCATCCATGTGGGACTCCAGCCCGGCCAATCGCCGCCGCGCAACACGCGTTCGCCTTCGGTGAGCCGGCGCGGCGTCGCCAGGATCAGCGCCATCGTCATATCGGCGGTGTCTTCGGTCAGCACGCCGGGCGTGTTGGTGACCATGATGTTGCGCTCGGTTGCCGCCGTCAGGTCGATATGGTCGACGCCGGTGCTGAACGAGGCGATCAATTTAAGGCGGTCGCCCGCGGTCTCGATGATCGGCCGGTCGATCCGGTCGGTGACCGTCGGGACCAGAACGTCGGCCGACTGCGCGGCCGCAATCAACTCCGCCTGCCCGAGCGGACGGTCTTCAGGATTGAGCCGCATATCGAACAACTCCATCATCCGGGTTTCGATGGGGTCCGGCAGCTTGCGCGTGACGACGACGACAGGTTTATTTGGCACGGTGTTCCGGTTGCGCTTGTGCGGCTATGGGGTCGGGCGGACTGCGATTTATGCAGTCGGCGCGCGGCTTGTCCAGTCTGGCACAACGGACGCTTGACCGGGGGCGGGCATCGGACTTATTCCTGAGGCGTTGGAAACAACCGTGCTGCAAAGTAAACCCGGGGGGGATATGGCTCGATTGCGTCTGTTGCACTGCGGATTTATCGCGGTCGCCGCCGTATTCATGAGCGCCGCCGCCCAGGGTGCGAGCAAACAGGTCGCAAAGTCGGACGCCGGCGTCCGGTTCGCGTCGCTGCGCGCGAACGACGTCAATGTGCGGGCCGGTCCGGGCGTTCGCTATCCGGTAAAATGGAAATTCGTCAGCCGCAGCATGCCGGTTCAGATCATCGCCCAATATGACACATGGCGGAAAATCCGCGATTGGGAAGGGGCCGAAGGTTGGGTTCACCGCGCGATGCTGTCTTCCAAACGAAGCCTGATCCTGACCGGCAAGGGGCAGACCATGCGGCGCACGCCGCAGAAGGATGCGCCGGCCGTGGCGCGGCTGGCACCGGGGCTGGTCGTCCGCATCACGCGCTGCGAACGCAAATGGTGCGAGGTCGATGCCAAGGGATACGAAGGCTGGATCCGCCGCGCCGGCGTATGGGGCCTGTATCCGGACGAAAAATTGCGCTGACAGCGGCTGGATTAAACGGGCGGGCCTAGACCCTTTCTTATTCAAATAAACTCAAGTGGAATGGTCTATCTCTTGATTTATACGCAAATACGTCGTCACGACCCGTTTCGGTTCGCTCGGGATTTGCGCTAGCTGAAATCGCCCGCCAATGCGGACCGCACCGCATCGGGAAGCACCACCATGTGGCTGTAGCTCGGGTGATTGAATCCGAGGATGACGCGGGTGTCGGCACTGGCGAAACTTTCGGCCTGCGCATCGGTAAAGGGAAAATGGATGAACTGCACCGACGACGCCTTGCCGTCCGCGTTGGTGCGGTCGACATCGGCTTCCGGCACGCCGGCGACCGTCTCGTCCGCGAATTCCAGAAACATGGTCTCCTCGACCCCGCCGAGCTTGGACAGAAACGTTGCGCGCCGGTCCGGGTCGTCGATCTCGAACATGACCGTACAGACGAGTTCGCGGCCCTTCGGGATGAGCGGGTTAAAAGCCGCCAGCTCGTCGGCGATCTGCGCATCGCCGCCTTTTTCGATAAACAGCATCTCGTGAATTTGCCACCACATGGTGTCGAAATTTTCGAAATAGCATGTGGCCACCGGGCCGATTTCGACCCGCCGGTCGCGCTTTATGCGGACGAGTTCCTCCCGCTTCGCCCGGCGGAGACCGGCGAAGGTCTCCATCGGCAGGATGTCTTCTCGGGTGATTTCGGTTCGTGGCGCCATGGCGTGTCTCCCAGCATCTTGTCCGGCAGGCTCAAAAATCAAAGCCGTACGCCCGGGCAAACAGAAGAATTGGATGGGCAATCGTCTCGATCGGCGGCGTGTCGCCGTCGAGCCGGTCGATCCCCTGGCCGATATGCATGCCGGCGAGCGGACATTCGGACGCGACGTAGCGTTTGGCGTTTCGGGCGGCCTGGCGCGCCACCGGTTTGCCGACTTTGAGGGCGGTTTCGAAATTATCCTTCATCACGCCCCAGGAACCGCCGTGGCCGGAGCAGCGTTCGACCACCGCGACATCCGCATCCGGCAGCAACCGCAGCATTTCCGCCGCCTTGGCGCCCATGTTCTGGGCCCGCGCATGGCAGGCCAGATGCATCGTTACGCCGCCGTCCAGCGGTGACAGCCCATCGGCCAGCCCTTCGGTCTTGGCGATATCCACCACGTATTCCGCGACATCGCGGGTCGCTGCGGCGAGCCGTTTGATTTCGGCGTCCTCGGGCAGGATCAGCGGCCATTCGAATTTCAGCATCAGCGCGCAACTCGGCACCATGGCGACCACGTCATAGCCCTTGTCCACCCAGGGCAGCAGCGCCGCGGCGACGTCGCGCGCGGCCTCGGCGACGGCGCCGATATCGCCGTGTTCGAGCTGCGGCATGCCACAGCAGCGCGGGTGGACGACTTCGGTATCAACGCCGTTGCGGGCCAGCACGGCCCGCGTGGCGAGCCCGATTTCGGGGTTGTTGTAATTGCCGAAGCAGGTTGCGTAGAGCACCGCCTTGCGGCCATGGGCCGGCGCGTCCCGGTTAACGGCGGCGGAGTCGCGCGCGGCGGCCGCGACCATGGTCCGGCCGTGAAATTGAGGCAGGGCGGCGTCTTTGTGGACACCGGCGACCGCTTGCAGCACGGGCCGTGTCAGCCCATTGCCTTCTCGGTTCGCCCAATTCGCCAACGGCGCCGCCAGCCCGGCGAGCTTGCCGTTGCGGTCGGTCTTTGTCAGCTGCGTCTCGGCGAAGCCGCGCTTGCCCTTGCGCTGTTCGATCGCGCGGTAGCGCAGCATCAGGTGCGGGAAATCGAGATTGAATTCATGCGGCGGGACATACGGGCATTTCGTCATGAAGCACATGTCGCACAAGGTGCAGGCATCGACGACTGGCGTGAAATCCTTGCTGTCGACGGTGTCGAGTTCGCCGCTTTCCGAGTCGTCGATCAGGTCGAACAGCCGGGGGAAACTGTCACACAAATTGAAGCAGCGCCGGCAGCCGTGACAGATGTCGAACACACGGCGCAGCTCGGCGTCGAGTTCGGTCTCGTCGTAAAAGGCATCATCCCGCCAGGCAATAGGATGCCGTACGGGCGCCTCCAGGCTGCCTTCGCTCATTGATGCAATCCCCTGATTCGCTGCCGACAAGCCCCGGAGGGCTTGTCGGCAATCGCTTCGGCTCGTGCCGATTAAATGTCGTTCAATGCCTTCGTGAAACGTCCGGCGTGGCTCTTCTCAGCCTTGGCCAGCGTTTCAAACCAATCGGCAATTTCGTCGAAACCTTCTTCGCGCGCCGTTCGAGCCATGCCCGGATACATGTCGGTGTATTCGTGGGTTTCGCCCGCGATCGCCGCTTTCAAGTTCAGTGAGGTTTCGCCGATCGGCTCGCCGGTGGCCGGATCGCCGACTTCCTCGAGGAATTCGAGATGGCCGTGCGCATGGCCCGTTTCGCCTTCCGCGGTCGATCGGAACACAGCCGCCACGTCGTTGTAGCCTTCGATGTCCGCCTTTTGTGCAAAGTAAAGATACCGGCGGTTTGCCTGGCTCTCCCCCGCGAAGGCGTCTTTCAAATTCTTCTCTGTCTTGCTGTCTTTCAAGGACATGTGCCCCTCCTGCTTTCATTGCCCAATCAATGCCGAATACCACCCGTCGGCGCGGCCGTCCCGGAGTCCGGCCGCATGTTAACTATATTGCGCACCGTTGCCCACGAGTCAACATTTTAGAATGATTCTAAATTAAAAAATAATGGTTTTGGGAAAATTTTTGCCGGATGGCTGTATTAACCGGCGGACCGGACTCGGATTATCACATCGACCCGACGCACATCGGTTCCTTCTGGCGATTCGGGCAAGGCATCAAGACGGATGGATTCCGCTCTGATATCCACCAATTCGCCCGTTTCCTCATTATAGAAATGATGATGATTGGACACATTCGTGTCGAAATACGAACGGCCGGGTTCGACGACCACCTCGTTCAGCAGGCCGACTTCGGTGAATTGGTGCAGCGTATTGTAAATCGTCGCCAGGGAGACTCGCACATTCGCGGCCTGAGACTCCGTATGGAGTTGCTCGGCGGTGATATGCCGGTCGCCGGCTTCGAACAAAATCCGTGCAAGGGCCATCCGTTGCCGGGTTGGCCGAAGACCCATGGATTTCAGCCGTTCGAGAGCTTCAGTGTAAGGGCGTGCAATTATCATCTTTAATCAACTGATCCTAGCGCCACCGCAATTAAAGACAGTGTGACAGTAAGCTAGGGGATATTTAGGAACAATCAAATTTTAGATCAAAGTGACCAAATTGACCGTTAAAATTCAGTACGTTATTCGAAATTTCCCGATAATCGTGCAAGGATCGCGGTTCCCTTCGGCCGAAAATTACTATATGGGGCAGCATGGCCCGCCATTCAGGACCCCAGCAAAAGCCCCGCCGGCGCGCCCCGCCCCGCAAGGGGCCGGGATCAAAACCAAACCGTCGCGCCCGGCAATCGGGCGGGCGCGTCTCCCGTCTGATCTGGTTTTCGATGAGCACGGCCGTTTGGCTTGCGGTGGCGGTCGCCGGCGTCGTCGCGTGGTACGCCTATGATTTGCCGGATATTGCGCGGCTCGACCGGGCGGGCATCCGCAAGCCGGTGTTGACCGTCGAAGCGGCGGACGGATCGGTTTTGGCGCGCTATGGCCAAGTGCATGGGCAGTCGGTCGAAGTTCGGAAGCTGCCGCCCTATTTGCCGCGGGCATTTCTTGCGATCGAGGATACGCGGTTCTACAGCCACCCCGGCGTCGACGTGTTCGGCATCCTGCGCGCCGCGTTCCGGAACCTCTCGGCGGGCGCCGTGCGCGAAGGCGGCAGCACGATCACCCAGCAACTGGCAAAGAACCTGTTTCTCACGCGGGCGCGAACGATCCGTCGAAAAATCCGGAAACGCTGCTGGCGATTTGGCTGGAACAGCGATTCAGCAAGGATCAAATCCTCAGTATCTACCTCAACCGGGTCTATTTCGGCGGCGGCGCCTACGGCATCGACGCCGCGGCGCGGCGCTACTTCAACCGGCCGGCGGCGACAGTGACCCTTTTCCAGGCGGCGGTGCTGGCGGGGTTGGTCAAGGCGCCGTCGCGCGACAATCCGGTTGCCGATCCGAAACGCGCCGCCGCCCGCGCGAACCTGGTGCTCGCCCGCATGGCCAAGGCGGGCTGGATCGATTCGGCCGATCGCCGCCGCGCCCGCCGAACGCGTGTCGACGCTGCGCCAAACCGATCCTTCGCCGTCGGCGCCCGATACTTTACCGATTGGGTGTTGGACCGAGTCGACGACTATGTGGGATTCACCGGCGGCGACCTGACGATCCGGACGACCCTCGATCCGCGATTGCAAAAGTTTGCGCAACGCCATACGGCGCGAATTCTGGATAAGCACGAGGATCGTCACGTCTCGCAGGCCGCCTTCGTCGCCATGACCCCGGACGGCGCGGTGCGCGCCATGGTCGGCGGCCGCAGCTACGGTGAAAGCCAGTACAACCGCGCAACCCGGGCATCGCGCCAACCGGGTTCCGCCTTCAAGCTGTTCGTCTATCTGGCGGCGCTGGAGGCTGGATTGCGGCCCGGCGACACGGTCAAGGACCGGCCGATCACGGTCAATGGATGGACACCGCGCAATGCGGGCCGGGTCCATCGCGGCGATGTGACATTCCGGGAAGGCGCGGCGCGGTCGTCAAATTCCGTCGCTGTCGCACTGGCGGAAAAAGCCGGGCGCGGCCGCGTCATCAAGGCGGCGCGACGGCTGGGGATCACCGCGCGCCTGCGGCCCGACCCTTCGCTCGCCCTCGGCGCCCATGAGGTCACCTTGCTGGAGTTGGTCGGCGCCTATGCGACGGTCTCGAACGGCGGATTCGGCGCGTGGCCCTTCGGCATCCAGGAAATACGCGACGGTTCCGGGCGGGTGCTGTTCGGCCGGCGCGGCGGCGGGCCCGGCCGTGTGCTGGAAAAACGCCATGTCCACGATTTGAACGACTTGTTTACCGCGGTTGTGCGTTGGGGCACGGGCAAGGCGGCGCGCCTGAACCGGCCGGTCGCGGGCAAGACCGGGACAAGCCAAGGCAATCGGGACGCCTGGTTTATCGGCTATACGCCCGACCTGGTGGCGGGCGCATGGTTCGGCAATGATGATTTTACACCGATGAAAAGAGTCAGCGGCGGTACGCTCGCCGCCACGCTGTGGCGGGATTTTATGCGGGATGCTTTGCGCAATTCGCCGGTCACCGCGTTGCCCGGCATAAATTCCGCATTTCCGGTCAGCGGCCGGACTCAGCCGTAGCGATAGAGCCCATTGCCTTCCGCCTTGAGCCACCGGCGGCCGAAGCGGGCGTGCGCGGTAAGCTGATCGACCGTCCGCCAAAAATTCTTCGAGTGGTTCATCTCGACCATATGGGCAACCTCGTGGCCGACCACATAATCCAGCACCGGATCGGGCGCGAGAATAAGGCGCCAATTGAACGATAGGCGCCGCTCCGCCGAACAACTGCCCCAGCGGCTGCGCTGATCGCGAATGGAGATATGACGGATTTGCCGGTCGATACGCGCCGCTTTTTCAAGCGACCGCGGTGATATCGCCTTGCGGGCCTCCATCTTGAGCCAGTCGCGGAGCCGGCGCGGTAAGTGCTCCGGGCTGCCGAAGACGCGAATGTCGCCGCCGCTCCGTTCGACAACGCCGCGGCCCGCGCCGCCATGGACGATCCGGTGGGGCACGCCGCAATACGGAACAACCGCGCCTTCCGAAAAAGGCACCCGTGCCGGCAGCGCGTCGAGCCGTCGTAGCAGCCAGTCGCCATGATCGCGCAGGGCCCTTTCCGCCTCGGCGGTGGTGGCGCCGACCGGCATCGTCACGCGGGCGCCGCCGATCGCGACATCGATGTGAATGGTGATCCGCCGCGCGCGCCGGTCACGCCGCAGCGGCACCGAAAGGGGCCGTCCCCGCAGCACAAGGTCGAGGTCGCGGTTCACCGGCCGCGCCCCGGCTTCGGTTTTTTTGCAAAAGGGTCCACGCCGGCGTCGAGCCAGGCCTGGACATGGTCTTCCAGGTCCTCCACCTCATCCTCGGATACCGCCTGATCCCGCACCGAAATCTTCGCTTGGTGCACGGTCTCGGGGTCGCCCGACACCAGCGGGTGCCACCAGTACAGGTCCTGTCCCTTGGCGATCAGCCGGTAGGCGCAGGTGGTGGGCAGCCACCGCAATTTCGGCACCACGTCCGGCGTCAGCGATATGCAGTCCGGCACGTTGCGATGACGATTGTCATAGTCGCCGCACCGGCATTGGCCCAACTCGAGATAGCGGCAGGCGACGTTGGTGAGAGCGATGTCCCCGGAGTCCTCGTTCTCGATCTTATGCAGGCAGCATTGACCGCAGCCGTCGCACAGCGACTCCCACTCCTGCGGCGTCATTTGATCCAGACGCTTGGCTTTCCAGAAAGGCGTCGCCGATGCCGTGTCGTCCGATTTCGTCATGACCGCCGATGATGTTTTCGCGCCGCCGCGCCGATCTTTGATTCGGGGCTTGGAGGTGATCATAGACGATGTCCCCGCTTTATTGCGCCAACCGAATCAGGACAATCGTCACCAGCACGAATTGGCACAGGTTCAAGATCACGCTGGTTCGATGCAGGGTCTTGAACCGGGCGTCGCGCCCATCTTCCCGCGCCCGCTCGATGCGCGGCCGGATCACCGTGTTGGCGATGACGAATCCGGCCGCGACGGCGACCATCATCGCCACTTCCGGCTTGTAGCCCTGCGCCAGACCGAGCGGCAGGGCCGCGACCAAGCTGGCGATTCCCATTACCCGGTAATAGGCGGGAAACACGTCGCGCAAGAAGGCGGCCGCGGTGTCCCGGGGAAGTTTGCGGAAAACCAGCGGCGTGAACAGGGCGGCGAAGAACAGCATGCCGCCGAACACGGCGGCGACCAGGATCAATCCTATTATATGAATCGTGAGCCAGTCGGGCATGGGCCTGCCGTTCTCACGGTCGCCGCGCGCCGGCGTCCGGCGCGATCTTGGCAATCCCGGTCATAAATCCGCGAGGTCTTCTTCAAGCTGTTTCTTGAAGCCGACGAGCGTCGAGGCCAATTCCTCGATGGTCTCTTCATCCATCAACCCGAGCTCGCCCGCCAGCAACACTAGATATTCGAGTTCACAGGTATACCCGGCGGCGTTTTCCAGGGCGTTGGACAGCCCCACATCGCCATCCTGGCCGCAGCCATGGGCGATACTCCGCGGAATCGCCAATGCGGACCGGGCAATCGCCCGGGTCACGCCAAATGAGTCGTCGCTGGGAAAGGACTGGCTGATGTCGTGAATCTCGACGACGAGGTCATGCGCGGCATGCAATGCGCCGAGGTCTCGAAAATCTCTCATGGCGGTGTATTCCGTCGATTGCCGATTCTTGTCAAGAGTGGAATTGCTCAGGGAACCCCCAAAATCCACGCCTCCTCCGACTCGATACAGCGGCGCTCAAGGGGCGTCAGCGCGGGGTCGCCGGCGAACAACGCTTGCAGGTCGCCGGCATCGTCGAGCACGGCGAAGTGGCGCGCGATCGCAACGACTTGCGCCGCGTCTTTCGGCTTGCCCTTCAGCGGAGGCGCCGGGACCAGGGACGGGTACACCTCAGCGAGCTGGATCTGCGGCCGGGGATCGTAGCGCAAGCCGGTTTCGAAGGGCCAGATATGGCAGGCATTCGCCAGCCGCGGGTCGCGCCGGATGCGCCACACCCGGGGTATTCCCATCAGGCTTTGGCTGCCGACACTACCGGCGCCGGCCAGTTTCCATACCGGCTGTGTCGAGCGGATACGCAATTCGCAGAGTCGGCGTTCCGCGAGGTCGTCCCGGCCATGGGCGCGGCGGTCCCGGCGGCGCAAATAGGGCCGGCCGTCTTCCCGCACATCCCCCCAGAACGGAAACGCCTCGCCCGTGAGGCGCCGGTTCAGCGCTTCGGCGACATCGAACCGGTTGTTCCGGTTGTCCGGCCCGTCCTCGATGCTATCGTCCAGCTCCTGCCAAAAATGCCGCCAGGGCAGACCCGTGATGCCGAGCCGGGCCGCGGTTCCGGATGGATAGCCGAAGGGAAAATCGAAACCGACAAGAACGCGGTCGCCGCGCCGTTGCAGCGCGGCGAGGCGGTGCGTCAAATCGGCTTCCGCTTGGGCGCGCGTTGGCGGGTTCTCCAGGACAAGGCGGCGTAGCCTGCCATTTCGGCGCGCCAGCACGGAATACCAGATGCTGTCCTTGCCGCGCCGTGGCACGGCCGCCGCGCTCCAATCGACCATGATATACGCATCGAAGATGGGGGCCCGGGCTGGCGAGACTCCCATATCGGCCGTCACGGACGGGGCCGGCGATGGCGGCGGCCGGCCGCTACTTTAGATTCGCCAGGGCTTCACGCAGGCTGTTGGCCTTGGCGTTGGCGAACTTGCCGTCGAAAATGATCGCCTGCGGCTTTGCCAGGCCCGTCTTGTAAAATTCCGTATTCCATTCCTGGCGCGGATGGATGATGGCACCTTCGAAGCTTGCGCCGAAATAGGCGCCTTGATTGCGCGAGAAGCTGTAAATGTCGGCGCCGAGATTCGTCGTTGTCGCAGCTTCCGCACCCACACCGATCGGCCCCGCCGCGACGCTGATATCGGCGCCCAGCTTCACCTCGTTGTTTACCACCGAGCTGATGCCCTTGTTGGTCATGATCAGCAGCATGACCTCGGAGGATTGGCCGCCGATCTGGATGCCGAAGCTGGCCGCGCCCAGGGTATAGAAGGCGGGATAACTCCAATTGCCGTTCTCGCCCCGCGCGAGCAGCACGCCGCTGCCGCCTTCGCCGCCGAAGAA
>JAOTYV010000260.1 GCA_029861675.1 Alphaproteobacteria bacterium
CGCGCCGAAGCGCCGCGCGAAATCCAGATGCGCCCGGTCATCGAAATCCTGTCCCCGGAACCGCAACACCAGATGGTCGAGCCAGGCCTGCTGGATTTGGGCGAATTCCGCATCGCCGACCGACCGGATGTCGAACCCGCTAACATCGGCCCCAAGCGCCGCGCCCGTGGGAGTAACAATGATTTCCGACATGTGAAGCTCCTTGGTGCGCGGTCCCTGAGTGCTCTGGCGATTATAGTTTTGGGCGGCGGCGCCGCAACCTAGGCTGCGCATGGAGTTGACAAGCCGCCGCGCAGCACGGAATTTCGGGACCGTGCAGCTAGACACTCTCCATATCGTCGTCACGGGCGGCCCCGGCGGGTTGGGCCAGGCCGTGGTCGGACGCCTGCTCGACGCCGGGGCCACGCTTCACCTGCCGGTGGAGCTGGCGTCGCACCTCGACGGGTTTTCTCATGCCGGCCATGCCAGGCTGTCGACCGAGACCGATATCGACCTCACCGACGCGGCGGCGGTGGACGCGTATTACGCCGGCCTGCCCCCGCTCTGGGGCTCGATCCACCTTGCCGGCGGCTTCGCCATGGCGCCGCTGGCCGAGACCGACGCGGAAGCCTTTCAAACCATGATCGATATGAACCTGCGCACCTGCTTCCTGTGCTGCCGCGCCGCCGCCGCGTCGATGGCGTCGGGCGGAAACGGCGGGCGCATCGTCAATGTCGCGGCCCGGCCGGGGCTGGAACCCCGCAGCGGCGGCGGCATGGCGGCGTACACGGCATCCAAGGCGGGCGTGGCCGCACTGACCGCGGCACTCGGTGAAGAACTAGCCAGCCAGAATATTTGGGTCAACGCCGTCGCGCCGTCGATCATCGACACCCCGGACAACCGCAACGCCATGCCCGACGCCGACCACAGTGCCTGGCCGAAGCCCGAAGAAATCGCCGAGACGATCGCGTTTTTGGTATCGCCCGACAACAAGGTTACGCGCGGCGGCGTGCTGCCGGTGTATGGGCGTTTTTGAGGCCACGGGGCCGCTATTTAATTAGCGTCCTTTCGCATCCCAAAGCTTAAACCCATGTTCGGAGGCAAACCAATCCGCAAATCTTTCTGCCTTTTTTAGGGGTTTGGATCGAAAGTTTTCAGAATCGACATGGTGGCCAAGTTCATGCAGCAGGACGTCTCGTAGGTAGAATTGTTCAAGAGAGTCCTCATCAAAACGAACGTACCAATGTTTCCCTCGACGCGTTACCTTTGCGCCGGCGCGTTCGTATTCGTTCATGACATTAGGCTTTGGCAGAGTTTTGAATCTTTGTTCCAAGTATCGTTTGGGGAACGGGTGAATGATGATGGTATCCTGGCGATACCGGCCATATGAGAACAGACTGTTGAATGTCTTTTCTTGCTTCTTTGACCCGCCAAGCACCAAGATCCCCGCTAGCCCCGCCGTGTAATTTTTAGGAACAGTACTTAGTGTTTTTAATATATTTTCTTCATTTAGAGGATTTATAAAATTGGGATTAGTTGGCAATACAATAACTGTTATTCCCGCTGAATTATAAATCTTATTGTAAAATCTACTTATTACCTTTTCTATTTCGATCTGACCTGGATCAAATTTGCTTGTATTCGTCCATTTCGATTGGGACCATTGACCCGACCGAATTCCCCTGATTCCAAAACTGTATTTCGGCAGCCTCATGGCACCTGATCTCCGGAAACAGATTTCCAAACCCGATATTTGCGTTGCAAATCAAAACTGTCGCGCATTACAAATTGGGCGCGGTTAAGATTTCAATAACTAAGTCCGGCCGAATTTTCGGATCAACGATGTTCGAATGCGTTTAAACAACAACGTCCGGCGATTCTGACTGTGGGTGTCCATTCGTATGGCACAGTGGGTCAAATCTCCAATCCCCGGGTCTGGAGCAGTGCGACATGACAAAACCCGAACTCGTGACATTCGACGTCTACATGGCGCTGCTCGATATCGAGGGCAGCTTGGTGCCCGTCGTCGCGGAGACGCTGCGTCTCTCCCATGATACCGCGACCGCGTTCGTGCGGACCTGGCGGGCGAAGCAGATGGAGCGCGCGGCGATCAGCAATTCGCTGGAACAGGGGCGCACATCTTTTCGCGACGCGACCGGCATGGCGCTGGACTACGTCGCCGGCCGGAACAGCATCGCGGTTCCAACCGATGCCCGCGACTTTCTCATTATGGCCTGGGACACGATGAACCCGTGGCCCGAAGCCGACGCCGCGATTGCCGCCGTGAAAGCGAAGGGCATCAAGACGGCGATCCTGTCGAATGGGGACCAGGACATGCTTGAAGCGGTTGCGCGGAACTTCACCGCCGGATTCGACCATATCCTGTCATCCGAAATCGCCGGAAAATACAAGCCGCATCCCGCCGTGTATGATCTTCCGACCACTTCCCTCGGCATCGAGAAAACCAACGTCCTGCACGTCGCGGGCAGCGGGAATGACGTGCTAGGCGCGGCCGCCGCCGGAATGCCCTGCGTCTGGTCGAACCGGCAGGGCGATATCCTGCTCGATCCAGCTTATCCGCCGGTAAAAGTGCTATCCGATTTGAGCAGTGTTGCGCAGCTGTTTTGAGGCACGGCCACCGTGCCCACAGTGGCGACATCCGGACGACAGGTACTGCGGGCTCCCTACCCGTCGGCGGCCGGGAAGCGCGGCGCGTTTTCGAGATCGTCCTCGAGCGCCTCAGCCCCCTCCGTCGGCAATAATTCGAGATAATTCAAGCCGGCATCGATGTTGTCTTCCCACAACTCGCGCGGCAGCTCGTAGAGCAGCTCGACGCCGTAGCCGTTAGGGTCGCTGATATAAACGCTGTGCGTTACACCATGATTGACGCGGAGGTTAAATTTGATGCCCTTGGCTTGCAGTTCCGTGAGCTTCTTTAGCCAGGATTCACGGTCCGGCATGGCGATCGCAAGGTGATTGATCGCTTGCGGCGCGCCGAACAATTCCCATTCCTTCGGCCGCGGGGGCAGGTTTGGGTTCTCCACCAGCGCCACATCGTGATGAGTCATCTTGCCGCCATGGTTCCCACTGTAAAAGCGCATTGCGGGCATAGCCCCCATGTCAGCGCGAGGTCGTAAAGTTCCGACCTGCTTCAAGCCGATGATTTCAGTCCAGAATAGATGCGATTCTTCGATGTCGTGAACGTTGAGGACGACATGATTTACGCCGACTGGAGTCGCAGTATCGTCATTGTTCGTTGCATCACCAGCATTGTGCTCGGTCACCTTACCCTCCCATCATATTTGCCATCCTCCCCAATATCCCAGGGCGGACAACACGATGGTCCCATCTCTTCGTGTCCCGGGCAATTGCCTTCGTCTGCAAGGATTAATTGAGGCTCACTAATCCAGAAACATTTCAAATGTTCGATATGCACCGCCGTGGAGAGATGGCCGCTTCCGATCCAGTGAAAGAGTCCCGCCCTCACAATGTCGTCAATTGCCTATCCGCGTTCTAAATTCCGATATCCTGTAAATTGTAATCCCGAATATCGGCGCTCACCGCCGGGCTCCATCGATATTGTTCGACACAATCGGCCAGAGGAGCATAGCTATAGGGCACCTCGTCCGGGAAATGTTGGCGGCGCGCGTCGATGCCATACTGGATCAGACGGGCCCGATTGTGGATATACGCCTCGTCATACAGCGAGACCGGATTGTGGACGCCACCGCTTTTTACGCCCAACACGGATTTGCGCCGGTGGAACCCCATGTTCAACGTCACGCGCACATTCGGGCTGGTGTTGGCGAAGGACCCGTGGATCACCTGGCGGTTGCTGATCGCCACATCCCCCGGCCCGCAAATGAACGGCACCGCCTCCGGCAGGCGGTCCGAACCGGCGGCCTGCACCAAGGCCATGATGTCCGCCTTGCCGTTCCGGTGCGACCCCGGAATAACCCAAAGACCATTCGCCGCATCGCAGCCATAGAGCTGAACCATGAAATTGAAGCCGTGCGTGCCCTCGTCCAGCGCCGGATCGTCCCAATGGGTCCAGCCGTCCTGATGCCAGGCGACCGAGCCGCCGAGACGGGGCTGCTTGATCCAGATCGCCTCGTTGAACGGTGCAAAATCGGGACCGTTGATCGCCTCGGCAACAGCCAGAAGCTGCGGATGACCGTACAGGCGCAGGCAGGCCTCCGAATGCTGGAGCGATCCATGGATGAGCTGGAGCACGTAATCGGGCGCGTTCTTCGGCGCTTCCGGTTCGGTCATCTTGGCGGGATGCCGGCCATAGGAGGCGTCGGTGCCGCCGAGCGGATCCGACAACGGCTTGACCCAGCGGAGCGGGCGCGACTTCTGCCCGGCGACGAAGGACGGCCGGCCGTGTCGGTCGACCTCGGCGTCCTTGGTGACCGGCGCACGATCGAGCAAATCGGCAAGGTCGCGTTCGATATCCGCCAGCTCGGCGGCGTCCACGACGTTCTCCAGGATGTAGAATCCGTGGCGCGAATAGGCGTCGAGGATCGCAGGGTCGAGCTTGCCGTCGGCGCCGAAGCGGACCGGCCCCCGATTATCCATGGCCAGCGCCCGCGCGGTGCCGTCGGCACGGTATCGCGCCATCTCGGCCTCGTCGGGACCATAGTCGACGGTAGGAACGTCCAGAAAGGGAAGATTGACCACGGTGCTTTGTCCTTTGGCGGGATTGATCCGGTTGATACCTCAGTAATTCACGGCGCTCGGTTCGAACGCATCGGCCCGCTCGTCCGGGCCGGTTTCCGCCAGCTCGCTGGCCGGGTCGCCGGCAATGCGCACATGCCGCAGCACCCGGAGCTCCGCATAATTATAGGGGCAGGCGCGATGCAGAACGCAGCGGTTGTCCCAAATCAGCACGTCCCCGGGCCGCCAGTGATGGGTATAGACGCGCGGCGGCCGGCACGCGTGAACGAGCAAGGAATCCAGCAAGGCTTGCGCCGCATCATCATCCATGCCGGGAATTCGGTAGGCATGACGGCCGATGAAAAGCGATTTTCGGCCGGTGACCGGATGGGTCTTGACCAGCGGGCGCAGCGGTGCGCCCTTCGTGTGGTAGCCGTAGCCGTCACCGGTGCGAAATTCGAACCCGGCCTTGGCTTGCGACACATAGAGCGAGTGATACGCGGACAGGCCGGCGATCTTTTCCCGCGTCGCCGGGTCGAGGGCATCATACGCGGCGCGCATATCGGCCAGCGCCGTTTCCCCGCCCTGCGGCGGCACGACTTGCGCGGCCAGCACCGACGCCTTGGCCGCCAGCGGCATGTAGGAGCTGTCGGTATGCCACGCCTCGTTGCCGCGCAGCGATTGATAGCGTTTTTCGTCCGCGGTCATGGGCGTGCCGTCCGGCCGCCGGTTGCTGATCGGCACGGCCTCTTCGCCGCCGCGCAGCAACTCGATTTCACCGAAGCGCTTGCCGAAAGCGACCTGCTCGACGTCGGTGATATCCTGGTCGGAGAACACCAGCGCACCGTATTCGTGGAACGCGTCTAATACCGCCTTTCCGTCGGCCGTGGTCATCTTGCCAAGGTCGGTATCGGTGATCCGCGCGCCGAGCGTGGATTCGAGAGGTGTAACGGTGGGCATGATCCGGAGTCTCCTCATCGGCAGCCGGCCCACGAGCGCAGTACGGCCGGTAGACATAGAATAATCCGACTCCCGGTATTCCGAAAGGCCACGACGGTCGACGCCGACCGGGGAACCCCGAATATAGCTCTACCTCTTTAGCCGCTGCCGCCGGAGCGATAGGATAATACGTAGTCGATCCGGGAGATGGCCAACATGGACGTGGAACTTGCGACCACCGGCGCGCGCCTGGGTGCGGAGATACGCGGTGTCGACCTGACGCAGCCGGTTGACGGCGCGACCTTCACGGCAATCGAGAATGCCTTCGATGAACATGGCGTTATCATTTTCCGCAACCAGCGGATCTCACCGGCGCAGCAAGTGGCCTTCAGCGGCCGTTTCGGCGAGGTCGCAATCAACCATAACGGCGCAAAATACGGCATCGAAGGCAACCCCGAGATCTATATCATCTCGAACGTTACGGAGAACGACCGTCCGATCGGCATCCGCCGCGCGGGCGAATCCTGGCACAGCGACATGAGCTATACCAAGCGGCCGGCGCGCGCGACGATGCTCTACGCGGTCGAGGTCCCGCAACTGCATGGCCTCACACTCGGAGACACGAAATTCGCGAATGCGGCCGCGGCGTGGAATGCCTTGCCGGAATCGATGAAACGCAAAATCGAAGACCTGAACGCCGTCTTCGATTTTCGCGGCCGCAAACGGTCCCGTCCGATCGATGACGAGATCGTGGCGCAGTTTCCGCCGGTGCAGCATCCCATCGTCCGGACGCATCCACGCACCGGCCGGAAGAGCCTCTATGTCATGCGCGGCGACTGCACCGCCATCGCCGGCATGGAGACGGCGGAAGCCGAAGGCCTGATCGCGGCACTGGCCGACCACATCATCCGGCCCGAATTCATTTATCGTCACCGCTGGCGTCCGGGCGATTTCGTGATATGGGACAATTGCACCGTGCAACACAATGCCGTGCTCGACTACGATCTTCCGCTTCGCCGCCTGATGTGGCGAACGACCGTCAAGGGTGACGCGCCCCGATGATGCGCCGAGACGTCGCGGCTTATCTGCGTCCCGCACCGTGCAATTGAGAGGATAAAGGAGAACCGTCACATGGGCCTGCCACTTTCCGACAAAATTCAGGTCGGCGTCCAGACAATCCACCGTCGCACCGAACCGGCAACCGGCCCGTGGCATCCGACGATCGAGGACGGCCGCGCGATCGTCTCCCTGGTGGATCGGCTCGGCTACGATTCGATCTGGGTCGGGGACCACCTGTCGTTCGCCATCCCGATCCTAGATCCGATCATCCAATTGGCCCAGGCGGCCGTCGTCAGCGAGCGGCTGATGATCGGCACCGGCGTCTATCTGCTGCCGCTGCGTCATCCCGGCCCCGTCGCGAAGCAGATCGCCACCCTCGACCTGGTGACCGGCGGACGTCTGATCTTCGGTGTCGGCGTCGGCGGCGAGTTCCAGACCGATTACGACGTCGCCGGGGTGCCGATGCAGGAACGCGGCGCCCG
>JAOTYV010000261.1 GCA_029861675.1 Alphaproteobacteria bacterium
ACGGCGGTGCTGATCGGCGACGTCTCGGTGGGCGCCGGTTCTTCCGTGTTTTTCAATTGCACGCTGCGCGGCGATGTCAATTTCATCAAGATCGGCGAGCAGAGCAATATTCAGGATAGCACGGTCATCCATGTGGCCCGGACCGGCAGCGGCACCACCATTGGCGACCGGGTCACCGTCGGCCACAGCGTGCTGCTGCATGCGTGCACGCTGGAAGACGACGCCTTTGTCGGCATGGGGGCCACGGTGATGGATGACAGCATTGTCGAGGGCGGCGCCATGGTGGCGGCCGGCTCGCTGGTGACGCCGCGCAATCACATCAAGCGCGGCGAGCTCTGGTCCGGCCGGCCGGCCAAGTTTTGGCGCCCAATCGATCCCGCGCGGCTCGAACGCAACAGCCAGACGTGGCGCAACTATTATCGAATGTCGCGCGAATACCTGGCGCAGGGCATCGGCGCGGTTCCCGGCAACGCCGGATAAGCAGTCCCGGGACGAATATCGAGGATCGGTCCGTAACCGGAGGACGCCGTCACTCGATCCGGACGCTCACATAGCTGCCGGGCGCATCTTCGATGACCTTGAGCTTGCCGTCGCCCGGCGTGCGCGCGGGCACCTTCGCGCCGCCGTGTTTCTTGAACCATTTGGCCCATTCGGGCCACCAGGACCCGGTATGGGCGGCCGCGCCGTCGAGCCAGGCATCGGGCTCCGGCGGGGTCTCCTTGTTGGTCCAATAGCCGTATTTCTTGGCCGCCGGCGGGTTGATAACGCCGGCGATATGACCGGACTCGGCGAGGCAGAACGTAATCGGCCCCTGGTACAGTTGGGTCGCCGCATAGGTCGATTTCCAGGGCGCAATATGGTCCTCGCTGGCGGACAGTATGAAAACCGGCGTCTTGATCCTGCGCAGATCGATGCCGGTCCCCTTGAGGGTGATGCCATCGGGCTCGGCCAGTTTGTTTTCGAGATACATGTTGCGCAGGTAGAAGCTGTGCATCGCGGCCGGCATGCGCGTCGAATCCGAATTCCAAAACAGCAGGTCGAAGGGGAAGGGATCCTTGCCCTTGAGATAATTGTTGATCACGAAGGACCAGATCAGATCGTTGGCCCGCAGCATGTTGAATGTCGCCGCCATTTCGCTGCCTTCGAGGTAACCGCGTTCGTCCATCCGCTCTTCCAGCATCGCGAGCTGTTCTTCATCGATGAAGACGGAGAGCTCGCCGGCCTCGGTGAAGTCCACCATGCTGGCGAAAAACGCGGCCGCCTTGATCTTCTGCGGATTCTTCTTGCGCGCCGCCATGTAGGCCAGTGTGCTCGCCAGCAGCGTGCCGCCGAGGCAGTAGCCGATGGCGTTGACGTTCTTCTCGCCGGTGGCCTTCTCGATCGCGCCGAGGCAGGCCAAGGGTCCCTCGACCATATAATCTTCGAAACTTTTATCGGCCAGCCGGGCGTCCGGGTTGACCCAGGACACCACGAAGACGGTGATTCCCTGGCCGACCGCCCATTTCACGAAGGAGTTCTTCTCGCGCAGGTCGAGCACGTAGTACTTGTTTATCCAGGGCGGGATGATCAGCAGCGGCGTTTTGTGAACCGTCTTGGTCGTCGGCGCATATTGGATCAACTGCAGTAAGTCGTTTTGAAACACGACTTTGCCGGGCGTCATGGCGATGGTTTCGCCGATCACGAAGGCGTCCGACTCGACCATCTTGATTTTAAGTTGACCTTCGCCCGCCTCCAGATCGGCGAGCAGGTTTTGCAGACCCTTTAGCAGGTTCTCGCCCTTGCTTTCGAAGGTTTGGCGCAGCACTTCCGGGTTGGTCATGGCGAAGTTGGTGGGCGCCATCGCGTCGATGAACTGGCGCGTGTAGAAGTCGACTTTCTTGGCGCTTTGATCGTCGAGACCCTCGACATCCCGCACCGAATCCTGAAGCCAGCGCGCGGTAAGCAGATAGGATTGCTTGACGAAATCGAACAGGTTGTTCTCGGTCCACGCGTCGTCGCGAAACCGCCCATCGTCCGATTCCGGCGCGATGACCGGATCGGCCGTCTCGCCGAGCATGCGGCGCGTCGTGTTTTGCCAAAGCGTCATGTAGTCCTGCCACAGGGCGACTTGCGCCTCCATCAGCTTCGTCGGGTCCTCCATCATGCGGCGAGTCATCTCGAAAAACGCCGTGCCGATATTCAACGGGTCCGACGCCGTCGCATCATGCGATTTATCGGCGGCGTGACGATCCAGAAAATCGCTCACAAGTTGTTGGCTTAACGAGGCGATGCGCGCCATGTTGGCGACGTACTCGGTCATGTCCGGTGTCGGGGGCTCGATATCCGATTGATCGACCATTGTGCCTTCCTTATACTTCCGCGCGGAAAACAAGAACCGGGGACTAACGAGGATCGTCGTCGTAAACGGTCCCGCGCGTTTGGCTACCGTGGTGAGTTCCATGTTGAGGCAATTTATGCTGCATTGCAACATGAGTTCAATACACCAATAAGTGAAGATGGTCAGAGCGAAAAAACACACCGGCACAGGAGCGCATCGGTTTGTGATGACATGCCAAAGCGCGGAGGTATCGCGACGAATGACGTTATCTAAATCGAAGGCAGCGTGGCGCCGCTATCGTCATGCCTGCGGGTGCGCGGCGCTGATTGTGTTGCTGGGTGGTTGCAGCACTCTGGAGAACATGGGGGAAGCGACGGCGGGTGGGCTCAGTACCGTCGGCTCGGCGCTCAATCCGGTCAACTGGTTTGGCGACGATAAAAAGAAATCGGAGGGTGCTACGGCGGAACCCGAAAAAGACCCGAAGTCGCAGCGCACCGCGGCGAACGGCGACTCTGCCGGTGCGGCGGGTTCGAAGGAGCAGGCAAAATCGCGCAATCGCTATCAGGCGTTGCAGAGTGAGGACGCGGCGAAGTATCCCAGCCTGGGGGCGGTGCCGGAGCGGCCGAAGGTGCCGTTATCCGCGCGCCGGCGTGCCGAGCGGGCGTCGCTGCATGAAGGCTTGGTGTCGGACGCCGCGAATGCACGGTACTCGGACGAGGAGCTGCGCGCGCGCGACTTGCCGATCGTTGGAAAATCGCCGGCCGTGATGGCGTTAAAGCCGGATGCGGTCCGGTCGAATGAACGGATTGCCGAGGGACCGAAAACCCAGGTGAACGGAGAAACGCTCCGCGTGGCGGGCGGAGACCCGTCCGATCTGCCGCCGCCGGCGGAAGCACGGCCGGCCCCGCCCAAGCCGAGAGATGTCAACGAGGCCCGGTACGCGGAACCGCCCGCGGCGACGCAGACCGTTCAGGTTGCGACGATATACTTCGCGGACGGCTCGGCGCGGTTGAGCGGGGAGGACCGCGAAATCATCAGGAAAGTCGCGGATATCGTGCGAAACCGGCGGGGGCGTGTTCAAATTATCGGCCATTCCAGCATGGGAAGGCCCAGCAAAAACGAGTCAAAGCGGCAGCGCGTCAATTACCATGTTTCGCTGAAGCGTGCGCAGGCCATTGCGGCGGCCTTGCGGCGATATGGCATTTCGCCCGACGATATGGTGGTCAGCGGCGAGGGTTCGCGCCAACCGATTTACGCGGAGACCGCGCCAAGCGGCGCTGCGAGCAATCGGCGGGCAGAAATTTACATGGAATATCAAAAACGTATCTAGGGTACTGTCGCCGCCTCCTGTCACCCTCGGCGGCTCGCCGGGACGACGCCAGGGTGTCTCCAACAAACGGTCGACAGAGGTGCAGCCGCCGGTTACATAATCGGCGCGGCGGTGTGGATTCATACGTTCCATTTCCACCTGGGCATAGCTGTCGGTTGCCCAGGCGACCCGTCGATCGGCTGTGACTAGAACCGTTGGGCCCGGCTTATGAACGAAACATTTTACCGGATTAAGCGACTTCCCCCGTATGTCTTCACCGAGGTAAACGCGATGAAGGCGGCGGCCCGGGCCGCCGGTAAGGACATCATCGATTTCGGCATGGGCAATCCGGATTCGGCGACGCCGCCGCATATCGTCGATAAGCTCGTGGAATCGGTTCAGAATCCCAAAACGCACCGCTATTCCAACAGCCGTGGAATTCCGGGATTGCGCCGGGCGCAATGCGCTTATTATCAGCGCCGGTTCAACGTCGATTTGGATCCGGAAACCGAAGTCGTGGCGACCCTGGGGTCAAAGGAAGGTCTTGCCAATCTTGCCCAGGCGATCACCAGCCCCGGCGATATCGTTCTGGCGCCCAATCCCAGCTATCCCATTCATGCCTTCGGATTCATCATTGCGGGCGGCGCGGTTCGCCATTTGCCGGCCTATGCCGCAACGCCCGAGACGCGCCGGGAATTCATGGCGTCGCTCGAGCGCGCGGTCATCCACTCGATTCCCAAGCCGCTCGCCGTGGTCATCAATTTTCCGTCGAATCCGACCGCCGAGATGGTGGATTTGGATTTCTATGGCGAGGTTGTCGAATTCTGCCGTCACCATGAAATCTGGATCCTGTCGGACCTGGCTTATGCCGAAATCTATTTCGGCGACACCCCGCCGCCGTCGATCCTGCAGGTGCCGGGGGCGAAGGACATTGCGGTCGAGTTCACGTCGCTCAGCAAGACCTATTCCATGCCCGGTTGGCGGATCGGGTTCGCGGCCGGCAACCGCGATCTCATCGCGGCGTTGGCGCGGGTCAAATCCTATGTCGACTACGGCGCGTTTACGCCGATCCAGGTTGCGGCGACGGCGGCGCTGAACGGGCCGCAGGACTGCGTCGATGAAATCCGCGATGTTTACCGCCGGCGCCGCGATGTTCTGATCGAAGGATTGGCGTCCGCGGGTTGGGAGGTGCCGAGCCCGGATGCCACCATGTTCGCGTGGGCCCCGATTCCGCCGGCATTCGTCGAAATGGGGTCGTTGGAGTTTTCCAAACTGCTGCTCGAGGAAGCCAGCGTGGCGGTGTCGCCCGGCATCGGCTTCGGTGAACACGGCGACAGCCACTGCCGGCTGGCGCTGGTCGAAAACACCCAGCGGATCCGTCAGGCGGTTCGCAACATCAAATCCTTTCTGGCCCGCTCGGATGAACATATCGCCAAGGCGTCGGCCAGGGCGGTGGCGGAATGACCGCTCCGTTGCGCATCGCGATTGCCGGGCTGGGCACGGTCGGCGTCGGTACCGTGGAATTGCTGTCCAAACAGGCCGAACTCCTGGAAATGCGCGCCGGCCGGCCGCTGCACGTGACCGCGGTATCCGCGCGAGACAAGGATCGGAAACGGGGCGTCGACCTTTCGCCGTACCGCTGGTACGAGGATGCCGCCGACATGGCCGCGACGGCCGAGGCCGATGTGGTGGTCGAACTGATCGGCGGCAGCGACGGCATCGCGCATGCGGCGACCACGGCGGCGATCGCCGCCGGCCGCCATGTGGTCACCGCAAATAAGGCGCTGATTGCGCTGCACGGTACGGCGCTGGCGGCGTCGGCGGAGCAGGCCGGCGTCACCTTGGCGTATGAGGCGGCCGTTGCTGGCGCGATTCCGGTAATTCGGGCCCTTCGCGAAGGATTGTCCGCCAATCGGATCGAACGTCTGCATGGGATTCTCAACGGTACCTGCAACTACATCCTGACCGTGATGCGCGATACGGGCCGCGACTTCGCCGACGTTCTGGCCGAGGCGCAGGCGCTTGGCTACGCCGAGGCCGATCCCGGTTTCGATATCGACGGGATCGACACCGCGCACAAGCTCGCCATCCTGGCCAGCCTCGCCTATGGCTGCGAGGTCAATTTCGATGGGGTTTTCGTCGAGGGAATTCGCCGGATCGCCGCGCAGGACATCGCGTTTGCGGACGAACTCGGATACCGGATCAAGCTGCTGGGGACGGCGGAGCTGACCGAAAACGGCCTGCGCCAGCGGGTCCATCCCGCCATGGTGCCGCTCGACGCGCCGATCGCCTCCGTGGAGGGGGTCTTGAATGCGATCGAAACCACCAGCGATTTCGCGGGATCGACGATGCTGGAAGGGCGCGGCGCCGGTGCCGGACCGACCGCCTCCGCCGTGGTCGCCGATTTGGTGGACATCGCCTGCGGCCGCCGGACGCCCGCCTTCGGTGTGCCGGTCGACCGGCTGTTGAAGGCGGAGGTAGCCCCAATGGAGAGTCATATAGGGCCTTATTACGTGAGATTGATGGTATACGATAAGCCCGGCGTATTCGCGGATGTCGCGGCGGTGCTGCGGGATCACGAAATTTCCATGGAAGCGGTTATCCAGCGTGCCCGTTCGGAAACCGAGGCCGTGCCGGTGGTGTTGACCACGCATGAGACCCCGGAATCGGCGATGCGGCGCGCGCTGAAGGCGATATCGGAATTCGATGCCGTCCGCGAAGCGCCGCATGTCATCCGGATCGAACGGTTCTGACCGGTCGGCTCGGACGGAAATGCGAACAGAACAAGACGTGGCAGGATGAAGGACAGGGAAGAAGCGATGGTAGAAAAGGCGATTTTGGAGCGCAATCTCGCGCTTGAGGCGGTGCGGGTCACCGAGGCGGCGGCGCTTGCGGCGTCGCGGTGGATGGGCCGGGGCGACGAGAAGGCCGCCGACCAGGCCGCGGTCGACGCGATGCGGGAAGCGCTCAACGGCCTCGAGATTCAGGGCACGGTCGTCATCGGCGAAGGCGAGCGCGACGAGGCACCGATGCTGTATATCGGCGAGACCGTCGGTACGGGAACCGGCCCGAAACTGGACATCGCGCTCGATCCGCTGGAAGGGACCACGATCACCGCGAAGGGCGGCACCAATGCGATGGCCGTCATTGCCATGGCGGAACACGGTGGCTTCCTCAATGCGCCCGATGTTTATATGGACAAGGTGGGGATCGGTGGCGGGCTGCCGGAGGGCATCGTCGATCTGGACCGGACGCCGGGCGAGAACCTGGCCGCGGTCGCCGAAGCCAAGGGCAAGAGCATCAACGACATCGTGGCCTGCATACTCGACCGGCCGCGTCATTCGGCGCTGATCAAGGAAGTGCGCGAGTCCGGCGCCCGTATCCAGCTCATTTCCGACGGCGACGTGTCGGGTGTCATCGCCACGGCGCAGCCGATGAGCGGTATCGATATTTATCTTGGCAGA
>JAOTYV010000030.1 GCA_029861675.1 Alphaproteobacteria bacterium
TATGAGCGACGAACAAACTGCCATGGAACCTCCATCTACCGGCGCCGAAGTCCGGACGGAAGATCGGAAGCCGGGCGCCTTGAAACGCTGGTTCAAGGGTCTGCGGAACGGCCGGAACGGTGGCTCGACCCTGCGGGAGACATTCGAGGAGCTGATCGAAGAGCACGAGGAACGGGATCATCCGATTGATTTCCGGGAAAAGCAGCTGCTCCACAAGATCCTCGCGTTCGGCGATCTGACCGTGGACGATGTGATGGTGCCGCGCGCCGACATTGTCGCGGTGGAGCGCGAAACCTCACTGGAAGAAATCATCACGATCATGGCGCAGGAGGCGCATTCGCGGGTGCCGGTGTACCGGGATACGCTGGACGACGTCATCGGAATGGTCCACATCAAGGACGTTCTGCCCTTGGCGGCGCGGAACGAATCGGTCCAGTTGACCAAGCTGGTCCGCGCGGTGCTGTTCGTCGCGCCGAGCATGCGCGTACTCGATCTGCTGCTTCAGATGCGCATGTCGCGCACCCATATGGCGCTGGTGGTCGACGAATACGGTGGCGTGGACGGTCTGCTGACGATCGAAGACGCCGTCGAACAAATAGTCGGCGAGATCGAGGATGAGCACGACGAAACGCAGCGCCCCGCCTTCGAGACGCGGCGGGACGGCACGGTCATCGCCGATGCGCGGGTGTCGATCGAGGAGTTCGAGGCGCAGGTCGGCACCGTCCTGACGCCGGAGGAACGCGAAGACGACATCGAGACCCTGGGCGGTTTGGTGTTCAGCATCGCCGGCCGCGTGCCCATCCGCGGCGAGGTGTTGCGTCATGAAGCATCCGGGATTGAATTTGAAGTAGTGGACGCGGACCCGCGGCGCATCCGGCGGTTGCGTCTATGCAATCTGCCGGCGCGCCCGGATGCGGATGGGTGAGCCGGAGGTGCCGGCGCGGCCGGCGGCTTTCGTTCGATCCCTGGCGGCACGCCTCGGCGTTCTCGCCGGCTGGCGCGGCCGTGCGGCGGGCTTTCTCGCCGGCGCTGTCGCGACCTTGGCCTTGCCGCCGGCGGCCATGCTGCCGGCCCTCTATCTGACGATTCCCGTCCTGCTGTGGATGCTCGCCGGCCGGACCAGCCGCAAGGCCGCATTCGGGCTCGGATGGTGGTTCGGCTTCGGGTATTTCTCGGTCAGTCTGTATTGGATCGGCAACGCCATGCTGGTCTTTTCGTCCAAACACGCCTGGCTGATCCCCTTTGCGGCGCTTGGATTACCGGCGTTTCTCGCCATTTTCACGGGCTGTGCCACGCTGGTGGCGTCGATCGCGCGCCACCCGCTTTCGCGGGCGTTGCTGTTCACCTTCGCCTGGTGCGGGCTGGAATGGTTGCGGGGCCATGTGTTGACCGGTTTTCCGTGGAATTTGATCGGCAGCGCTTGGGCGGGATCGGACGCCTTGCTGCAAAGCACAGCGTTGATCGGCATCTACGGGGTCAGTCTCGTCGCGTTGCTTTCCGCCTGCCTTCTGGCCGTGGCGCTCGACATGCCGGGGCGGGCGCGGATCGGCCTCGCGCTCGTGTCGCTGATGGTGGTCGCCGGGCCATGGATCGGCGGGCAGATGCGGCTTTCCGGGGCGCCGGCGGCCGGAACGGCAATGGTGGAGGGGGTCGGCCTCCGGCTGGTACAGGCGGGCATACCGCAGCGCGAGAAATGGCGCCGGGAACTTCGCAATCGCAACCTCCTCCGCCACCATGAACTGAGCATCGAGAACAGGCCCGATTGGATCAGCCATATCATCTGGCCGGAAAACGCCGCGACATTCTTTCTCGCCGACGATGCACCGCGGCGCTTCGCCCTCGCCCAGGCGATACCGCCGGACGGGCTGCTCATCACCGGCGCGCCGCGCCGCGCCGTCGGGCCGTTGCGCATCTGGAATTCGGCTTTTGCGGTCAATGACCGGGGCACGGTGGTGGCCCAATACGATAAATTTCATCTTGTGCCGTTTGGCGAATACGCGCCGTTCCGCGATTTCCTGCCGGTCGACAAGATCGCCCATGGCATGACCGACTATTCGGCGGGCTCCGGGCCCAAGACGCTCCATTTGCCCGGATTGCCGCCGGTCAGTCCGCTGATTTGCTATGAAGTGATCTTTCCCGGCGCGGTGCTCGATCCCGCGGACCGTCCCGCTTGGCTGCTCAACCTGACGAATGACGCCTGGTATGGCAAAACGGCCGGGCCGCATCAGCATTTGGCGATTTCCCGCGTGCGGGCGGTGGAGGAAGGCCTGCCGGTGGTGCGCGCGGCGAATACTGGAATCTCAGCGGTCATCGATCCCTATGGACGGGTGCTCGGATCGCTTTCCCTGGATGTCGCCGGCGTGCTCGATTCACGCTTGCCGAAGCCGGTCAAGAGTCCGACCGGATACGGCCGCTTTGGCGATCTGCCGTTCCTTGTCCTGATGCTGGCCTTGGCGGCCGGCTGTTTTTTTGCTGGCCGATCGCCTTTATTCCGGTTGTAACGAGCGACACTAACATAAACCTCTATGACGTTGACCACGGACAATTATTTGGCCTATCTAACACACACCCCACGATCACTCATAATTTATAAAAACGGGGAATTGATTTTTAGATGTCTGATCAATCGCCACCCCGGCGAACGCCTGCTCGGCAGAGCAAACCCAACCCGGTCGATGTCCATGTCGGCAGTCGCGTGCGGCTCCGCCGGACGCTTCTCGGGTTGAGTCAGGAAAAGCTTGGGGACGCCCTAGGGCTCACTTTCCAGCAGGTTCAGAAGTACGAGCGCGGTGCGAACCGGATCGGCGCGAGCCGGCTGTTCGATCTGTCGCGCGTCCTTGAAGTGCCGGTGTCGTTCTTTTTCGACGAAATGTCGTCGGAGACCCCGGCGCCCGCCGCCGCCGGCTTGGCCGATAGACCGCAAATGCAGTTCGAGGCCGACCCGATGGCGAAACGCGAGACGCTCGAATTGGTGCGGGCCTATTACCGGATCGAAGACCCGATGGTCCGCAGGCGGATCTTCGACCTTGCCAAGGCGCTCGCCAACGTCAACGTGGACTGCTAGAGCGCGACCAGCGCAAAGCGCTTGACGGAAACTTGAAAGCTTGGCACAAGTGCCGCCGGTTACTGGGCGGCCGCCAGGCGTCATGTTCCCCCCTATTGAATCGGCCGTGCGTGCAGAATTCCGCGTGTTACGCCGTGACAAAACCACAGCGCCGCCGGAGTCCTGTATGAGTCGAATCGGGTATTTATCGGGAGAATATTGTGGGAAGTGGCGACTATCTGTTTACCAGCGAATCGGTTTCCGAAGGACATCCGGATAAGATTTGCGACCGTATTTCGGACGAAATCGTCGATGTCTTCCTGCAAAGCGGTCCGGACGCGCGAACCGGCGTGGAGACACTGGTGACCACCAATCGCGTCGTCCTGGCGGGCGAAGTTCGGGGGCCGGCTGAAATCGATGCCGATAAGATGGAGGCGCTTGCCCGCAAAGCGGTGCGTGAGATCGGCTACGAGCAGGAAAACTTCCACTGGCGCGAAATGGCGGTGGAATGTCATGTGCACAGTCAGTCGCCCGATATCGCCCAGGGCGTGGACGCGGGAGGCAACAAGGATGAGGGCGCGGGCGACCAAGGATTGATGTTCGGCTACGCCTGCCGCGAGACGCCGGATTTGATGCCGGCGCCGATTCAATATAGCCACGAGATCCTTCGCCGCATGGCGGAGGCCCGGCATGCGGGAAATCTGCCGGGCATCGGTCCGGACTCCAAGAGCCAGGTTACCCTGCAATATCAGGGCGGCCGTCCGGTGCGGGCCAGCTCCGTCGTCGTGTCCACCCAGCATGAGGAAGCGCTCGACCAGGCGGAAGTGCGCGAGTTGGTGCGGCCGTTCGTGCTCGATGTATTACCCGATGGCTGGATGTGCGACGAGGAAGAGTTTTACGTCAACCCGACCGGCCGGTTCGTAATTGGCGGTCCGGACAGCGACGCCGGTCTGACCGGGCGAAAAATCATCGTCGACACCTATGGCGGCGCGGCGCCCCATGGCGGCGGGGCGTTTTCCGGCAAGGATCCGACGAAGGTCGATCGCTCGGCGGCCTATGGCGCGCGCTATGTCGCCAAGAATGTGGTGGCCGCAGGCCTTGCCGACCGTTGTCTCATTCAGATCGCCTACGCCATCGGCGTCTCGAAGCCTTTGTCGCTGTATGTCGATACCTACGGCACCGGAAAATACGATGATTGCCGCCTGATCGGCGCGATCGACGAGGTTGTCGACCTTAGTCCGCGCGGCATTCGCGAGCGGCTGTCGCTCAGTCGGCCGATTTATGCGCGCACCGCGGCATACGGACATTTTGGCCGCGAGCCCGATGCGGATGGCGGGTTTTCATGGGAAAGCACGGATCTGGCGGAGTCCCTCACGGCGGCGCTGACCTGAAGCGGCGTTACCGGCCGGCTCCTTGAGCCGCGACCGATGGGCGACGAGCGTAAACAAATTCTGCATGGCCGGCGGCGTGGCCGACGCCTGCGGCCCGGCCGTCAGGCGCTCGTGGACCGTCTGCTGCCGCGGATTTCACTTGATCCGGGGACCCTGCCCGCCGACTTGCGGCACTGTTTCGGCCGGCCGGTTCGCGCGGTCTGGCTCGAAATCGGGTTTGGCGGCGGCGAACACTTGGCGGCGCAGGCGGCGGCCCACCCGGATGTCGGATTCATCGGCTGCGAGCCGTATATCAACGGCGTCGCCCGGCTGCTGGCGGAAATTGACGCTGCGCCGGACAGCCGGCCGCTCGACAATATCCGAATTCTGCCGGATGACGCGCGCGGCCTCGTCGAATCGGTGCCCGCGGCGTCGCTGGAGCGGGTTTTTGTCCTATTTCCCGACCCTTGGCCGAAAAAACGACACCATCAGCGGCGCTTTCTCGCGCCGGCCCAACTCGATCTCCTGGCCCGCGCAATGGCGCCGGACGCCGAATTGCGGGTGGCGACCGACCACCAAGGATATCTCCGCTGGATCCTGCAGCATTGCACCGGCCATTCATCGTTTCGATGGCTCGCGCGGGGACCGGCGGACTGGCGGCACCGGCCGGCCGACTGGCCGCAAACCCGGTATGAAGAAAAGGCGCTGGACCGCGGCGAGGATTGCGTCTATCTGCGGTTCCTGCGGCGTGACCGGATGGCGCCGGAATCGGCCGAATCATGACCTTCCGCCCGCTGCCGCCGCGCAGCCGCAAACCGCAGAAAGGCCTTGTCGCGCGCGGTGAAAGCGCTTAAATAATCGTATGTGTACCCATACAGTCGATTTCCTGACTGATAGTGTTGGGTGGGCCAGTGGCCCGCCCTTTTTAGTTCGGGGTCGCCGAAATCCGGACCGGTGGTGACGAATGGACCCTACGGATCGGGTTGATACTATGATTGCGCCGGCTCTAGAGGGCATGGGCTACGACCTGGTTCGGGTTCAGCTGTCGGGAGAAGGGCGTAGACGGCAATTGCAGGTCATGGCTGAACGTCATGACAATGCTGCGATGACAGTGGAAGATTGTGCGGCAATCAGCCGTATGGTTTCGGCTCTTCTCGATGCGGAGGACCCAATCGACGGTTCCTATCTCTTGGAGGTGAGTTCACCGGGCATCGATCGGCCGCTGACGCGTCCGCGGGATTTCGAGAGATTTTCCGGACATGTCGCGCGGATCGAGTTGCGCTCGACGATCGATGGACGGCGGCGGTTCCGCGGTCGGCTGCAGGGTATCGAAGATGGGCTGGTGCGGCTCGAAACCGATGGGGAAAGCGTCGCGCTGCCCGTCGATGAGATCGCGAAGGCGAAACTGATTATTACCGACGAGCTTCTTGCGATGGCCGAAGCGGCGGCGTCGGAACCGTCCCGCGGGAGAAATGGCGGCGGGTGATGGCGCCAGGCAAGCCGGTCTCCGCGGTTAAATATTGAGGTAGCGAATTGATGGATACGATGGAAACCACCGACGCCTCGGTTTTTCCGAGAACCGAACTTCTGACGGTCGCCGATACGGTCGCCCGTGAAAAGGGGATCGATCGGGATCAGGTACTCGAGGCGATGGAACAGGCGATACAAAAGGCCGGGCGTTCCAAATACGGCCACGAGAACGATATTCGCGCGGAAATTGACCGCAAGAGCGGTGAAATCCGCTTGGCACGTTATATGGAAGTGTCCGCGGAGGTCGAGAACGAGGCGACGCAGCTGACCCTCCCGGAAGCGCAGCGGCTCAAGGCAGACGCACAAATCGGCGAATTCCTGGTGGACCCCTTGCCACCGATCGACTTTGGCCGCATCGCCGCCCAGACGGCCAAGCAGGTTATCGTGCAAAAAGTCCGCGAGGCCGAGCGCGAGCGGCAATACGAGGAATTCAAGGATCGCGTCGGCGAAATCGTCAACGGCATCGCAAAACGTGTCGAGTTCGGCAATGTCACGGTCGATCTCGGCCGGGGCGAAGCGGTGGTGCGGCGCGAGGAGCTGCTGCCGCGGGAGAATTTCCGGCGCAATGACCGAATTCGCGCCTATATCTACGACGTACGCCGCGAGCAGCGCGGCCCGCAAATCTTCCTGTCGCGCTCGCATCCGCAATTCATGGCGAAATTGTTCAGTCAGGAAGTGCCGGAAATCTATGACGGCATCATTGAGATCCGGGCGGTCGCGCGCGACCCGGGCAGCCGGGCAAAAATAGCGGTGATTTCCAGTGATTCCAGCATCGACCCCGTGGGCGCCTGCGTCGGTATGCGCGGCAGCCGGGTACAGGCGGTGGTCGCGGAATTGCAGGGCGAGAAGATCGACATCATCCCCTGGTCGCCCGACCCGGCGACCTTCGTCGTCAATGCATTGGCGCCGGCGGAAGTGGCCAAAGTGGTGCTCGACGAGGATGCCCACAAGATCGAAGTCGTGGTTCCCGACGAGCAACTCAGCCTTGCGATCGGCCGGCGCGGCCAGAACGTCCGGCTCGCCTCGATGCTGACCGGTTGGGAAATCGATATCCTGACCGAGCAGGAGGAATCGGAACGGCGGCAGGCGGAATTCAAATCACGCAGCGAAACCTTTGTCGCGGCCCTGGATGTGGAAGACGTGATTGCCCACCTTCTGGTGACGGAAGGCTTCACCAGTGTCGAGGAAGTCGCCTTCGTTCCGATTGAAGAACTGGCGACCATCGAGGGTTTCGAACAAGAAATCGCCGAGGAGCTTCAGCGCCGGGCGCGGACTTTCCTGGAAGCCGAAAACGAACGGCTCATTGAGAAGGGACGTGAGTTCGGCGCCCAGGACGACCTGATCGCGTTTGAGCCGGTGTCGCCCGAAATGCTGGTGACTTTGGCCGAAAGCGGCGTCAAGAGCCTGGAAGACTTCGCCGATTTGGCGGCCGATGAACTTATTGATCCGCAGGAAGGCATTCTTCGGGATGTCGGCATGGCGGCGGAAGATGCGAACGACCTGATCATGAAGGCGCGCGTGGCCGCCGGATGGTTTACCGAGGAAGAACTCGCGGAGGCAGCGGCGAAAGCGGCGGCGGCAGCGGCCGAAGCTGAAGACCAAGACGCCGAAGCGGCCGCGGTGCAGGAAAGTTGATTGCCGGAAGGGTTGAATGTTGCACGCCGGAACCGAAATTGAGCTTGATGCCGAGCCGCCCGCGGCTTCCACGCAGAGGCGCTGTATCGCCTCGGGCGCGGTCGCCGAGGTCGATGGGCTCATCCGGTTTGTCGTCGGGCCGGACGCGCAGATCGTCCCGGATGTGGTGGGCGACTTGCCGGGACGTGGTATTTGGGTGACGGCCGCGCGCGAACAGGTCGATTTTGCGTGTAGCAAGAAGCTCTTTGGGCGTGCGGCCAAGACCCGTGTGGAGATGGCGCCGGATCTGTCCGATCGCATCGAAGCGTTGTTGCTGCGGCGCTGTATCGACTTGATTGGCCTGTCGCGGCGCGGCGGCGGCGCGATCGCGGGGTACGACAAGGTACGCAGCTTCGTTATGGGCGGCGAGGCCGGACTGCTGTTGGCTGCCGCGGATGGCGCGAAGGACGGACGGGAAAAGATTCGCTGGATCGGCGAAGGTTTGCCCGTTGTCGATACGCTCGACAGGTTCGAGCTGGGACGGGCGTTCGGGCGCGAACAGGCGGTCCATGCGGCGATGGCCGCGGGCCGGTTGGCGAAAAAAGTGCAGGTCGAATCGGCGCGGCTTGCGAATTTCCGGCTGAAAATTGCCGAATGAGGGCGTAATGACGCAAAAGAACGAGCAAGACAACAAACTGACGCTGAGCCGACCGGGTCGGCTCGAACTGAATAAGACCGTTGAAACCGGTCAGGTGCGTCAAAGTTTCAGCCATGGCCGGACCAAGTCGGTCATGGTGGAAAAGCGTAAGAAGCGCACCTTCGAGCGTGACGCCGGCGGCAAGATGCATGTCGTGCCCACAGCCAAGGCGCCCACATTGGACATGCCGGCCTCGATCGACGATGGCGGCAACCTGACCGAACAGGAACGCAAGGCACGGGTCGAAGCGCTTCAATCCGCATCGGCGGATGACGAGCGTCAGCGGATCAACCAGCTCGAATCCGAGCGCCAGCAACTCGCCGAGGCCGAGGCGGCGAGAAAGCGCGCGGAAGCCGAAGAACTACGGCGGGCCGACGAGGAATCGCGCCGCAAGGCGGATGACGGCACCCGCGCCAAGGCGGAGGAAGAGGCGACCCGACGGGCCCGCCCGGCGGCCGATGCGGCGCCTGCAGTCGAAGAGCAGGAGGAATCCACCGCCCGGCGTCCGAGCCGCAAGGCGAAGACCGAAGTCAAGCGTCCGGCGCGCAACCGCGATGCGCCACGCCGCCGTGATACCGGGAAGCTGACGATCAGCCAGGCGCTTACCGAGGCGGAAGACGGCGGCAGCGAGCGGGCTCGCAGCCTCGCCTCGATGCGCCGCGCGCGTGAGCGCGAACGCCAGCGCCAATTGGCGGAACAGCGCCGCAACGAACCGCACGCCATTGTCCGCGAAATTGTCATTCCGGATAGCATCACTGTCGCCGATCTGGCCAACCGCATGGCGACGCGGGTCGCGGATGTTATCAAGGCATTGATGAAAAACGACATAATGGCGACCTCTAACCAATCTATCGACGGTGATACGGCGGAGCTAATCGCCACCGAATTCGGTCATAGGAGCAAGCGCGTGTCGGAGGCTGATGTTGAAATCGGGATTGGCGGCGAGCCAATCGATGAGTCGACGCTGGAGCCGCGATCACCGGTCGTCACCATTATGGGACATGTGGATCACGGCAAGACGTCCTTGCTCGATGCGCTGCGCCAGACTGATGTCGCCGCCGGCGAGGCGGGCGGCATTACCCAGCATATCGGCGCCTATCAGGTTGAGCTGCAGGATGGCCAGCACGTCACATTCCTGGATACGCCGGGACATGAGGCGTTTACCGCCATGCGATCGCGCGGCGCCAAGGTGACCGATGTCGTGGTGCTTGTCGTGGCCGCCGATGACGGCGTACAGCCGCAAACCTCGGAAGCGATCAATCACGCGAAAGCCGCCGGCGTTCCGATCATCATCGCGATCAACAAGATGGACCGCGAAGGCGCAGACCCAACACGCGTGCGCAACGAGCTGTTGAATCACGAACTCGTCGTGGAAGGTCTCGGCGGCGATGTGCTGGATGTCGAAGTTTCGGCGATCGCCAAGACCAATCTCGACAAGCTCATGGAAGCGATCCTGTTGCAGGCGGAAATCCTGGAACTCAAGGCGAGTCCCACCCAGCCGGCGCAGGGCGCGGTGGTCGAAGCGAAGATGGAGCAGGGCCGGGGTTCGGTCGCGACCGTCCTGGTGCAGCAGGGAACGCTGCGCCGCGGCGATATCTTTGTCGCAGGATCGGAATGGGGGCGCGTTCGCGCCCTGGTCGACGATCATGGCAAGACGATTCAGGAAGCCGGACCGTCCCAGCCGGTCGAGGTGCTCGGCCTGCAGGGCACGCCGTCCGCGGGCGACGATTTCAATGTCGTCGAAGACGAAGCGCGCGCGCGTGAAATCTCCGAATACCGGCGCCGGTTGAATCAACGGGTGTCCCTGGCGGCCGAGGGCCGCGGTACGCTGGAACAGATGTTCGACCAGATCAAGGCGGGCGAGGCGGCGCAACTCGGAATCGTTGTGAAGGCCGACGTGCAGGGATCGGTCGAGGCGATTGTCGGCTCCCTGGCGAAGCTCGGCAACGAAGAGGCGAATGCCCGAATTCTGCACGACGCCGTGGGCGGCATCACCGAATCCGACGTCGTGCTGGCCAAGGCGTCCAACGGCATCATCATCGGCTTCAACGTGCGGGCCAACCCGCAGGCGCGTGAAATGGCCCGCCGCGACAATGTGGATATCCGTTACTACTCGATCATTTATGACGTGATCGACGATATGAAGAATCTGCTGAGTGGTCTTCTGGCGCCGGAAATGCGCGAATCCCAGATTGGCTACGCGGAAATCAGACAGGTCTTCAGCATGAGCAAGGCCGGCAAGGTCGCCGGCTGTATGGTGACCGAGGGCGAGGTCAAGCGGGGAGCGAAGGTAAGGCTCCTGCGCGACGATGTGGTCATTCACGAAGGCTCGCTGAAAACCCTGAAGCGGTTCAAGGACGATGTCCGCGACGTTCAATCGGGCTATGAGTGCGGAATGGCGTTCGAGAATTACGACGACATCAAGGAAGGCGATGTCATCGAATGCTTCGAAGTGGAAGAGATAGCGCGCAGCCTGTGACCGGTATACATAAGGCGTGCCCCGGGTCCATGGGGTCGCGAAAACCGGATCGGAAGAACGCGGGATGAAGCCTGCCGCAAAAGGCCGGGCGCCCACATTGCGTCAGCTGCGTGTGGGCGAGGAAATTCGCCATTGCCTCGCAGGCGTCCTGGCGCGGGACGATTTGCGCGATCCGGCTTTGCGCGGCCGCGTCATCACCGTATCGGAAGTCCGGGTCAGCCCGGACCTGCGCAACGCCACGGTCTTCGTCATGCCGCTGGGCGGGGATGAGGTCGCCGAGGTCATGGATGCGCTGGGTCGCGCCGCGGCGTATCTGCGTGGCCAGGTCACCCGGCAAATCCAGCTCAAATTTTCGCCCCGCCTTTCCTTCCAATACGATTCGGTTTTTGATGAGGCCGCCCGGGTCGACGGATTGCTGCGGTCGCCCGCGGTCGCCCGTGACCTGACAACCGATTCCGACGATGGAGACGGGAATGGCGAGACGTAAGCGGCGCGGGAACCCGGTAAATGGCTGGTTCGTAATCGACAAACCGTCCGGCATAACCTCGACCGGCGCGGTCAGTGTTGTGAAGCGGCTTGCCGAAGCGGCCAAGGCGGGACACGGTGGGACGCTCGATCCGCTGGCCACCGGAATCCTGCCGGTCGCGCTTGGCGAGGCGACCAAGACCATGCGCTTCGTCGTCGACAGCACGAAAGTATACCGGTTCACCATCCGCTGGGGCGAGGCGACCGATACGGATGATGAGGAAGGCCAGGTCATCGAGACCGCTCCCGGGCGGCCCGACCGGGCCGCCGTTACGGATGTTCTGCCGCGGTTCACCGGGGAAATCGATCAGGTTCCGCCGGCGTATTCGGCGATCAAGGTCGATGGCGAACGGGCTTATGACCGGGCGCGGGACGGCGAGGAGGTTCACCTCGCCGCGCGGAAGGTGCGGATTGACCGCATCGAGCTGGTGGACATGCCGGATCCGGACCACGCGATCTTCGAGGTGGTGAGCGGACCGGGCGCCTATATGCGGTCGCTGGCGCGGGATATCGCGCGCGCGGTGGGTACTGTCGGACACATTGCCGCGCTTCGGCGGATACGGGTTGGCCCGTTTACCGAGGACAAGGCGATTTCACTGGACGTGCTGCGCTCTTTTGGGCAGAGTGCGGCCGTTTTGGAGCACTTGCTGCCGGTCGAGACCGCGCTGGACGACATCCCGGCCCTGGCCTTGACTGACATGGAGGCAAGCCGTCTGCGAAATGGACAGGCGGTTTCCCTGCTTCGGAAAATGGATCTCGACCGGATTTCCGGGCTCAACGATGGTGACACGGTGCTTGCGACAGGCAAGGGAAAGCCGGTCGCGTTGACACGGTATTCGGCCGGTGAGGTCCATCCCCTCCGGGTGCTGAACCTTTAATGAACAAGGAGTAATCGATGTCGATTACAGGTGAACGGAAACAAGAACTTATCAAAGAGTTCGCCATTGGTGCGAACGATACCGGCTCGGCGCCGGTGCAGGTTGCCGTGTTGACGGAGCGTATCAAGAACCTGACCGAACACATGCAGACGCACAAAAAGGATTTTCACTCCCGGCGCGGTCTGCTGGTCATGGTCGGACAACGCCGGCGGCTCCTGGACTACGTGAAGAAGAAGGACCAACCGCAATACGAATCGCTGATTAAAGCGCTCGGACTGCGTCGTTGAAAATCGTTCGCCCAATCCCGGTACCGGTCCGTAAGACGTGGACCGCCGCGGTGGGCGCATCGATTGAACGGCCGGTATCTTGGGAAGGGTCCCGAGGCCGGCATCACCGGCGTGCGGCAATGGTGCCGGCACGCGGTGTCGTACCCGGATCGGATGACGTGTTGTACCGGTCCGAGGTTAGAGGAATGTGAAGGAAAGATAGATGTTCAATATAACGAGGAAAGAAATTTCCTGGGGCGGACGGCCCCTCATCCTGGAAACGGGAAAAATTGCGCGCCAGGCAGACGGCGCGGTTCTGGCGACATACGGCGGCACACAGGTTTTGTGCACGGCGGTTGCCCAAAAAACACCGAAGGCAGGAATCGATTTCTTCCCGCTGACGGTTAATTATCAGGAAAAGACATTCGCTGCCGGAAAAATTCCAGGCGGCTTTTTCAAGCGCGAAGGACGGCCGAGCGAAAAGGAAACGCTGACGTCCCGGCTGATCGACCGGCCGATCCGGCCCTTGTTTCCCAAGGGGTTCCGCAATGAAACGCAGGTCATCTGCACGGTTCTGACCCATGATTTCGAGAACGATCCCGATGTGGTCGCGCTGGTCGGTGCGTCCGCCGCGCTGACGATTTCCGGCATCCCGTTCCTGGGCCCGATCGGCGCGTCGCGCATCGGGTATATCGATGGTGAATTCGTGCTGAATCCGTCGATGGACGATATGGAGTCGACCACACTCGACCTCATTCTCGCCGGAACGCGCGAGGGCGTGCTGATGGTCGAATCCCAGGCGGATGAACTGGACGAAGACACCATGCTGGGCGCGGTCACCTTCGGACATCGCGAGTTCCAGCCGGTCATCGATATGATCATCGACCTGGCCGAAGCGTGCGCCAAGGAACCTTGGGCCCTGCCGACGGAGCCGGAAGGCGAGGACGACCTGAAGAAGCAGGTTACGGCGCTTGCCGAAAAATCCCTCCGTGACGCGTATTCCAAAACCGTCAAGCAGGAGCGGGTGGAGGCGCTCTCCGAGGCCAAGACCGCGGCGCTGACCACGCTCAAGGAAGAAGAAGCCGACGTCGAACTGGCGGCCGGCCTCCTCAAGGGGCTGGAGAAGGACATCGTCCGGGGCAACATCCTCAAGACCGGTCAGCGCATCGACGGCCGCGATACCAAGACCGTACGGCCGATCGAATGCGAGGTCGGCGTGCTCAACCGCAGCCATGGCTCGGCGCTGTTTACCCGCGGCGAAACCCAGGCCCTGGTCGTGACCACGCTCGGCACCGGGCAGGATGAGCAGATCATCGATGCGCTGGAAGGCGAATACCGGGAAAACTTCATGCTGCACTACAACTTCCCGCCCTATTCCGTCGGTGAGGCATCGTTCCTGCGGTCGCCGGGACGCCGTGAAATCGGTCATGGCA
The DNA here is from genome assembly GCA_029861675.1 of Alphaproteobacteria bacterium. The sequence goes on from JAOTYV010000030.1 coordinate 13,836, forward strand.
AGCTCGGCTGGCGCGCGGTGCGGCCCCTGATCCCCACGAAGGAGGATTTTCCGTATACCATCCGGATCGTCTCGGAGATCACCGAATCGAACGGCTCGTCGTCGATGGCGACGGTGTGCGGCGCTTCCATGTCGATGATGGATGCGGGCGTGCCGCTCAAGCGGCCTTGCGCCGGTATCGCCATGGGCCTGATCAAGGAAGGCGATGACTTCGCGGTGCTGTCCGACATCCTCGGCGACGAGGACCATCTCGGTGACATGGACTTCAAGGTCGCCGGCACCACGGACGGCGTCACCGCGTTGCAGATGGACATCAAGATCACGTCCATCACCGAAGAGATCATGCGTGTCGCCTTGCAACAGGCGCGCGATGGGCGGCTGCACATTCTCGAAGAGATGGAGCGGGCGATCACCGGTGCGCGCGAGGATGTCTCCGAGCACGCGCCGCGAATCACGACGTTGAAAATACCGCGCGATAAGATCCGGGAAGTCATCGGCACGGGCGGTAAGGTGATTCGCCAGATCTGCGAAGACACGGGCGCCAAGATCGACATCGAAGACGATGGCACGATCAAGGTCGCCGCAATCGATACCATCGCCGGCGATCGCGCAATTGCGATGATCAACGACATTGTCGCCGAACCGGAAGTTGGCACCGTTTACACCGGCAAGGTCGTCAAGACCGTCGATTTCGGGGCCTTCGTGAACTTCCTCGGCAGCCGTGACGGGCTGGTCCATATCTCGGAGCTCAAGAACGAGCGCGTCCCCTCGGTCGAGGATGTCGTCAAGGTCGACGACATGGTCAAGGTGAAAGTGCTCGGCGTGGATGACCGGGGTAAGGTCAAGCTGTCCATGCGGGCGGTCGACCAGGAGACCGGCGAGGAAATCGCGATCGAACCGCGGGGCGACCGCGGCGATCGGGACGGCGATGGAGACGGCGCGCGCCGTCCGCGGCGTCCGCGCCGCGCCGCCCAATAGGGATCGCGGTTCGGTCAGTCAAGAAAGGGCACCGGCGATCCCCGGTGCCCTTTTTCATTGATCGTTCGGGGAAGCGCTCACGGGCGCGGACCGCCCGGCAACACCGGCGCCGCCTACACCATTTCTTGTTTAGATAAACTCAAGTGAAATGGTCTATCTCTTTGTACTTACGCAAATACGTCGTCGCGAACCGTTTCGGTTTACTCGGGATTTGCTTTAGTCCTTTTCGGACAAGTTCAGCATGCCGATGACGTTGTAGCCGCTGTCGACGTATAACACTTCGCCGGTGACGCCGGCCGACAGGTCGGACAGGAGGTATAGCCCCGCGCCGCCGATATCCTCGAGGCTGACATTCCGGCGCAGCGGAGAATTCTCCCCCTGCCATTTATAGACCATGCGCGCGCTGCCGACGGCGGAGCCCGCCAATGTGCGCATCGGGCCGGCGGACAGGGCATTTACGCGGATACCCTGCTGACCGAGATCGACCGCCAGATAGCGAACGCTCGCTTCCAGCGCCGCCTTGGCCACGCCCATGACGTTGTAATTGGGCATGACCCGTTCGGAACCCGAATATGTCAGAGTGACGAGGCTGCCTCCTTCGGTCATCAACGGTGCGGCCCGCTGCGCCACCGCGGTGAAGGAATAACAGGAGATTTCCAGTGTTTGCAGAAAGTTGTCCCGAGTGGTGTCCAGGTAGCGGCCCTTGAGCTCATCCTTGTCGGAAAACGCCACGGCGTGAATGACGAAATCCAGCCTGCCCCAGCTTTTGTCGATCGCGTCAAACACGCGGTCCACGCTGTCTTGTTCGGTCACGTCACAGGGCAGGATCAAATCGGCACCGAGCGATTCGGCGAGCGGTATGGCGCGCCGGCCGAAGGCGTCGCCCTGATAGGTGAAAGACAGCTCCGCGCCGTGGTTGTGCAGAAACTGCGCCATTCCCCAGGCAATCGAATGGTCGTTGGCGACCCCCATAACAAGACCACGGCGCCCTTCCATCAATGGTTTGAGGCTCATCCCCGCCCTATCCGTTCGGCAAAGCTGGCCATCGATGGGTGCATCCTGTCCTTCTTCATTTATGCGGCGCATCGCGGCTTATGGCTCGCAGCGCTGGAATACCAGGGTCGCATTGGTGCCGCCGAAACCGAAGCTGTTCGAAACCACGCAATCGAGCGACACGTTGTCTTGTCTTTCGCGAACGATCGGGAACCCTTCGGCGCCGGGATCCAGGTCGTCGATGTTGGCGCTTGCGGCGATGAAGTTATTTTCCATCATCAATAGCGAGTAGATCGTTTCATGCACGCCGGTCGCGCCGAGGGAATGGCCGGTCAAGGATTTGGTGGAGCTGATTGCCGGGATATGATCGCCGAACACCGCGCGAATCGACTCCAATTCCTTGATGTCGCCGACCGGCGTCGACGTGCCGTGCACGTTGATATAGGCGACCGGCAGGTTGCGGCCGTCGAGCGCCTGTTTCATGCATCGCACCGCGCCGTCGCCGGATGGTTGCACCATATCGATGCCGTCCGAGGTCGCGCCGTAGCCGATAACTTCGGCATAGATCTTCGCGCCTCGGGCCTTGGCATGCTCCAATTCCTCAAGCACCACGACACCGCCGCCGCCGGCGATGACGAATCCGTCGCGGTTTGCATCATAGGGCCGGCTGGCCCGTTCCGGCGTTTCATTGTATCCGGAGGAGAGCGCCGGCATGGCATCGAACAGCACGGTCATGGTCCAATGCAGTTCCTCGCCGCCGCCGGCGAACATGACGTCCTGTTTGCCCCATTGAATGAGTTCGGCGGCGTTGCCGATGCAATGGGCGCTCGTCGAACAGGCGGAGCTGATCGAATAGTTTACGCCCTTGATGCCGAACGGCGTGGCAAGGGCCGCGGAATTGGTGCTCGACATGGTGCGGGGCACCATGTACGGGCCGATTCGCTTCGCGCCTTTTTCGCGCGCCGTGTCCCATGACCACAGCATGTTGCTGGTGGACGGGCCGCCCGAACCCATGATCAAGCCGGTCCGCTCGTTCGAGACCTCCTGCGCGTTCAGCCCGGCATCGTCAATCGCCTGCTGCATGGCGATGTAGTTATAGGCCGCGCCGTCGCCCATGAAGCGGCGAACTTTCCGGTCGATATGCGATTCGATGTCGATCTTGACCGCGCCGTGGACATGGCTGCGCAAGCCGCGTTCGGCATATTCCTCGCAATACTCAATACCCGACCGTCCCTCACGCAACGCGTCCAGAACGTCGGTTTTGTTGTTGCCGATGCTGGAAACAATGCCCAGCCCGGTGACTGCAACACGACGCATGGTGACTCCGTAGACTGTTTGCCTTGCTTAGGCGCCTTCTTGGGACGTGAACAGACCGACTCTCATGTCCTTGACGTTATATATGATCTCGTCGTCGGATTTCAGGATGCCATCGGCGATTCCGAGCACCAATTTTCGCATGATGACGCGCTTCACGTTGATTTGATAGGTGATTTTTTTTGCGGTTTCCAAGACCTGGCCGCTGAATTTCACCTCACCCACGCCGAGCGCCCGACCGCGGCCGATGCCGTTCAGCCAGCCGAGGAAGAACCCGACCAGCTGCCACATCGCATCCAATCCCAGCGCGCCGGGCATCACCGGATCGCCTTCGAAGTGGCACTTGAAGAACCAGAGATCGGGCTTGATGTCGAATTCCGCCACAATCTGCCCATGACCGTGTTCGCCGCCGGTCTCGGAAATGTGGGTAATCCGATCGAGCATGAGCATCGGGGGAAGAGGGAGCTGCGCATTGCCGGGACCGAACAATAAGCCGTGGCCGCACTTGATGAGCTCTTCGTAGCTGTAGCTGCTTTTTCTATCAAACGCCAAAACGCGCCCTTTCCCCAGAGAATAACGCCAAATTCGCGCATACCAATATCGCAGGATGCATCATAACACAATGTCTTCCCACGCAATGCGCCCCGCGGGACGGCGCGTAAACGCCCCAGATTGCTTCGCCCCATAACCGACCTATCCTACGAATTTCGTCCGGTATCGTCATTTCAGGCTGGATTTTCGGAGGTCAAACGTCCAGATTTTCGACCGACAGCGCATTGGACTGGATAAAGTCGCGCCGCGGTTCAACGAGGTCGCCCATCAACGTCGAAAACACCTCTTCCGCGTCATCGGCATGATTGATTTTCACCTGGTGCAGTACGCGCGCATCCACGTCCATCGTGGTTTCCCAAAGCTGGTCCGGGTTCATCTCGCCGAGGCCCTTGTAGCGCTGGACGCTCAATCCTTTGCGGCCGATCTCGAGAATCTGTTCGATCAGGCCGACCGGTCCGGCGACGCGGAACTCTTCGTCCTTGGCGATCAATGCCGGGAGCTGGCCGTAATATTCCTGAAAATCGGGCGCCATGGCGTCGAGCCGGCGCGCATCGGCGCTGCGAATCAGGTCGCCATCGATTTCGAAGCGTTGGGTAACGCCGCGCAGGGTTCGTGAAAACGCCATCCCGCCTTCTTCGTCGGCCTCGCCCTGCCAGCCCCGTTCCAGCGGGTCCGCAAGATTGTCGAGTCGTTTGGCGACATATTCCGCGGCGGCGCGTGCTTTCTCTCCATCGGAGAGGATATCGGTGTTGAGCGCGCCGGCAATCGCGATTTGTTCCACCACTGCGTGGCTGCCGACCTTCCGCGCCATCGATTCGAGAAGATTTTTCGCGTTGCGTGCCGCGTCCACGACCTGCCACAAATCTTCGCCGGCGACTTGTGTGCCCTCGGCGATTCGCAGCGTCAGGTCGTCGAGGCTTTCGCGCAGGAGATGGCTCTCAAGCGCCTGATCGTCTTTCAAATAGACTTCGGAGCTGCCCCGTTTCACCCGGTAGAGCGGCGGCTGCGCAATATACAGATAGCCGCGTTCGATCAGTTCGGGCATTTGCCGGTAAAACAGCGTCAGCAGCAGCGTGCGAATATGACTGCCGTCGACGTCGGCGTCGGTCATGATGATGATCTTGTGATAGCGCACCTTGTCTGCGTTGAATTCCTCCTTGCCGATGCCGGCGCCGAGCGCCGCGATCAGTGTGCCGATTTCGGCGGATCCGATCATCTTGTCGAAACGCGCACGTTCGACGTTGAGGATCTTGCCGCGCAGCGGCAGGATTGCCTGGAACCGCCGTTCGCGCGCCTGTTTGGCGGAGCCGCCGGCCGAATCGCCCTCGACAATGAACAATTCGCATTCGCTGGGATCGCGCGACTGGCAATCGGCCAGTTTGCCCGGCAGGTTCGCGACGTCGAGCGCCCCTTTGCGGCGGGTCAATTCGCGCGCCTTGCGCGCCGCTTCGCGTGCCGCCGCCGCCTCGTAGACCTTTTGGACGATCCGTTTCGCCTCGCTCGGGTTTTCCTCGAACCATTGGCTGAGCTTCTCGTTGACGATCGATTCGACCGACGGCCGGACCTCGGAGGAGACCAGCTTATCCTTGGTCTGGCTTGAAAACTTCGGATCCGGCACCTTGACCGACAAGATACAGGTCAGCCCTTCGCGCGCATCGTCGCCGGTCACCGATACCTTTTCGCGCCGGGCAATGCCGGAGCTGGTCGCATAACTGTTGACCTGGCGCGTCAGGGCGGCGCGGAAGGCGGCGAGATGTGTCCCGCCGTCGCGCTGCGGAATGTTGTTGGTGAAGCACAGCACCGATTCGTGATAGCTGTCGTTCCACTGCATCGACACATCCACCACGATGCCGTCCTTATCGCCGTGTATGTTGATGGGCGGATCGATCAGCGCGGATTTCGACCGGTCGAGATATTTGACGAAGGCCTCGATGCCGCCTTCGTAGTGCAGGTCGGCGACCTTCGGTTCGGGCAGCCGCGCGTCGGTCAGCACGATGTGAATTCCGGAATTCAAAAACGCCAGCTCGCGCAGCCTGTGTTCCAGGGTGGCGAAATCGAACTCGGTGCCGGTGAAGGTCAGGTCCGATGGCGTGAAGGTGACAACGGTGCCGGTCTTGCCGTCGCTGTCGCCCGTGGCCGCGAGCGGTTCGTCCGCCACACCGTGCTGAAACCGCATGAAATGGGTCTTGCCTTCGCGCGAAATCGTCAGTTCAAGCACCGAGGACAAGGCATTGACGACGGATACGCCGACGCCGTGCAGACCGCCCGAGACCTTGTAGGAATTCTGGTCGAATTTACCGCCGGCATGCAGCTGGGTCATGATGACCTCGGCCGCGGAGACGCCCTCTTCCTCGATCACGTCAACCGGGATGCCGCGGCCATTGTCGGTCACCGTCACGGAGCCGTCGCCGTTCAGCGTGACTTCGATGAGGTCGCAGTAGCCGCCCATCGCTTCGTCGATCGCGTTGTCGACCACTTCGAACACCATGTGATGCAGGCCCGATCCGTCGTCGGTGTCGCCGATATACATGCCGGGACGCTTGCGAACGGCGTCGAGGCCGCGCAGCACCTTGATGGAATCGGCGCCGTATTCCTCGGGCAGGTTTGCGGCGGTATCGCTCATCGGCTTTTACTCGGTCTGTTGGGGCATGGGTTAGCGGGCATGCGGCGGCGTTGCGCCGGAGTCGTGTTCTGCATCGCGAATGACGCCATCGGAAACGGCCAGAAACTGCGCCGTACCGGCGAGTGATTGGAAGATCGCGCTGTCCGTCCCGGTGAGCCAGGCTTGCGCGCCCAGGTTCAGGAGCTCCGCGAACAGCGCCTCGCGGCGCTCGACGTCCAGGTGTGCGGCGACCTCGTCAAGCAGCAACAGGGGCGCGCGATCCCGCTCGGCGGTCTCCAGGCGCGCATTGGCGAGCACGATCGCGATCAGCAACGCTTTTTGCTCGCCGGTCGAGCATTGATCGGCGGGCATGCCGTTGCCGAGATGGTGCATGGTGAAATCGCTGCGGTGCGGCCCGATGGCCGCGCCGCCGGTAATCGCGTCCCGGCCGCGGCTCTCTTGCAGACCGTGCTGTAATTTGTCCTCCGCGGCGAGCGCGGGACCATCGTCGAGCCAGCTTTCCACGGTTCCCGTCAACACCAGGCGCGCGCCGGGAAACGGTCCCAGCGGCGCTTCGCAGAGGCCGGCCAGCCGGGCCGTCATTTCACGCCGTGCGGCGGCGATGGCAACCCCCCGCTCGGCCAATGTCCGTTCCAGCGTATCCAGCCAGGCACGGTCGGCGACACCGTCCTGCAGCAGTCGGGCGCGTTCCCGAAGCGCATGGTCATAAGCGGAAATCCGGCCCGCGTGTTTTGGATCGATGCCAAAGACCAGCCGGTCGAGAAAGCGCCGCCGTCCCGCGGCGCCTTCGATGAACAAACGGTCCATTTGCGGCGTGAGCCAGACGGCACTCACATGATCGCCGAGCGCGGTTTGGCTGCGTGCCGCGGCATCGTTGACGCGCACGGCGCGGCGGCGGCTCTCCTGCGGGTTGTGTCCGGTGCCGATGTCGACGGCGCCATCCGGCGTCTCGATTGTCGCCGCCACCGCCCAGCCTTGCGGTTCGGCCGGTGTCTCGGGAACGCCGCGACGCGCAAGGTCTTCAAGGCGCGCCCGCCGCAGCCCGCGGCCGGGCGCGAGCAGGGATAGGGCTTCCAGCAGGTTGGTCTTGCCGGCACCGTTCGGCCCGGTCAACACGACAGGCCCCGGCACGGGATCAATCCGCGCCTGGGCGTAACATCGGAAATTGGTAAGCCTCAACCGCGATACCCAAAGGGTCGCCGACATGGTTGGACTCGGTCGTTCGGCAGCAGCCAGAATCGCGCGTTCTCCCGTCCGAGGTTAGACCCGCATCGGCATGAGCACGTAAAGGGCGGTCGGGTCGTTGGTGTCGCGGATCAGGGTCGGTGACGCCGCATCGGCCAGTTCGAAATTGGCGTTTTCCCCCTCGATCTGGTTCGCGATATCGAGCAGATAGCGGGCGTTGAAGCCGATCTCGATCGCCTCCTGCTTATAGTCCACCTCGATTTCTTCGACCGCCGTGCCGCTTTCGGGGCTGGAGGCAGTCAGGGTCACGTTATCGGCGGCGACATTCAATTTCACCGCGCGGGATTTTTCCGTCGAGATCGTTGCGACCCGGTCAACCGCCGCGGCGAAGTTCCGGCAATCGACAGCGAGAGATTTGTCGTTACCGACGGGAATGACCCGGTCGTAATCCGGAAACGTGCCGTCGATCAATTTCGATGTAACCGTAACGTCGTCGAAGCCGAAGCGGATTTTCGCGTCCGAAAGTGCGACGTTCACATCTTCGTCGCTTTCTTCGATCATCTTGTGCAGTTCGCTGACCGTCTTGCGCGGCACGATGACGCCCGGCATGCCGGCCGCGCCATCGGGCAGCGGCATCTCGACCCGCGCCAGGCGATGACCGTCGGTCGCCACGGCCCGCAGCACTTCGCCGTCGCCGTCATCGGCCATGTGAAAATAAATGCCGTTGAGGTAGTAGCGCGTTTCTTCGGTCGAAATCGCGAAACGCGTGCGGTCGATCAACCGGCGCAACTCCGACGCGGGCAGAGTGAATTCGTGCGGCATGTCTCCGCTCGCCATCTGCGGAAACTCGCCGGTCGGCAGCGTTTGCAGCGTAAAGCGGGAACGGCCCGCGCGAAGACGCAATTGATTGCCCTCACCGGTCGCATCGACCTCGATCTGCGCGCCGTCCGGCAGCTTGCGAACGATGTCGTACAACGTGTGCGCCGGCGCCGTAGTCGCGCCTTCGGTTTCGATGGCGCAGTCGACGGATTCGATGATCGCCAAATCCATGTCCGTCGCGGTCAGCGCCAGCTTTCCGCCGGCTGCTTCCAGATGGACATTGGACAGGATCGGGATGGTATTGCGCCGCTCGACCACGCTCTGAACATGGTTAAGCGATCGGAGGAGCGCAGCGCGTTCAATGGTGAGTTTCATATTGTGTGGCGTCTCGTTGAAGGTATGGCGACGGTGAATCCCACCGCCCGGGTACCGGAATGAATCGGTCCGTTAGACATCGTTGACATGTCATGAAAAGCGATGCGTTAGCGGACGATTAATATACCACACGCTTGTCCGGATCGCACCATTTTTGGTCCAAATACAGCCCGCGGACGCGGGGCTCAACCTACTGATTTAAAGGCGCGAATTGTCGCGCGCTTACGGCGGCTCGGGAATGTGCGCCGGGTACCGCCCGATCAGCCTTCGAGCATGCGGCGCAACAGCTCCACATCCTCTGCAAAACTCAGGTCGGCCGCGCGCAGTTCTTCGATTTTACGCACGGCGTGCATGACGGTGGTGTGATCGCGGCCGCCGAACTGTCGGCCGATTTCCGGCAGCGAGCGCGTGGTTAATTGTTTGGCCAAATACATCGCCACCTGACGGGGACGGGCGACCGCGCGGGCACGCCGGGACGAATGCATTTCCGAGAAACGAATCTTGAAATGCGCGGCGACCTGTTTCTGGATTTCCTCGATGGTGACGCGCCGTTCGTTGGGCCGGAGAACGTCGTGCAGCGCTTGTTGCGCGAACTCCACCGTGATCGGCTGATGGACGAACAAGGAATGATGTTTCAGCTTGTTCAGCGCGCCTTCGAGTTCACGGCCGTTCGAGACAATTTTATGGGCCAGGAATTCGATGACTTTTTGCGGCACTTCCACATCGAGCTGTTCCGCCTTGGCCTGCAGGATCCCCAATCGCAATTCGTAGGTGGTGGGGTGGATGTCCGCGACCAGTCCCCAGCCGAGCCGGGATTTCATGCGTTCTTCGATGCCGTCCAGGTCGTTCGGCGATTTGTCGGCGGACACGACGATCTGGTGATTTTGATCGACCAGCGCGTTGAAGGTGTGGAAAAACTCGTCCTGCGTGCTTTCCTTGCCGGCGATGAACTGGATGTCGTCGATCATCAGCACGTCGACCGACCGGAACTGCTCCTTGAACGCGACCGTGTCCTTGTAGCGCAGCGCGCGAATGAACTGGTACATGAACTTTTCGGCCGACAGGTAGATGACCCGCCGATCGGGCCGCGTCTCGCGGATATGCCAGGCGATGGCATGCATGAGATGGGTTTTACCAAGCCCGACCCCGCCATACAGAAATAACGGGTTGAAGGGCACCGCATGCGCTTCGGCGACCCGCCGGGCGGCGGCAAACGCCAGTTCGTTGGGTTTCCCGACGATGAAATTTTCGAAGGTCAGGCGCGCGTCGAGCGGGGCGCCGACATTTTCCGCCGCGTTCGCGTTGCCGCCGGCCGCGCCGTCGGCGCTTGACGACGTTGCGCGGCGATTGCCGCTGGCCGCGTCGCGCGATTGCTCGAGGATGATTTTGACTTGGGCAACGTCCGGGTTCTCGGCATTCCAGAGCTTTAGCAGGCGCTCGGAATATTCCGAATCGATCCAGTCGCGCATGAAGCGCGTCGGAACCGAAAGACTCACCACACCGTCTGAATAGTCGCAGAATGTAAGCGGCCGTAACCAGCTGCGAAACGCCGCTTCGCCATACTCGGCGCGTAACCGTCCCCGAATCCGTGCCCAATGCACCGACAGCGATTCATTCATCGCCTCGTATACCCCCTCGATAACTGCGGTCACAGACCGGTCGCCCGGCTTCCCCTGCAAACCATCACCCCCCACGGACACGCATGATGGTGCGATCCGCGAACCTAGTGCCGGAATCGGATGCAGAACCCATCCGTCTCCCGCCGTCTCTCAATCGGGAAAACCAATGCCGAGCCACTCAAAGGGGCATGGCGGGCAAACTCCGCCACGGCCACACGGCCGGACGACGCAACACACCTTCCCGCGCCGAGCAGCTATCGGCGCTATACCACATTTTAAACCGCTGCCATGCCGCGTCCGAACTCGCTCACAATGATCGCTTATCGTGCGATTTTACCGTGGCGCAAAACGCCGTATGACAAATCGGTTCAGCTTGGCTGTACTTGGCACAGTTCTCCCTGGCAACCAATGACAGCCAACTTACCGACGCCCCTAACGCGGTTCAACGGATTTCAGGGTGATCTTTTCGCGAAATTGGCAAATAAATTTGTTGACAATCTTGGACGCGAACAACGACGTGGTTAACGGCCCGTTGCGGACCAAAAATAGAAAGACCGCGCTCATGCGGCGCGGTCCCGGTCGGGAACTCTCGCCGCCATGACCAGCATGGCGGCGGAATAGTCGTTTTATTGCAATGCCTTGATGCGTGCGGACAGTCGCGACAAGCTGCGGGCGACGGTGTTCCGGTGCATCACGCCTTTGTTGACGCCCCGGTGCATTTCAGGCATCGCGGCCTTGAATGCGGTGGCGGCGGCCGCTTTGTCGCCGGACGTGATGGCTTCTTCGACCTTGCGGAGATAGGTCCGAATCCGGCTCTTGCGCGCGCGGTTGATGATGGTCCGGCGCTCGGTTTGCCGGATCCGTTTGCGGGCGCTTTTGGAGTGTGCCATGGGTCAGTCAATCCTTGATTCGAACACGTGGAATCGATAGCAACGACGCGGCTTATATCGGCCCTCCACGCAGCCGTCAAGCCCGGCTTTGGCCGTGTATCCTTGGGGATACGGCGGGGGTACGGCGGGGGTACG
>JAOTYV010000031.1 GCA_029861675.1 Alphaproteobacteria bacterium
AAATCCGCGCCCAAGTATCGTCGCTAATGACAAATCGATCCGTGTTCATGCAAACTCCCCTCAAAAGGAAGCTTGAATCACATTTCAGAGTCTGTGTGAATCCATTAAATGTCCACAGACCCTAAACCATTTCTTGTTTAAATTGACTCAAGTGAAATGGTCACTCTCATGGTTTTTTCGCAAATACGTCGTCGCGAACCGTCTCGGTTCGCTCGGGATTTGCTCTAGAAATTGCGACAACAGCGATTTGCAGAAATCCGTTGAGCTTTTTCCTGCGCCGGGGCTACGCTCTTGGCGCCGGCGGCCTTGACTGCACTTAAGATTCGCTACCGATCGGCGCGCCGTTGCGGCTCAAAAAATGCCCTCGCGATTCCATGTTTTGAACGCTTCGACCCACGGTGAAACGCGCGCATTTTCACCGCCGACCCGCATGAGCTCGCGCCCGATCCGGATCATCACCTCCGTGTTGTCACGCGTCATCGCGGCAAATGTTCCATCGGCAAGACCGGGATTAATCGTCAGAAACTCACCCGCCGGCGACCCGGAACCGCCCCCGATGAGGTTGTCGTTGATCGACTCCCAAAATCGCGCATCATCGTTTCTCGGAAATTGAATGATATCGCCGAGCGCTTCGGCATACCGACCGTCGATTGGCAGCACCAACGCATGCAGTTTCCTAATATCCTAAATCATGCGCGGAGCCGTCATCGCACCGACCTTTCCCACAGAAATCCAGATCACGTTCAACGCAACGGGAGACCAACATGACCGACCGATACGCAAAATACACCAAACTCGAATTCGACCGCCCGTCCGACCGGGTGCTGCGGATCACTCTCAACAATCCTAAAACCTACAATTCACTCGATGCGGTCGGCCACAACGAATTTACCTATATCTGGCGCGACATCGACGATGATGACGATATCAATGCCGTCATTCTGACCGGCAAGGGCAAGGCGTTCTCCTCCGGCGGCGACTTCGGAATGATCGAAGACAACATGAACAGCGAGAAGGCGCGCATTCAGGCCTGGAAAGAAGCACGCGACCTTGTCTACAACATCATCAATTGCAACAAGCCGATCGTCTCGGCGATCAACGGCGTCGCCGTCGGCGCCGGTCTGGTCGCGGCACTGCTCGCCGATATTTCCATTGCCGGCAAATCGGCCCGCATCGTCGACGGCCATACCCGGCTCGGCGTCGCGGCGGGCGATTGTGCCGTCATCAACTGGCCGCTGCTCTGCGGCATGGCGAAAGCCAAATACCTGCTGTTGCTGTGCGAACCGGTCGATGGCGAAGCGGCGGAGAAGTATGGTCTGGTCTCGCTCTGCGTGGAAGATGCTGAGTTGCAGGACAAGGCCGAGGAAGTCGCCGCCCGGCTTGCCGCCGGCGCGCCCAGCGCGATCCGCTGGACCAAATATGCGCTTAACAATTGGTACCGCATGATGGGACCGTCCTACGACGCGTCCACCGCGCTGGAGATGCTGGGCTTTGCGGGCTCCGAGGTCCGCGAGGGGCTGGCGTCGCATCTGGAGAAGCGCCCGCCGGTCTTCGACCCGGATTCACCGATCTGACTTTAACGTTCTCGGCCGGTCGCCGGACTCATTCCTTGAACGGGGCGCGATCAAACCGCGCGGTCGCCCGCGTTCAAATGTCGAGGCCTTGCTGGTACGCCTGCGAATCCCCGGAGAACAGACGCCGAAGATAGTGGTTGTAATCGTGTTGCTGCTTGAAATGTTTGTAGGAGCGCACCCCGAAGACCTGCGGTCCGTTGGCATAATTGAAAACGTTGATGGCTTTTTCGCTGGCCAGGGCCGCCACCGAGTGACGCCGCAGGACATTCCGCCGCGTGACTTCCGGCAGAGTCGCGATCTGCGCCACATAGGCGATGTATTCATGCACCGCGCCGGGGGATTCCATTACGGAAAAATGGATGTCGGCAAGCGCATGCGCCACTTCGTGCACGATGATACTCTCGTGCAAGGCCGCATTGAGCCGAACGCCGAAAATCTGATCCCGGGTCTTCATACGCTGATGGCTTTCATAGGATAGGACTTCGATGTATCCCAGCGCCGGATCGCATTGGCCATAGGCCTCCCCGGCAAAACCGCGCTCCAGTTGAACCGACTCTTTCATCGCGATCATCATCGGCGTTTCCGTCAGGAAGCCGAGTTCCCGGAAAAACCCGATCGTCTTCGCCGTCGCGCTGCAGGCCATGACATAGTCCCGATGATCCTCATAGACGATCACGGTTGCGGAGCCGGGACACTCGCGCATCTCCGCCTGTACGGGCGTTCCCAGAAACATCAGCGGCAATACGAGACCCAGTACAAAGCGCATCGGCAACACCTTCTCCATAAAGAGGTGCACTACCGCATGCGCTTCCACCCATAGTTCGGCACGTTCAGGAGGATGCCGGTCGGGATTTTGTGCGTCGCACCATTATTCTCTCGCGTCGCACAACGTTAACAAGAAGAACTTTATAACGCGTTAATCGAAAGCCCTGACTGCAACCCACGGTCGTCCGGTCTTCAGTTCACTTCAGGGAAGTATCGCGGCCGAGCGGCGCCATCTCGCGCCGCCATGGTCGAAGACGTGGTCAATCCACGGCAACGCCGGCTTCGCGTGCGCGCTCGACCATATAGTCCCGGCCGGCCAGCATATCGTCCAGCGAGCCAAATCCATTGGTGTAATGCCCCGTAAAACCGCTTTCCTCGATCCGCTTGAACATCGCACCGAAGTCCACGGTACCGTCACCCGGCTTCATATGGATTTCATATTCACCGTTATTGTCGGCCACTCGCACTTCGTCGCAGCGGCCCATATCCATGGCATCGACAAATCCGTCGATCCCTTCGGGCATGATATGCGCGTGATTGACAGTGAAGGACCACCGCAGGTTTGGCGAGCCGAGGCGGTCGAAGAAATAACGGCATTCGTCAAGATCATGGGCCAGATAATGGACTTCCGCCAGATCCGGCTCCCAGTTGAGGTTTTCCAGCAACAGCAGCGCGCCCGCTTTTTCAGCATACTCCGCCGCACGTTTCAGGCGGTCGAGCGCCGCCTCCATCCGCAAATTCTTGTCCGACGTAAAATGATAGCCCGCGTGAACGACGATCCATTCCGCACCGACCCGCCGGGACAAATCAATATAGGCGCGCAGATATGCGTCGGCCGCATCGCGCAGGAAAGGCGATACCTCGGCGATATTGACCGCCGACAAGGTGTGCAATCCGAGATGAATACCGTGCGCCGCGCAGGCATCGCGGATGCCGGCACAGGCCGCGTCGTCGAAGCGCTCCATCGCGTTCGGCGCGATGTCCATTTGCGCATCGATGTATTGGACGCCGTTTCGGGCAGCCCATGCGATACCCTCCTCCACCGGCAGCTTTCCCCCCAGATCGACACCAATGCGCTCCCTCAACCCCATGTCCGGTCTCCCTGCCGTATCGTCTTTCCGTTCGGCGATGTTATCGATGACGCCGACACGCGAGCACCGTTATTGCTGTCCGCCAAGCCGATAGATCCGTGTTGCGGTATCGTGAAAGAGGGCGGCTTTTTCGGCGGCGGAATACTCCGCGGTGAGCCGCTTGAATGAATTCCACACAACCGCGTAACTGCAACTCAGCTTGTCGACCGGAAAGTTCGATTCGAACATGCACCGCTCCACGCCGAAATGTCCCAGCGCGTGATCGAAATAGCGCCGCGTGGCCGCAAGCAGCTCTTGGCTGGTCGGCGGCTTCTTCCGTTGGTGCCAGCGATATCCGTTGAAATCCATGTTGAGACCGCCAAGCTTGGCAACCACGTTCGCACAGGACGACAGTTCGGCAAAGTCTGCGCGCCATTGGGCGAACACCGCATCCGCCTTATCCGCATACGGCCCGACGCCGAGAGGACCGGCAAAGTGGTTGACGATGATCGTCGTGTCCGGAAAGGCGCGCGCCAGATCGGTGAGTTCCGGAATCTGCGGATGATAGCACCAACCCTCGAAAGTCAGATCGCGACGCGCCAATTGGGCGAAGCCTTCGCGAAATTTTCCGTCCAGAAAAAGGCCCGGCGGCGAGTTGCTCCGGGCGTTGGGGATGATGTCACTGGCGTCCCATTTGACGCCGTGGCGAATACCGCGGAACCGCCCGCCTCCGGCCGCAATCTGCGCATCCAGCACCGCCCCCACCGTGGTGCCAAGCGTCAGGTCCGCGGTGCCGATGATGCCCGCGGCGACGCGCGTGGGACCATAGAGGCCGGACGCGCTCATCGCCGCAATACCGTTCGCGAATTCGGTCTCGCCAATCGCGCGCATGGGCTCCGGACCGTCCGTCCTGTACATGGTGCTGCACTCGATAAACACCGTCGACACGACGTTGTGGCCGCTGCCATTGATGTCCTCGAGAATCTCATCGAGCATATAGCGCGGTGCCACCCGCTCGTGCTTGAAATCCCACAGGTGGTGGTGCGGGTCGCAGATCGGCAGACCGGGTTCGAGCGCCGTTTCGTTCGTCAACGCCAGCCAATCGTCATTCGTCGCCACGTGTCGCATCCTGTTCCTGGTTGGCGGCATTTCGTTCCGTAGAGCGCGGAACAACGCCGAACCGCCGGTTCATTCGCGGTCGGCCGTAAATTCTTCCTCGAGCGTCTGTTCGAGACGAACGATATCGTCCGGAACCGGCATACCCATAGCCCGCAGACTACCCGCCATCTGACGAATTCTTAGATAAATCTCGTGACGATCGCCCTGCTCGCCCTCCATTTCGTTCAGCAGAAGCGACAGCTCGGCGGTCAGGTCCTTCGCATCCATGGCACAGCTCCCTTTGATTTACGCACATCTACCCTGGCCGCGATTGCAACCGGCGGCATACTTCCATGGCGTGGCGATCATTCTGGCCCGTAGCAACTCACTTGCCAAACCTGCCCGGCAGTCCCCTGCGTTGCAAACACCGCCACGACAGCCGACCCGGACGAATCAGGCGGCGCGATCTTCGGGCAATGGCGGCGGCACCATCGGCGGCTGGCGGATTTGACCGGGCGGTATTTCGATTTCCGGACTTTCATCCGGTTTGGGCGGCAATTGCTCCGGCGGCGGCACGCGAATTTCGCTCTCCGGAATCTTGATGAGCGGTTCCTTCGGCGGTCGTCTTGGCGGTCTTTGCGTCGGGTCCGGCATGCTGCGCCACTCGAATTGTTTTGCGGCCTAACTCCGGTACGTTTCGATCGATACGTCCACGTCGTCTCAACCGCAATTCCCGCAAATTACGGCAATCGATAAGCGGCCCCGAGACGACGGAAGAGGATGTCCCGTTTTGAAAGAATAAGCTCTGTTCGACACCGTCATGGAACCGGAAAGTTCGCATCAGGGTCGACGTCGCTTGAATTCCCGAGGTTGGCACCCTCCGTCAAGTCGCCTCGAGACCTATTAAACTGTAACGCCGAATCCCGATCCCGTCCATAAACTTCGACGGGTGGCGCCGAAGCGGTTACAGCAGCATAAATTCGCCGGTTGGTTGCAAATATGCTTGAACACTGCGGCCTGCATCCTAAATTATGGTACTCGTCCCCACTAATGACTTACGCCCTGGCTATGCCGTACGACCCCCCTCTACAGCCAGGGCGAATTTTTGCCCGCCGGGCACGGTCATGCGCCGATCGATATAATATTCCAGCGCACTAATTCCTCCGCAAGAAAGCCCCATCAGCCCCCGTCAAATTTGGTATACAACGGGTATCCGGTTGGTTCGCTAGTCGCAACCGTCGGATCCGAACGATACTGACCGTTCGGCGTACGGCCCCAAACCGCAAACACCCGGACCGATGAAACCCCTTCGTCTTCTATTCCTCTTGCTCGGCATCGCGCTGCTTGCCTTCGTGGTGACACGAACCGACCTCGCGGCGGTAGCGACCCATGTGGGGGCGCTTGGATGGGCCGGCGTACTGCTGATTCCCGCGATTTCGATTTTTGCTTTCCTGGCAGATACCTGGTCGTGGCAATTGCTAATTTCGCCGCCACGCCGCGGCGGCGCCTGGTTCTACGCGCTGTGGAAGGTGCGGATGGTCGGCGCGGCGGTGAACAAGGTCACGCCGGTCGTCGGCCTCGGCGGCGAGCCTGTCAAGGCGGTGATGCTGAAGAAATTATACGGCTTGCCCTATCGCGAAGGCGTTGCCTCGCTGCTGGTCGCCAAAACCGCCAACCTGATCGCGCTGGTTATCTTCTTATCCATCGGCATTGCGCTGGCGTTCGCCGGGAACAGCCTGCCGGACCAGTACAGGCTGGCGGCGGCTGCCGGCCTCGCCGTGCTGATCGTCGGCATCGGCATCGTTTACGCCGTGCAGCGGCTGCGCATTGCCTCCTCCCTCGGCGCCTGGTTTGCGCGCCGCCGATACGGCGCCAGGATCGCCGGAGTCCTGCATCACGTCGACGATATGGACGAACGCCTGGTGCGCGCCTACACGCAGGATCGCAGACGATTCGTCACGGCGACCTTTCTGACATTCCTGAACTGGATGGTCGGCGCGGGGGAGCTTTACGTAATTTTCTGGTTTACCGGCCATCCCATATCCGCCGTCGAAGCCGTGGCGATCACCGCCGCGGTCGAATTAGTGCGCGCGGGAACCTTTTTCATACCCGCAAGTATCGGCGCCGAGGAGGCGGCACTGGCGCTCATCGTCACGCCGATTACCGGTGAGCCCGGTCTCGGCCTCGCGGTCGCGCTG
The DNA here is from genome assembly GCA_029861675.1 of Alphaproteobacteria bacterium. The sequence continues at coordinate 6,706 of JAOTYV010000031.1, forward strand.
ATCCGCCGATACAGAGAGTTGGTGTATATTGTTTGGGGTTTCCTGATCGCCTGGTGGATGAGCGGCCAATCGCACCAGCCGGTCGGGCAACTCCTGAGTTCCGCCAATGACGATGGTACGCCCACATGACGGAAATCCCCGGCCCTCGCCTGATCATCGATGCCCGCGAGGATGCCGCCGCCGCGGCGCGTCGGATGCTCGGACTGACACTGCTCGGCCGACTGGTATTGGCGGCCGAGCGAAGCGGATTCCGGGACATTATGGTGCTCTCGCCCGAGGGCTCCCGGAATTTGCGCGTCCTGCTGGCGGCGGAATACCAGGTCAACGTGGCAACAGTGATCCCCGACGCCGGTGGCGTGATTACGGCCCGCGTGCCCGCCAATATTTTGGGCGAAAGCGACTGGCTTCGGGCGTTGGCGGCGGAAACGGTCACGGACGACGCCTGCCGCGCCGCCGGCAACGGCATCTTCTTGTTCGGACCAAAGGCCACTGCCGCCCAGATCGCGGCGCCCGAAACGGCGGCGCCGGGAGCGCCGATCGCGTTCACGGCGACACCCTTGCAAATCGTGACGGCGCTCGACGTGGACACCGCGGAAACACGGTTGCTGGGCGGCCTCGTCAAACAAACCGACGGCTTCATGTCGCGCCATTTTGCGCGCCCCATATCCATCGCAATCTCGCGACGTCTCGCGCCGCACGGGGTCACGCCCAATCAAATGACGATGGTCTCGGCGCTGATCGGACTGGCGGCGGCCCCGTTCTTCCTATCCTCGAGCCCCGCGGTGCAAATCGTCGGCGGGCTGCTGTTCGTCCTGCATTCGGTTCTCGACGGATGCGACGGCGAATTGGCGCGCCTGACCTATCGTGAGTCGCGGCTTGGCGGATTGCTCGATTTCTGGGGCGACAATATCGTGCATGTCGCGGTGTTCGGCTGCATGGCGGTCGGCTGGCATTTTGCCGAAGCTGCGGTTTGGCCGCTCTTTCTCGGCGCGGCCGCGGTGTTGGGGACCGCCGGATCGGCGGCGGCCGTCTATTGGCTGACGCTGCGCAAGAAAACCGGCGCCGGGCCGGTCTATACCTCCGTTTCCGAAGGGCCGTCCGCCGGCCTGACAAAACTCCTGGATGAATTGTCGCGGCGCGACTTCATCTATCTGGTTTTGGTGTTGTCGGCATTCGGCAAGGCGAACTGGTTCCTGGCGCTGACCGCCATCGGCGCGCCGGTATTCCTGATCCTTGTCCTGCTGGCGGCACGCCGGGCGCGCGCCGCCGATCGGGCCCGCGCATAGACCATTTCTTGTTCGAATTGACTCAAGTGGAATGGTCTATCTCATTGTTTTTACGCAAATACGTCGTCGCGAACCGTTTCGGTTCGCTCGGGATTTGCTCTAGCCGATTTCGCGCAGCCGTTCGGCCAGGTGCTGCTCGGCCATCAGGCGTGCCTCGGTGGTATCGACATCGAGCCACCAGCATCCCGTGACATCCACGACATGCGCCCGGCCCTTGACCGCCAATTTGGCGAGACCGGCCGACAATCCGTGTTCGCCATCGGCCGCCGCTTCGCGCAGCGCGTCAAACAGGCCGGCTGTGCAATACATCACGCCGGTGTCGGAACAATCCCAATCGGTCAACGACTTGTCGATGGCGGCGATATCCGCGCTGGCGGTCTTTACCTTGGTGACATCGTCCAGATCCAGCAACATCGTCTTGTCGTAATCGGTGGCGAGCAGAAGATGCCCGGCCTCCGGAACCGTCCGGGTAAGCCGCAACGGTAAGGCGTGATCGTAGATGTGATCGCACATGGTGAGGACAAAGGGCTCGTCGCCGATCGCCGCCGCCGCTGCGAGCGCGCTCGCACCATTGCCTTTTTCCCAATCATCGCCGGTCACGAACTCAACCGCGACGCCGCTGCGGTTGGCGACCGACTGAAAATGTCCGCGCACCGTATCGGCTTCGTGCCCGAGCGAGACAACGAAACGTTCAATGCCGATGGAATCGCGCAAGTTGCGCACGACCCATTCAGCCAGGGTAAGCCCATGCACCTGAGCCAACGGCTTGGGCAGGCTGGTGTTCGGGAACAACCGCGAGCCCAGGCCCGCCGCCAAGATCAAGGCGGTCCGCGGCCGCGTCGCGCCGCCGTCCGCCGCAACCGATTCGCCCGCGGTCAAAACCGTGTCCGGCGAAATGCGGGATGACCCCGCGCCGATGAATGCATTGTTCACATCGCGCGCGACCGAATCGCGAAGCTGTACCGGCGGATGTTTCATATAATAAGAGGACGGCGCTTCCAGCGGTCCCCCTTCGCCGCGCTCCAGGCCGAGCTTGGCGCAGCGCAGCGCGTCGATTACGACACCGGCGCTGTTCGGTGAATCCTCGACCGAAAGACGCATTTCCAGATGCATCGGCACATCGCCGAACCCGCGCCCCTCCATGCGGATGAAGGCGACCTTGTTGTCGTTCTGCCACGGCACGTAGTCGGACGGTCCGATATGGATGTTCCGGGCATCCAGACGGGTCTCCAACTGCGACTGCACGGACTCGGTCTTCGACGTTTTCTTGGATTTCAGCCGGGACATCTGAAGCATGTTGAGAAAGTCGGTATTGCCGCCGGTGTTGAGCTGATAGGTCCGGTCGAGGCTGACGCCGCGGTCATTGAACAACCGGGACAGGCTGCGATGGACGATCGTCGCGCCGACCTGACTCTTTATGTCGTCACCTACGATCGGCACGCCGGCCTCGCGGAACCGCGCCGCCCATTCCGGATCGGAGGCGATGAATACCGGCACGCAATTGACCATGCCGACCTTGGCCTTCAAGCAGGCTTCGGCATAGTACTGTACCGCCTTTTCCGAGCCGACGGGCAGGTAACAGATCAGCACCTCGGCGCGCGTTTCGGTCAGAACCGCCGCGACGTCCACCGGCTCTTCGTCCGCCGGTCGGAAAGCCTGATCGTCGTCGTAATCGCCCATATGGTCCGCGATGCCGTCGAGCACCGGGCCCATTTGCACGATCACGTTGGAGACCGGCAGGACCTGTTGAAATACGGTCGTGCAGTTAGGTTTGGCAAAAATCGCGTTTTCCAGCGGTTGGCCGACCTTGCGCCGGTCGATGTCGAAGGCGCACACCACTTCGATGTCGGTCGCGCCCCAGTCGCCAATCGTCGGATGCATAAGGCCGCTGACGTCTTCGGAATTCGCGCTGCGGTAATATTCCAGCCCCTGAACCAGCGCACTTGCGCAATTGCCGACACCGGCAATCGCTATACGGATTTTTGACATCGTACCCCCAACTCTGAATCCAGCAGAAGCGATCTATATCAGGCCTTGCGATGGCATTATCAAGAGATTGTAACGCCGCCTACACGACATTGTAATGAGAGTCTGATCGATCCGACGGTGTAATATCGACGCACCTGGAAGTTGATCTAGAAACGTTCCAAAATTCAATGAAACTCGCCATTTTCTGGGAAGTTTCATTCGCAGCTGGTGCACCTAACACCCGTGATGGCAACCGGGATCCATTGCCTTCAGCCCGAATAGCACGGTAATTCGGGCCGAATCGCGGCGTTATTCGGCTGCCCATCCGAACGGTTCCCCCGCCGACTGTGACACCACCGCAACAGGCATCGACATCGCACGCCAGCCCCGGCAATGCCCAGCAATATCAAGCAAATGCCGGATCGACTGGACCGGACCGGCTGCCGACCTTACCCAGATACGTCCTCCTTCGGTATTAATCAATCATGATGGTAGTCAACTTTCGCCGTTACGATAAATTCACGAAGAGGCAAAAATTTCCATAATGCCTCCACACGCATAACCCGCCGGCCACCCCCCCTGCGCCGGCGGGTTTTTTTATTGCGGTTCATGCGGTTCCCGTCGGATCGGCATATTTGCCTGCCGGCCGCCAATTTGTTACTCGGTGTCATTGTCGCCGTCTGGAAGGGCCGTACCGATGACCGATGGCATGCTCACATTCCGCGATGTAACCGTGCGGCCGGTCCTGCTGCCGCTCAACAGGCCGGTGGTCTCGAAAGTGGGACTGTTCCATGAATGGCCGCTGATCCTGATCGACCTTCATACCGAGGAAGGGATCACGGGCCGCAGTTATCTGGCGCCTTACCTGAAGCAATCGGCGCGCTATCTCGTACCCGCCCTTCACGACCTCGCGGAAGCGCAAAGGGGCAAGCCGATTGCGCCGCTCGACGACTTCAAAAGCCAGCGCGCATCGCTCAACCTGGTCGGCCTCGAAGGCATGTCGCTAATCGCCGTATCCGGCCTCGACATGGCGGCATGGGACGCGCTGGCGAAAGCGGCGGACATGCCGCTGGCGCGGTTCCTCGGCGGCTCGCTGGCGCCGGTTCCCGCCTATAACAGCAACGGACTTTGGCTTTCGCCGCTCGATTCGCTTGCAGAGGAAGCGGAAGAACTGGTTGGCGAAGGCGGGTTTTCGGCCCTCAAGCTGCGGCTCGGCCGCGACCGGGTCGAGGACGACGCCACGGCGATCGCGGCGGTCCGGCAAGCCGCCGGAAACGAGGTCAAGCTGATGTGCGACTTCAACCAGGGGCTGGCGTTAGGCGACGCGCTGCACCGGTGCCACGCGCTGGACGATCAGGGGCTGTACTGGTTCGAGGAACCAATCGCCTATGACAATCTGGCAGGTTACGCGCAGCTGACGCGCGAGTTGCGCACCCCGGTACAGCTCGGCGAGAACTTCTACGGTCCCCGCGCTCTGTATCACGCTATACTGGCCGGCGCCGGCGACTACGTCATGCCCGACCTGATGCGCATCGGCGGCGTCACCGGCTGGTTGCGCGCGGCGGCGATTGCCGGCGCGGCGGGGATCCAAATGTCGACCCATCTCTATCCCGAGGTCGCCGGTCACCTGATGCGCGTCACCGAGACGGACCATTGGCTCGAATGGCAGGACTGGGCCCACCCGATCCTGCAAACCCCCTTTGAAGTGTCGGACGGGCATCTCGTCATCCCCGACATTCCCGGCAATGGTCTCGCATGGGACGAGGACGCGGTCGCGCACCATAAGCTCGACCTGTAGCGGCATTCCGGCGCGCCGCGCATCGGTCTCGTAGAGGCCGGTGCGGCGCAATCGCGATGCGCATTGAAAAAAACCTTCCGATGATTCCCTGGACTCCTCGGAAATCCCTCAATAAGCTTTTAAAAAATTAATGTACCGACCGGCGTGCATCGACCTATTCGCGGCGGTACGACAAGAACAACAAATAATAATGACCAAAACGAATGGACAGGAGGCGCACTATGAATCGGAAGAAAATTGCAGTAGTGGCGGCGATCGCACCCTTGGCGCTCATGATCGGCGCGGAGATGGCGATGGCTCAAAAGGCCGGCGGCATCTTGAAAGCCTACCATCGCGGTACACCGCCCAGCGGATCGATCCACGAGGAAGCCACCAACTCGACCCTGACGCCATATATGGGCGTCATGAACAACCTTGTCATGTACGATCAGGGCAAAGCGACGAACAGCCTCGATTCCATCGTACCGGATTTGGCGACAAGCTGGTCCTGGAACGGCGACAAGACGAAGTTGACGTTCAAATTGCGCGAAGGCGTGAAATGGCATGACGGCAAGCCGTTCACTGCGAAGGACGTTCAATGCACCTTCGACATGCTGCAGGGAAAACGGAAAAAATTCCGGCTCCGCAAAAACCCTCGGAAAGCCTGGTACAAGAATCTCGAAAGCGTCAGCACGAATGGCAAACACGAGGTTACCTTCAACCTGAAGCGTAGCCAGCCCGCACTTCTTACACTCCTGGCATCGGGTTACACACCGATCTACTCCTGCCATGTTCCGCCGAAGAAGATGCGCACCCATCCGATCGGCACCGGCCCGTTCAAGTTCGTTGCTTTAAAACAGAACGAGAGCGTCAAGTTCACCCGGAATAAGGACTACTGGAAGAAGGACCGGCCCTATCTCGACGGCATCGAATGGACGATCATCAAGAGCCGTTCGACGCGCGTCCTGGCCTTCATCGCCGGCAAGTTCGATTTGGTGTTCAATGCCGATGTGACGGTTCCGCTGCAAAAGGATATCGCAGCCCAGGCGCCGCACGCAGTCTGCGAACGCGTGGCGGGCGCCAGCATCAACCTGATCGTTAATCAGGCGAAACCGCCCTTCGACAACCCGAAAATTCGTAGGGCCATGGTGCTGACGATCGACCGGAAGTCGTTTGTCGACATCATCAGCAAGGGCGAAAACACCATCGGCGGCGCCATGACGCCGGGGCCGCAAGGCGTGTGGGGAATGTCGAAGGACTTCCTGAAAACGGTCGCCGGCTACAATCCCAACGTAAAGGCAAACCGGGAAAAAGCCCGCGCGCTGATGCGGGAAGCCGGCTATGGCCCCGACAAGCGGTTGAAGATGGAGGTGTCCACCCGCAACATCGCCACCTATCGCGATCCGGCGGTGATCCTGATCGATCATATGAAGGAGATCTATATCGACGCGACCTTGAAGACGATCGAGACGAGCAACTGGCACGCCACGGTCGCCCGCAAGGACTATTCGGTCGGCCTGAACGCCACCGCAGTCGGCGTGGACGATCCGGACGCCAACTTCTTCGAGAATTATTCCTGCGGTTCCCAGCGGAATTACACCGGGTATTGCAATCAGGATATGGAGAAGCTGTTCGTAAAACAGTCGATGATGACCGATCAGGCGGCGCGCAAGAAGCTCGTCTGGGATATCGACAAGCGGCTCCAGGAAGACGCCGCGCGTCCGATCATTTATCACAACCAGAGCTACACTTGCTGGCAGCCCAAGGTTAAGGGCCTCGTTGCCCATGTGAACAGCCTCTACAACGGCTGGCGCATGGAAGACGTGTGGTTGAAACAGTAGCCTAAGGCGGTTCCGGTTGGGGCCGCGGCGTCAACACCGCCGCGGCCCCGCCCTCTACAACCGCCAACGATCGGTTTCCTGATCGCCGTATCATCGGGTCGTGGCGTTCAGAAATCAGATCATGTGGGGAGACGGGTTTTGGCGACCTATATGGTGAAGCGATTCTTCCTGATGCTGCTGACGCTCATCGGGATGTCGATAATCATCTTCGTCCTGCTGCGGCTGATGCCGGGCAATATCGTGGATATTATGTTCGATTCCGCAGGGTTCGTGGACCCGGCGGAAAAGGCGATAATCGAAAAAGAACTCGGCCTGGACCAACCGATTGCGGTGCAATACGGGCAATGGATCTGGGGGCTCATGCAATGGGACTTAGGATTTTCCTATGTCTCCGAAATGCCCGCGGTGGATGAACTTGGGCCCCGTATCCCCATTACGGCCAAACTGGCGGCGCTCGCGCTGTTCTTTTCCGTCTTGTTCGGTGTCCCTTTGGGAGTCATCAGCGCGGTCAAGCAGGACACATGGCTGGATTACGGGCTTAGGGTCATAAGTCTGAGCGGATTGTCGATGCCATCCTTCTGGCTCGCGCTGCTCATTCTGATGTTTTGCGTGGCCCAGTTCGGCAGCATTCCGATCTATTTGGATCCGCCGGAAAACCTGTGGGATGAGTTGCTCCTTTATAGCCTGCCGGCGGCGGCGGTCGGATTCCGAAGTTCGGCGTTGATCATGCGCTTGACGCGATCGTCCATGCTGGAAGTGCTGCGCCAGGATTATATCCGCACCGCGCGGTCCAAGGGAGCATCCGAAAACACGGTTAATTATTCGCACGCACTCAAGAACGCTTTTCTTCCGGTCACCACGATCATCGGCATCGAGGCCGCATTCCTGATCGGCGGACTCATCATTACCGAGACGGTGTTCAATATTCCGGGCGTGGCGCACTTCCTGGTGGAGGCGATCCTGATGCGGGACTATCCCATCGTGCAAAACCTGGTGATGTTGGTGGCGCTGATTGTCGTGACGGTCAATTTTCTCGTCGATCTAACCTACGGGGCCCTGGATCCACGCATCAAATACGCGGATTAGACCCCATGACGGTACAGGCAGGAGAATAAGCAGTGGTAGATATCGACCATAATGCGGAACTGGCCCGAGCGGGTGCGAACATCGACAGCCGGTGGAGCGCCATACTGCACTTCGCCCGCCACTATCCCCTGGCCTTGTTCGGGATTGCGATCGTAATCGTCTTCGTGCTCGCCGCGATCTTCGCCGAATTCATCGCCACTCACGACCCCATATCGACCCACGCGGCGCTTTCCCTGTCGCCACCGACCGCCAATAACATTCTGGGCTCCGACATGATGGGGCGGGATATGTTCGCCCGCATCGTGTATGGCGCGCGGATTTCGTTGATCGTCGCCGTCTCATCCACCCTGTTAGGCGGGATCATCGGCGTCTTTATCGGGTTGATGTCCGGTTATCTGCTCGGCTGGTTCGATCTGTTGATGCAACGCGTCATCGACATCATGCAGGCCCTGCCGCTTCTGGTGCTGGCCCTGGTGATGGCGGCCTCGCTCGGCCCGTCATTGGAAAACACCATCCTGGCCATATCCATACCATTGGTGCCGCGCGTCGCGCGGGTGGTCCGTTCCAGTACCTTGTCGCTCCGCGAAATGCCGTTCGTCGAGGCGGCCCGCGCCGCCGGGATGTCGGAATTGCGCGTCGCCATCCGGCACGTCTTGCCCAACACCTTGGCGCCGTTGATCGTGCTGGCCACGGCTCAACTCGGCTCGGCCATTCTCGTCGAAGCCTCCCTCTCCTTCCTGGGCCTCGGCGTTCCCGAGCCGCATCCGTCCTGGGGCCGCATGCTTTCGGAGAACGCGGCCGAATATGCGCGGGTCGCACCCTGGCTGGTGATTTTCCCCGGCCTGGCTATCAGCCTCGTGGTGTTCGGCACCAATCTGCTGGGCGACGCCCTGCGCGATATCCTCGACCCGCGGCAGCGTCACTAACAATGGACATGATCGTGCAACAAAGATTGGTGAGTGAATAAATGGCTGAAACGGCAAGCGACGAGATTTCGCCGCCCGAGAACGTCGTTCCCCAAACCGACGAATTGGCAATGGAGGTGGACGGGCTCAAGACTTACTTCTTCACCCGCCAGGGAACCGTCAAGGCGGTAGACGATGTATCGTTCTATCTCAAGAAGAGTGAGACGCTCGGGATTGTCGGTGAATCGGGCTGCGGCAAAAGCATCACCGCGTTGTCCCTCATGCGTCTGGTGCCCGACCCGCCGGGGAAAAACGTCGGCGGCTCGGTAAAACTCGACGGGCGGAGCCTGCTCGACCTCGATGAAGCCGAAATGCGGGACATCCGCGGCAACGAGATGTCGATGATCTTTCAGGAGCCGATGACCTCGCTGAACCCGGTATTTACGATCGGCCACCAGATCAGCGAAGCGCTGATCCTGCATCAGGGATTGAACAAGGCCGAGGCCATGGAACGATCCGTGGAAATGCTCGAACTCGTAAAAATTCCCGAGACCCGGCAACGCGTAAAGGAATACCCCCACCAACTGTCCGGCGGCATGCGGCAGCGGGTCATGATCGCCATGGCGCTTGCCTGCAACCCAAAGGTCCTGATCGCCGACGAACCGACCACCGCGCTGGACGTGACCATTCAGGCGCAAATTTTGGATCTGATATTGGACCTTCAGGAACGGCTGGGAACGGCGGTTATCCTGATTACTCATGATTTGGGCGTCATCGCCGAGACCGCCAAGCGGGTGGTCGTCATGTATGCCGGCAAGAAGGTCGAGGAAGCAGACGTTGGCGACCTGTTTGCCGAGCCCTTGCACCCTTACACCCACGGATTGCTTGCCTCCGTACCGCATTTGGATGTGATGAAGGATAAGGACGCGGCGCCGGTCGAACGGCTGGCGGAAATCCCGGGCATCGTCCCGCTCTTGATCGACCTGCCCGAGGGCTGCACCTTCGCGCCCCGCTGCCCCTTCGCCGACGAGAAATGCACATCGGAGTATCCTCCATACACGGAGCGAAAACCCGGCCATTCCGTTGCCTGCTGGCACTCTGACAAACTCTATGGAGGCGGCAATGGTTGAGGCGCGCGAGGACAACGCGGCGCCCGGGCTTGCGGGCGGCAATACGCCGGTGCTCAACGTGACCGGGCTGAAGAAGCACTTTCCCATCAAGAAAGGCATTCTGTCGCACACGGTTGGCCATGTGTATGCGGTGGACGGCGTCAGCTTCCATATCAATGAAGGCGAAACGCTGGGATTGGTGGGCGAAAGCGGATGCGGCAAATCGACGGTCGGCAGGACCGTGCTGCGCCTGCTGGATCCGACGGACGGTTCGATCGAAATCGGCGGGACGGATATTACCAAGTTGGGAAAGACCGAATTACGGACTTTTCGGCGGCAAATGCAGATCATCTTCCAGGACCCGTTCTCCTCGCTGAACCCGCGCATGTCCGCCGGCGATATCGTCGGCGAACTGCTGCAGGTCCATGGCATCGCCGAGGGCCAGGAAAAAGAGGACCGCGTCGCCGAACTGTTCGACAAGGTCGGCCTGCGCAAGGGCCAGATGAAGAGCTTCCCGCACGAATTTTCCGGCGGGCAGCGTCAACGCATCGGCATCGCCCGCGCGCTGGCATTGAACCCGAAACTGATCATCGGCGACGAACCGGTTTCCGCGCTCGACGTGTCGATCCAGGCGCAGGTGATCAACCTGTTGGAAGACCTGCAGGAAGAATTCAACCTTTCCTACCTGTTCATCGCGCATGACCTGGCGGTCGTCGAACACATCAGCGACTACATCGCGGTAATGTATCTCGGCCGGATCGTGGAATACACCGACAAGAAGACGCTGTTCACCAACCCGCAGCATCCCTATACCGAAGCCCTGCTCTCAGCGGTGCCGATCCCCGATCCAGCGATAACACGCAAGAAAATCATCCTGCAGGGCGACGTCCCGAGCCCGATCAAACCGCCGCCCGGCTGCCATTTCCATACCCGCTGCCCTTATGCGGAAGAACGGTGCCGGATCGAAGAACCCGAGCTGAAGGAAATCCGCCCGGGGCATGTTGTCGCCTGCCATCTGAGGTAGCCGGCGGGATCGGGACAGCGGGCCGTCATCTCGGACAAGACGCCGTCGATCCGAAATCCAGGACTTATCCATAGCGGCAATTTCGGCCATGGGCCCGGTGTCGGCCCTAATCACTGTGGTCTGAGCATTTCGCGCGCAAGAACCAAGCGCCAGCCGACAGGTCGCCCACCCCGTCGTCATCGATGGTCAAAAGGACGCTCTTGCGTCAGCGTCGCGGTGCGCGACAGTAAAATCAAACAATTCGCCACAAATAAAATTGATGGAGAATACAGTTATTTGAAATAATGATATTTTTAATACTTGTATAATTATGGTTAAATAATATTAATTATTCTTCTTTTTTACAACTTATGGTACATTTGGACGAAATAATCTCCACAATTTCAATATTCGTATGGGCCAATATATGAGGATGGTTGTCCAGGCGGGGTATTTAGTTTCACCCCTGAACGTTTGGGAAAGATGATCCGATGCCATACGGGAAAAATTTTCAACGACTTAGAGGGTTCCTTAGGGGTCTGGTCCGCCATGAGAACGGCGGCACGATCACCACGATCGCCCTGTCCGCCGGCTTCCTTGTCGCCTTCGTGGGTCTGGCGATAGACACCACGCGCGGTTACATGCTGAAGCAGCGCCTCGCCTATGCGGTCGACGTGGCGGCGCTCGCGGCCGCCAAATCGGCCACGACCGAAGATGTGACTGTCATCGGGCAGCGCTACTTCGACGCCAACTTTCCCGCCGGATACATGGGGGCGACGAACCTCAGCGTGACCTTCACCGCCAGCCCCGATAACACCCAAGTGACGGTTACGGCAAATGCGGACCTGCCGACCGCGCTGATGACCGTCGTCGGCTTCGATAAGGTCGACGTCGGGATGGAAACGATCGCGCAGAGACAAGCCAAGGGCCTCGAACTTGCCTTGGCGCTCGACACCACCGGCTCCATGAACGGGTTTATCGACGACCTGCAAGACGCCACCATCGGACTGTTGGACGTGCTGTACGGCAGTAACGATACGGTCGACAACCTGTACGTGGCGCTCGTGCCCTTCAATTATCGGGTGAATATGGCCGGCTATCCGAGCCTGCTCGGTTTCACCCCAGCCAATCCGGGCATGGCCTGCCCCAATCCGCGGTCGGCGCCGTACAACGTGACCGATGCCACGCCGAGCGTCGCCCCGTTCAACAGCGAATATACGACGGGCTCTTGCAACAATAGCAGCCAACTCCGAAGTGCATTGGCCTTGACCGCCTCGAAATCCACCCTGATAAGCAAGATCAATACGCTGTCGCATGGCGGCGGTACGCGTATCGACGGGGCGGCAGCCTGGGCATTCCGCAACCTGTCGCCCGACTGGCAGGGGCTATGGGGCAATCCGGACCTTCCCTTGCCGTACGACGAGCCCTTGATGGAAAAGGTGGCCATCATCATGACCGATGGCGAGAATTCCAATCCGTCATCCGCGAATGCCGTGCTCGCGGACGTCTGCGACAACATGACCGACGCCGGGATCATCGTGTATACGGTCCAGTTCCGCACCAACACGCCCTCATTGACAAATCTGCTCACCGATTGCGCGACGTCACCGGCGCACCACTACTTTGCGTCAAACGGCCAGCTCAGCGCGGTATTCGGCGAGATCGCCTCCAATCTCAGCAATCTTCGTCTGATCAAGTGATGCGCCCGGCGCCGAGACAAGAATGGGTCTAAAAAGGGGTACGCGATGAAGCGGTTTTTCAACAGGATACGCGGCGATACGAAGGGCGGCGCCGCGATCGAGTTCGGTTTCACCGCGCCGTTTTTGATCATGACGATCGTCGGGGTCATGGAGTTCTCCATGATCCTCTTCGTCAACTCGCTGCTCGAAGGCAGCCTTCGCGAGGCGGCGCGCACCGCCATGACCGGCGTCGTGCCGGTCGGCATGAAGCGCGAGGAAGCGATCGTTGCGAAAATCGATTCCTCGATGCTGGGTCTTCTCACCATCGACGCGAGCAACATCACCACGCTCGCCTATGCGAGTTTCACGGAGGTCGGGCAACCGGAACCGTATGTCGACGACAACCCAGCCAACGGAAAGTACGACGCCGGTGAAAGCTATACCGACGTCAACGGTGACGGGGTATGGAGCGCGGACATGGGCACGCCGGGCGCCGGCAACCAGTGTCAGGTCGTCGTCTACCGTGTCCAGACCGAATGGCCGCTGATGCTCGGCTTGCTGGCCTCTTCGATCGGACAGGAGGTCGCGCTCTCGGCGACCACGGCGGTGCGCAATGAACCATATGGGGTCAACCCATGTTAAGGACCGCCAAACAGGTGATAGACGGAGCCGTGCTCATGCGTAGGCGGATCGAAAGATTTTCGCCGGCCAGACTGCTGCGGGATAAGCGCGGCGGTATTCTGGTCGAGTTCGCCATGGCGATGCCGGTTCTCCTCATTCTTCTGATCGGCGGGGTCGAGTTGGGCCGTTACGTCCTGCTGAATCAAAAGCTGGACCGAACCGTCATGACGATTTCGGATATCGTCGCCAGTTCGACGACCGTAACGACCGCCGAAATCGACCAGATCTTCGACGCCACCGGCCTCATTCTGGAACCGTTTCCCTTTGGCGCCGAGGGGACGGTAGTGATTTCCTCCGTGCGGAGACAAACCGGCTCGCCCAAGGTCATCTGGCAGCGCTCCGGCGCGGGCTCGCTGTCGGTCACGAGCCTTGTCGGCGTCCAGGGCGGCAACGCGACGCTCAGCGACAACGACCTTGTCGATAATAGCCAGGCGATCATCATCGGCGAGGTTTTTTACCAGTATACGCCCTGGTTCACCGACCTGATTCCAAGCTCGATCATCCGCCACCAATCGGCCTTCAGACCCCGCCAGTCGAACGAAGTCGTCTGCTCCGATTGTTAGAGAAAATCCCGAGCGAACCGAAACGGTTCGCGACGACGTATTTGCGTAAAAACATAGAGATAGACCATTTCACTTGAGTCAATTTGAACAAGAAATGGTCTAGCACCGGTGCGGCAACACCGCCGCATTTTACATCCTTCCGAAACTTGAGGCGCGCGCCGGCTTTGGCGCGTCCGTCCCGAAACGACTAAGGTAACGGCTGACCTCGGCGTCGCACCGGATGCGATGCCTCTGCTAACGGGGACAGCCATGCGCATCGACAATATTGAAACATTCCTGATTCGCCTGCCCTTCGAGACCGGCGACACCGCCAAGGATTGGCGCGGCGGACGCACGCTCGATTACGTGCTGATCCGGATCGACACCGATGCCGGCGTTTCAGGCTGGGGCGACGCCTTCGGCTATGGCGCGGCCCATGCCACCAAGGCGGCGGTCGACCGGATGGTCGCGCCGTCCCTGATCGGCAAGGACGCGCGCGACATCGCGGGCATCTCCCACTCGTTACAGCGATCGAACCACATCTGGGGGCGCTACGGCGTCACGATGTTCGCGATCTCCGGCATCGACATCGCGCTCTGGGATATCGCCGGCAAGGCGGCGGGACTGCCGGTCCACCGCCTGCTGGGCGGGCCCGCGCACGACACCCTGCCCGGCTATGCCAGCCTGCTGCACTGCCCGGACGCGGAAGCGGTTGCCGCCCGCACGGGCGAAGCGGTGGCGCTCGGCTACCGGCACATCAAGCTGCATGAAACCACCGTCCCCGCGGTGCGCGCCGCGCGCGAGGCGATGGGGCCGGACATCGCCATGATGATCGACACCAACTGCCCGTGGACGCCCGGCGAAGCGCGCGAGATGGCGGCGAAATTCCGTCCCTTCGATCCCTATTGGCTCGAAGAGCCGATCTTCCCGCCGGAGGATTTCGCGAGCCTGGCGCGGCTGCAGGCCGAATCCGGCATTGCCATCGCGGCCGGCGAAAACGCCTGCACCGCCTTCGAATTCCAGCGCATGTTCGATGCCGGCGCCGTCACCTTCGCCCAGCCCAGCGTGACCAAGGTCGGCGGTATCACCGAATTCCGCAAGATCCAGGCGCTGGCGGAATCCCGCGGCATCACGGTGATCCCGCATTCGCCCTATTTCGGGCCGGGATTCCTCGCCACCCTGCACCTGCTGGCGGCATCGGCGCGGCCGAGCCTGATGGAACGCTTCTTCTGCACGCCCGAGGCGAGCCTGGCCGGGGATTTCATCAATGCGGAGAACTGCGTCTTCAAGGTTCCGGACGGCCCGGGCCTCGGCCACGATCCCGACCCGGACATCCTGCGCGACTACCGGGACGACGCCGCCTGACGGTAGCCTGACCCGCCCTTCCCTAAAGCAAATCCCGAGCGAACCGAAACGGTTCGCGACGACGCATTTGCATAAAAACAAAGAGATAGACCATTTCACGTGAGTCAATTTTAACAGGAAATGACCTATGGCGACGGCCGCGCCCGCCCCAGGATCCAGGCCGGGATCAGCGCGCAGATGAACACGCCGGCGGTGATCAGGAATCCATCCTGAAAGCCGAAGGTGTTGGCCTGCGCCTCGATCACCTTGCCGAGATAGTCATAGGCGAGCGAATCCTGCATTGCCTCTGGAATTCCTTCGGCTTGCAGGATGTTCTTCACCTGTCCCAGCAATTCGCGCGTCGTCGCATTCCCCGCCGTTTGCGTGGCCGTCAGGGTGTCGCTGTGAAACTGCGTCCGCATTTCCAGGATGACGACGAGGAGATTGATTCCGCAGGCGCCGCCGAGTTGCCGGAAAAAATTGATGGTGCCCGATCCCTGGCTGAGCCGCTCCGGCGGCAACGCGCCGAGCGCGGCCGCCATCAGCGGCGGATTGATGAACCCCATGCCGACGCGCGAAATGATCGCGAAAAACGCGAAGCTCCAAAACACCGTGTTCACATCGGCGCCCGACATGAGGTAGACGCCCACGGCGAACACGACGAGACCGCCCATGACGGGCAATTGCGGCGGCACACGATCGGCCAGCCGGCCGGTCAACGGGAACACCACCATCAAAATTAGGCTCGCCGGCAGCAGCAGGAACCCGGCCACCGTCGCGGTGTATCCCTGAACGATCTGACCGAATACCGGGACCGCATAGGTCATCGCGAAATTTCCCATGCCGAACACGAACGCGACCACGATGGCGGAGGCGAACTTGGCGTTCCGGAACAGGGTGAAATCGAGCAGCCGCGGCCCGTCCCGCAACTGCATGCGGGTGAACCCCGCGGCCGCCGCGATGCCGATGACGATCCGCAGGGCGATTTCATCCGACGCCCACCCCATGCGCTGGCCATTGGAAATCCCCGAAATCAGGCAATACAGCGCGATGCAGAGCAGGCCATAACTGGTCCAGTCGAAAGGCGTGCGCGGGCCGGCTTCGCGGCTGGACGGCATGAAGACCATCCCCATGGCAAACGCGATCACCACGAGCGGCGCCGGGACATAGAATATCGCCCGCCAGCCCAGCGTATCGACCGTAATGCCGCCGATCACCGGCCCAAGCCCCAGCGCGAAGACCAGACCCATGCCATAGATCCCCATCGCGGTGCCGCGCCGTTCCTTGGGGAAGATCTGAAACAGCGTGACCATGACGAGCGGCTGAACGATGCCCGACGCAAATCCCTGCACAACGCGCCCGAAGATGATCAGGTCGAGCGTCTGCGAAACGCTGCAAATCAGGCCGCCAATTGTAAACACGACCAGCAGAATACAGAAGGCGTAGCGTTGGCCGAAGGTAGCCACGAACCAGGTGTTGAGCAGCTGGCTCGCCGTCATGGTGGCGATATAGGCGGTCGACAGCAGTTGCGCCTTGTCCTGGCCGACGCCGTAGGCCCCCATCACATCGGGCACCGCGACGTTCACGATCGTGCCGGAAAACACCATGGTGAAGGACGCGAGCATGCCGCCGACGGTCAGAAACCATCGATACGGCTCGCCGTATCGGGCGCGGAGGTGGTCGTAGGTTTCCGCTGGCACACTGCCTCCCGCGCCGGGCTCCAGCCCCTGCCGCGCTCGCGTATCCGGTTGAGTAGTAAATCATGTTACGTCGAACGAGCGTGCGGCGCAGCAGTCTGCTGTGACGGCATGCAGTTTGTTCCCGCCCGCCACTATCCTTTATCCCTTATTCTCGACAGACAAGGATGACGCCATTCCATACCGGCCGCACAGCCTCACCCGGAGCCTGACGAAGGGTGCGGCTGTCTGCACACACGCCGCAACCCGCGCCCCGCCCGCGAAGTGACGCCGCCCACGGCTGGTCCGCGGGCGCGTCCGGTGATATATGGCCTGTGATGCTTCTCACCAGCTATCTTCGCCTCGCCCTCGACAATAAGCGTTTCCTCGCGTTCGGCTTCACCATGACCGCCGTGTCCAGCGTGGGGCAGACCTTCTTCATCGGCGTCTTCGGACCGGCCGTGCGCGGCGAATTCGGGCTCAGCCACACCGCGTGGAGCGCCATCTATATGACGGGCACGCTGGCCAGCGCGGCCGTCCTGCCCTGGACCGGGCAACAGATCGACCGGATGAGCCTGCGCCGCTATGCGACGCTGGTCTGCGCCGCGCTGATCGTCGCCACCGCGTTCATGGCGGCCGTGCCCTCGGCGCCGCTGCTGATTCTCGCGATCTTCCTGCTGCGCCAGACCGGCCAGGGCCTCGCCAGCCATACCGGCACGACCGCGACGGCGCGCTACTTCCACGCGGACCGGGGCAAGGCGTTGGCGCTCGCCTCGATGGGCTTCTCGGCGGGAAAGGCGATCCTGCCGGTGATCGCGGTGCTGTCGATTACGGCGATCGGCTGGCGTTCGACCTATGGCATCATGGCGCTGGCGCTCGCCGTCTTTCTCCTGCCGAGCATCTGGTGGCTGCTGCGCCATCACGATGTCCGCCACCGCGAACATTTGCAGCAACAGGAGCGGCAGGACCACGCCGAGTCCGCCATAAGCTCCTGGTCCCGCAAACAAGTGCTGCGCGACGGCCGATTTTATATGCTGCTGCCCGCGGTCCTGGCCCCGTCCCTGATCAGCACGGCGCTGTTTTTCCACCACCTGGAGATCGCCACGGTCAAAGGCTGGAGCGCCGCCTGGCTGACCGGCAGCTATTGGGTCTTCGCGGCCGGGATCGTGCTGGCGTCGCTCGCCGCCGGCCCGCTGATCGACCGCATCACCGCGGCCCGCGTTCTGCCCGCCTTTCTCCTGCCGATGGTCCTCGGGCTGCTGATCATCTGGGGGTTCGACGACCAGCTCTGGGTCTGGCCCTACCTGCTGCTGATCGGCCTGACCAGCGGCCTCAGCTACACCGCCGTGACCGCGCTGTGGGCCGAGATGTACGGCACCGGCCATCTCGGCGCGATCCGCTCGCTGGCCGTCTCGCTCTCGGTCTTTGCCTCCGCGCTCGGCCCGGTGATCATGGGCGTGCTGATGGACGCCGGCATTTCGGTCGAGACCATCTGCGGCCTGCTGGCGCTCTACGGCGTCGCGGCGACCGGACTGTTATTGGTTGGATTGAACGCCACCAAACAACCGCGCGCCGCGCCGGTTCAGCGAGGCTAAACCAGCCGA
>JAOTYV010000032.1 GCA_029861675.1 Alphaproteobacteria bacterium
GACATCAACGCACTTGTGCTCAACGCCATGTTCATTCCGGAGTCGTACGGCGGCGCCGGGATGTCGTATCTCGCCTATCTCGCCTGCGCCTGGGAGATTTCCAAGGCCTGCGCGTCTACCGGCGTGATCTGGGCGACCAATTTCCACGCCATGAAACCGGTGATCGAATACGGCAGCGAGGCGCTCAAGCAGACCTGCCTGCCGCGCATGCTCGACGGCGCGCTGGCCTCGCTCTGCATCACCGAACCGACCGCGGGATCCGACGCCACCGGCATGCAAACCCGCTTCGAGCCCGATGGCGACGATGTCATCGTCAATGGCGGCAAGACCTTCATCACAAATGGTGGCGCTTCGGACCTTTATCTCGTCTTCGGCAAGTGGAGCGAAATCGACAGCCCGAAGGGCGCCATCACCGCGCTGATACTCGACAAGGACACGCCCGGATTCTCGACCACCAAACCGGAAGACAAGATGGGCATGCGTGCGTCGTCGACCGCCGGCCTGGTGTTCGAAAACTGCCGGGTGCCGCGCGCCAACCTGCTGGGCGAACCGGGCCAGGGGCTGGCGCTGCTGCTGGCATCGCTGAACCGGTCGCGGCCGAGCGTCGCCGCCCATGCGCTCGGCATCGCTCGGGCCGCGTTCGAGGACGCGGTCGCCTATATCAACGAGCGCAAGCAATCGGGCCGCCGGATCGTCGAATTCCAGGGCATCCAGTTCATGCTGGCGGACATGGCGACCGATCTGGCGCTGTGCGAAAACTGGCTGTGGCATGTCGGCCGGCTGGTCGATGACGGCGCCGAAGATTTCAACATCGAAGCGTCGATGCTCAAGATGCGCGCCTCCGACGTCGCCATGCGGATCGCGACCGACGCGGTGCAGCTCCACGGCGGCTACGGCTATATCAAGGAGTACCGGGTCGAACGGCTGCTGCGCGACGCCAAGATCACGCAGATCTGGGAAGGCACCAACCAGGTGCATCGCCAGCTGATCGGCCGGAGCTTCATGGAACGCTAGCCCGCGACCGGCTTGTACGACAAAAATAAAAAAATGGACGCCATGCCCGATTTCAAGACGCTACCCGACATCGAAGGCACATTTCATGACTTGCTCGGATATACCTTCGTCGACTGGAAAGACGGGTTCGTGAAGACCGAACTCCTCCTGCAGCCCAAGCACAAGAACCGCCAGGGCTGGGTCCATGGCGGCGTCATCCTGAGCATGATGGATGTGGTCAGCACCTTCGCCGGCAATTACGGCCCGGACGGGCCGGTCCAATCGGTCACCATCAATATTTCATGCAATTTCATCTCCGGAACCAACGGCGAGAGATTGCTGAGCGAAGGCCGGCTAGTGCGCAAGGGGCGCTCGACATTCTTCACCGAGAACCGTGTCCTGGAAGGCGGCAGCGACCGGATCCTGGCAACCAGCCAGGGCGTGCACAAATTATTGTAAACAAGATCGGGGCCCGCCCCCATTTCAGGAGGAGCAAGCAATGCAGCCATTGGACGGCGTCAGGGTGCTCGATTTTTCCACACTGCTGCCGGGGCCGCTGGCCGGACTGATCCTGGCCGAGGCGGGCGCCGACGTCATCAAGGTCGAGCGCGCCGATTATGGCGAGGAGATGCGCCTCTATGAGCCGCGCTTCGCCGATACCAGCGCCAATTTCGCCCTGCTAAACCGGGGCAAGCGCAGCCTTGCCGTCGACCTCAAGGACCCGGCGGTCATCGCCAAGATGCAACCGTTGATCGCCGACAGCCACGTCATTCTCGAACAATTCCGCCCCGGCGTCATGGATCGGCTCGGCCTCGGCTATGACGCGGTCAAGGCGATCAACCCGGCGATCGTCTATTGCTCGGTCACCGGATATGGCCAAACCGGCCCGAAGGCGCAGGTCGCCGCACATGATTTGAATTATATCGGCGATACCGGCCTGCTGGGATTTTCCGCCGGCGCCGACGGCGCGCCGATCCCGCCACCAGGGCTGATCGCCGATATCGGGGGCGGCTCGCTGCCGGCGGTCATCAACATCCTGCTGGCGCTGCGTCAGGCCGAAAAGACCGGCGATGGCGCCCATCTCGACATCGCCATGTGCGACGGCGTCTTCGCCTGGCAATACTGGGCGCTCGGCCTGCTGGAAACGACCGGAAAAGAGCCGACGCCGGGCGGCGAGATGGTCACCGGCGGCACGCCGCGCTACCGGATCTACCGCACCGCCGACGGCCGGTTCGCCGCGATCGGCGCGCTTGAGCAGAAATTCTGGGACAATCTGTGCGACATCCTCGACCTGCCCGATGAACACCGCGACGACCGCCCGGATCCGGCAGCCACGGCGGATGCGGTGGCGAAGATCATCGCGTCAAAGCCGGCGTCCCATTGGGAAGCCGCCTTCACGGGGCAGGACGTCTGCTGCTCGATCGTCAAAACCATGCGGGAAGCGCTGGCCGACCCGCATTTTCAGTCGCGCGGGCTGTTCGGCCGTCGCGTGGTCGACGGAACCGACGTCTTGACCGCCGCCCCCGTCCCCATCGTACCGCAATTCCGCGCGCCCGAGCCCGATGCGGGATACCCGCGGCTCGGCGATGCCAATGATTTGCTCGGCGACGACTGACACTTAAAAAAAATCGGGCTTGCCGGAACAGCGATGTCGGTTACCGTAACTTCGGCACACATTGCACGCCGCCGATCAGGATCGAGAGCCCGTGGTTCTACTCTCCTCCATCGACCTTGCGGTCATCGCGCTGTACCTCATCGCCATCGTCGCGATCGGCCTCTGGGCCGGCCGCGGCGAGCGTGACGCTGCCGACTACTTTCTGGCCGGGCGGACGCTGCCCTGGTATCTGATCGGCTTTTCGTTCTTCGCCTCCAACATGTCAGGGGCGAGCTTCGTCGGGCTGATGGGCGCCGCCTACAGCCACGGGATGGTCGTGTTCAACTATGAATGGACCGCCACCCTCGTTTTAATTTTCTTCGCGCTGTTCATGCTGCCGGTGTTCCTGAGGAGCAGGCTGTTCACCGTGCCCGAATACCTTGAAGCGCGCTTCGACCGGCGCGCGCGCTGGGCATACGCCGGCTTCACCATCCTGACGCTGATGTTCATTGATACAGCCGGCGCACTCTATGCCGGCGGTATCGTGATCAGCACCGTCTGGCCGCAGGTCGATTTGTGGCAAACCAGCGCTGCCTTGGCATTGTTGGCTGGCATCTACACCCTGGTGGGCGGCTTGCGCGCCGTCGTCGTCACCGACGCCATGCAAGCGGTATTGATGATCGGCGGTGCCGCACTGATATTCTGGTTCGGTCTCGACGCGGTCGGCGGATGGGACGCGTTGACCGAGGGCTTGACGGAGGCTCGGCGGCGGCTCTTCAAGCCCGCGGATGACGGGTTCCTTCCATGGCCCGGTATTCTCGGCGTGATCCTGCTCGGCTTTTATTACTGGACGCTCAACCAGTATTTCGTGCAGCGCGCGCTTGCCGCCCGCTCGCTCGACCAGGCCCGGAAGGGCGCGCTGTTCGGCGGCCTCCTCAAACTGCCCAATGTGTTTCTGATGATTCTGCCGGGCATGATCGCGGTGGTGCTGTTGCCCGACCTCGATACCCCGGACCGGGTGTTTCCGGCATTGGCCTTCGAGCTATTGCCGACGGGTCTTCGCGGCCTGATCCTGACGGCGCTGCTTGCCGCCATCATGTCGAGCCTGGACAGTGCGCTGAACGCGGCCGCATCCCTGCTCACCATGGATTTCGTCAAGCCGCTGCGGCCGCAGTACTCAGGCCGCACGCTGCTCGCCATCGGCCGGGGCTTCACCGCCGTATTGATCGTCGCGGCGGCGCTCTATGCACCCTTGATCGAACGTTTCGGTTCGCTGTTTCAATACTTCCAATCCACCCTCGCCTATCTGGTGCCGCCGATTGTCGCGGTTTACCTGGGCGGCCTGTTCTGCGCCCGCTTCACCGCGGCGGCGGCATTCTGGGCCATCGCCGGCGGCCTTGGAATCGGCATGGCGTTGTTTCTCGCCAAGGAAGTAACGGGAACTTGGGATGGCCTCGGTCTGCCGCCCGTCCACTTCACCTATATGGCGATCGGAATGTTCGGCATCGCACTGCTCATCATGACAATCGTGAGCCTGGTACGGCCGAGCCCTCCGGCCGATCCATCAACCCGTTTCCACTGGTCCGACCTCAAACCCGAGGCGAGCGCAAAAGGACGTGGCCTGAGCTGGGACTATCGCACCCAGGCGACGGCTCTCGCCATCCTTATGGTGGCTTTTATCGCAGTATTCTGGTGACCCCGTGCGACGCCCTGGGTCAATGGACAAAGCGCCCATTCAGCGCATAAAATCCGCCGACCCATCCAACCTGACAATGAGGGACCCCATGCCGGACGATATCAAGGCTGCCGAAGACGTAATGGGCAAACATTGCCCGATCGCGGAGAAGGGCAAACCCGCCTTCTTCAAGCTCCGCGCCCAACTTCTGGACGACGGCCGCAGTGTCGAGCCGCTGGCCGAAACGGAAAACCTGTGGACCTGGATCAAGGTCTACGCGTCCGGCGGCGAAAACGTCCTGCATGCCCATACGAACGAAGACCATATGTTCGTCATCCTCGCCGGCTCCGCGATCTTCTATGGCCCGAACGGCGAGGAAAAGGAGCTTAGCCGCAACGACGGCATCATGCTCCCGGCCGGCACGCACTATTATTTCAACGCTTCGAGCGAAGAGCCACTGGTCTTGCTGCGGGTCGGCACGCATGTGAACAAGGACGAGGGCAATGACCGCCAGGGCTTCGACGGCGAGCCGATCCCCGGCGGCACCAAGAAGAACAAATGGAAAGCGCCAGTCTATCGCGAGGGCGCATACTATGAATAATGGCACGGGTGGCATTGCCACCGGTTAATCGGCCGGCGGCAAAGCTGATCGCAATGACGAAGGACAGTTTCTACAAAGACCATTGGACTGAAATCGAGTCAGCGCGGTTCGACCGCTACGACAGGATGTTCCAATGGAATCCGGAGTCAAAGCCGCTATTCGAACCGGCCGATATCCAACCCGGCCAGACCGTCGCCGATTTCGGCTGCGGTCCAGGCCATACGGCCATCGAACTGGCGGGCTGGGTCGGATGTGAAGGGCATGTTCACGCGCTGGATATCAACGCGGCTTTCATCGATCGGGCGCGCGAACACATCGCCTCTACGGGACTTGGCGACCGGATCACCGTCCATCACCTGACCAGCGACGTGCTGCCGCTGGATGATTGCTGCCTCGATCGCGTTGTCGCGCGAAACACACTTATTTATGTCGACGATCCGTTGCAGTGCCTGCAGGAATTCAGGCGCGTACTAAAGCCGGGCGGCAAGGCACACGCGATCGAGGGCGACTGGCCCATGATGGTGGTGGAGCCGGTGCCGACGAAGGACTGGTGCAGCCTGGCCGACGCGGCAGGCTACGCCTGCCGGACGCCCGATATAGGCCGCAAACTCTATGGTATTGCCCGTGCGGCCGGATATTCGCACGTCACGGTAGAGGTCATCACCCGGCCCGACCGCGAGGGCCGCTTGCTCGGCATGATCGACAACATGGCGAACTACGCGCGGCAGAGTGGCAAACTGCCCGATAGTCGGATCGACGCCATACTGGCAACGGTGAAGGCCGCGCTGGAGACCAAAACCTTCCTCGCCGTAGCGCCGCAATTCGTGGTAACGGCGACGGTATGATTCAGTCACGCCGCGGCTGTCGACGCGCCCGACGAGTATCATCGTAAATCACGCCACGGTTGCGGCTTCCTTCACCAAGGCCTCCACATCGGCCGCGTCGAGACCGAGGTCTTCGAGCACGGCGCGGGTGTGTTCGCCTACATCCGGTAATTTGTGCAGCGGATCGCCTTCCGATGCCGGCGAAACCCCGGGAATGGTCGGCAGCGGCACCGCGCCCAGATCGGGCTGGCTGAACATCGGTGCGGCGTTCACCGCCTGCACGTGCGGGTCGCCAAGCCAGTCGAGGATGCTGTTAACCGGGCCGCACAAGACATCGACTTCGCGCAACCGCGCTTCCCAATTTGCCGTGGTGTCGTCCAGGAACGCCGCCTGCAATAGCGGTAGCAACGCCGCCTTATTCGCATCCCGTTTGTCAAAATCATCGAAGCGTGGGTCCTGCGCCAGCTCGGGCAGTCCCAGCACGGCACACAGGTCGCGGTACTGCTGTTCGCGCAGCAGGGTGGCGAGCATCCAGCCATCCTTGGTCTGATAAACACCGCCCGGCACGTTCGGCAGCCGCGGCGGGCCGTTCTGGACGTATTGCTCCATGATGTTGGGCGTCAGCATCGCCGCCACGCTCTGCATCAGGCTGATATCGAGGTACTGCCCCGCGCCGCTGTCGCGCCGGCCATACAGCGCCATCGACACCGCCTGGAACGCGTACAGGCCGGTGAAGGCATCGATGAAGAAGGCGCCCATCTTGACCGGCGAATCGTCCATCGCGCGATTGACCGTCATCATGCCTGAAAAAGCCTGCGCCACGGTGTCGGTGCACGGCCGGTCGCTGTAGGGGCCGTGCTGTCCGAAACCGCTGATCGACACATAGACAAGGCCGGGGTTGTC
Source organism: Alphaproteobacteria bacterium (assembly GCA_029861675.1). The sequence continues at coordinate 6,591 of JAOTYV010000032.1, forward strand.
CGCCGCGACTTCATCGTAGCCGAGGCCAAGCCGATTGACCGCGCCGGGCCGGAAATTTTCGACAAACACATCCGCCTCGGCGGCAAGCCGGCGCGTCGCCGCCAGCGCGACCGGATTTTTGAGATCGAGCACGATGCTTTTCTTGCCGCGGTTATAGGCGGCGGAATGCGCCGATTGCTTGCCGTAGCGCACGCCGATGGTGCGCATCCAGTCGCCGCGCGGCGGTTCCACCTTGACCACCTCGGCGCCCTGCAGGGCCAGCATCATGGCGCAGTTGGGGCCGGCAATACCCTGGCTGATATCGAGTACCTTCAAGCCCCTCAGGGGCAGTTGCTGCGTCATTCCCGGTTTTCCCGCCTGCTCGAGTTCATGTTAGTGTCCGCACGCCCGAATTCGGGCAAACCCGCCCGCTGCACATTGTCGAAGACGATACCCGGTTATAGAGTGCAAATCACGTGGTGGTGATCGTTGTTTAGAATAACGTTTTTGGATGATCTGAATGTTGTACATGGTGGAATGCGGCTTCGCGGATCCGGATCAGGAGGACGCCTGGAATACTTGGTATAACGGCGAGAAGATCGATGAATTGCTCGCCAACCCGGGATTCGTAGCCAGCCAACGGTTTCGTTCGCTGGCGCCCCGCGCCGCGCCCTATCTCGCTATTCACAGCATCGAATCGGCGGATGTCTTTGCCGATCCAGCATACGGCGCCGGTGGCGGCGGCCGCTTCGGCGATTGGGATCTGGCGCTGATGACCGACTGGACCCGGCGGCTGTTCGACGGCATGGAGGAATCGCCCGCCGTCGACGATAACCACCTTTTGTTGATCGCCGACGGTTATATGCCGTTGCAGGATGCCGGTGTTTCGGTGACCTGGCTCGACGGGCTCGATTGGGACACCGTCAGCCAATACAAGGACGCGGTCGCGCTGGACGCGTCGGTATCCCGCCGCGGCATCGCGGTAATTGCGAAATCCGAACAGGCCGAGGTTTCCAAATTCCTCGGCGTCCGACTTTACGAACCGATTTCCAAAAAACGAAAATCCGCATAACTCGATCGGTGCGGAACGATCGCGTTCTCCCGAACCGACCGGATACGGCGCCGCAAGGATCCATTATGAAACCCGCTGCCGACGTGACCGACCGTCCCGACCTGACGTTTGCCCTGGCCGAAGAGGCCCTTGCACTGACGCCGGACGCGCTTTCCGCGGCCGATATCGCGCAACTCAAACGATTGCTGCTCGACCATTTGGGCGTCTGCGCGCGCGGTGCCTCGCTGCCCTGGGGCGAGGCGCTGACCGCCTGGGGCCGCGCCTATGACGGTTCCGGCCCCTGCATCGTGTTCGGCAGCGCGCTCAAGACCGCCCCGCCCTCCGCCGCATTGATCAACTCGACGGCCGCGCATGGGATGGAGATGGACGATACGCACGACGAATCGGTGACCCATCCCGGCGCCGGCGTGATCGCCAGTGCGCTGGCCGTCGGTGTCGCCGAAGGACGCGACGGCGGCGAAATCCTGGCCGCAATCGCCGCCGGGTACGAGGTGATGGCGCGGATCGGCCCGGCGACCGACGTCGGCGACATGATCGAGCGAGGCTTCCATCTTACCGCGCTGTTCGGCGGATTCGGCGCGGCCACCGCCGCCGGAAAGCTGCTTGGGCTGGACGCGCGCACGCTGTGCTCCGCCTGGGGGTTGATGCTCTCGATGGCCGGCGGATCGATGCAGTTCGCCCACGATCCGCACGGCACCACGGTCAAGCGGCTGCACGGCGGCTACGGCGCCCATAACGGCACCATGGCGGCGCAGTTCGCGGCGCTCGGCATCGACGGGCCGAAACAGGCGTTCGACGGAGTCTTCGGCCTGTGCAACCTGTTCGGCCCGAAGCCGGACGTCTCGCGGTTGCGGCGCCAGCCCAATGCACCGCTCGAAATCCACCGCATCAGCATCAAGCCCTACCCCTGCTGCCGGCTGTTCCATTCGACGATCGACGCGCTGCGCGAGACCACCGATGGGCTGACGATGCCGGCCGACGAGATCGCCGGTATTCGCGTCGGCGGTCCGGCGATCATGGTGACCCAGCACATGATGCGCCGCCCGACGTCGGTCATGGCGGCGCAGTACAGCCTGCCCTTCGCGCTCGCGACAAGCCTGTTGCACGGGCCGGAAGCCTACGAATCCTATGCCGAGGATACGCTGGACAACTCGGCTATCCTGGCGCTCGGCGACCGGATCGACGCAGTCGAGGATACCGGCCTCGAAGCTGCATTCCCCTCGCATTTCGGCAGTTGGGTCGAACTCACGACACGGAACGGCGAGACCCGGCGATCGGACGTTCTCGATAGTTTCGGGACGCCCGCGCGGCCGATCCCGGATGACGGGCTGCGCGCGAAATTCGAAAGCCTGACGCAGACGGTGATGCCCGATCTCGACCTGCAGGCGGTCTATGCCGCGGTCGACGGATTCGACGGGCTGGCCGACGCGACGGCGCTGACCCGCCTGTTCGCGGCACGATAAATAACAAGAAAACGGGAAAGGACGGACGGCAATGGCAGTGCTCGACATTCAGGGCGACGCGGAGAAAGTCTTCGACACGATCGAGAATGGCGGCATCGCAATTCTGCAACTGAGCGTCGCCTATCTGATCTGCGCCAACAAAGGCGACGCCATCGCGCGCATCTTCGAGGCGAAGGGCCGGACCTTCGAAAAACCCAACGGCATGCTCGCCAATATGGAAATCTTCGAGCAGCTGCTGATCACCGGCGACCTCCAGAAGGAAGTGGTTCGTGCGGTCACCCAGGATTTCGATCTGCCGCTGTCGGTGGTCGCCCCCTTCCGGGCCGACGCGCCGCTGCTGGCCGGGCTCGATCCTTTCGCGATCGAGCGGTCGACCAAGGCGGGAACGCAGGACACTCTGATCAACGCCGGGCCGCTCGCCAACCGGCTGGCCGAGATGAGCCTGGAACGCGGCACGCCGGTGCTGGGTTCATCCGCCAATAAATCGGAGACCGGCAGCAAGTACCGCGCCGAGGATATCGATCCGGAAGTTCGCGACGCCGCCGACCTGATCGTCGATTACGGGTTGTGCCGCTACCACAACGCGATCGGCACCTCGAGCACCATCATCGACCTGCAAAATTTCGAGGTGCTGCGCTGGGGCGTCTGCTTCGATCAGATCAGCGATATACTGCGCCGTTTCTTCAATATCGACCTGGCGCCGAGCCCGCACGAGACCGCCGCGTAGAAATATTCCGCCGTCATTCCGGACGTTGCGAAGCGACGATCCGGAATCCAGAAGTGTTGGAGCATCTGGATACCCGCCTTCGCGGGTATGACGACAATTGGATACTTTTGAGGTTAACCGAGCCCAGCCCGTCAGCTCAGCGACACCGCTGCGTCGAGCTCGGTCAGGTCCGGCAGTTCGTCCATCGCCATAACAGCGTCATGAACCCGCTGGGCACGGCGTTCGCTGACCGCGCGGGTGGCGTTGCTCATGAATTTCGCCACCACATGGTCGTCGCTGATCGGGTTGCCGTCGGAGCCGAGATTGTATTTCTGGTAGTGCTTCAGTTCCCGACCGTCCGTGGTACGGATGATCACGGTGCCGGAGAAATAATCCGGGTACAGCGTTTCCTCCGTAATTTCGAAAGTCGTCCGATCGCAAAGCGCGAGGATCGCCGGGTCGGTATAGGTTTCCGGGTCGAGCTCGGCGAGCGTGAACTGGCCGCGCCCTAGGCAGGCGGCGATCATGTAGTGAACGCTGAACTGCGCCGCATAGGCGCTGTGCGGCCGGCGCTTGCGCTCTTCCGGCATGACAACGGCCATCTCGTCCTCGTGCACCAGCGCGGTCACCGACTCGATATCGTCCGGCGTCAGATTATGGTCGGCGCGCAGCTTCAGCGTCGCGTCGGCGAAGGCATGATTGAGATGGCATGCGGGATAGGGCTTGTAGGCGACATGGCGGAGTTCCCAGTCCTCGCCGAACCCGGCGGTGCATTCGTCCAAATCCACCTCGAGATTGTTGCCGTTGCAATTGTAAAGCCCGTATTGCCCTTCATAGGCGGTGCGCGGCCCGGTATAGCCGTGCTTGGCCCAGCCGGCGGCGGTGATGCCGTTGACCGCGGCCAATCCGGGATGGATGCGCTTCGACCACGCGCCGTTCGAGTGATATTCGCGGGTGCCGCCGGCCATGCTGAGGGTCAGGCCTTGCGCATCGGCCAATTGCGCCGGCGTGAGGTCGGCCAGCCGTCCGGCCAGCAGCGCGCAGGCATAGGCGCCGACGACCGCAGTGGTATGGAATCCGGCGCGGTGCAACCCGCCGCGCGCCGCCCGGGCGATCCGCGTTCCCGTCTCGATCGCCATGAGATAGGCGGCCAGCGCCTCTTCGCCGCTCTTAGCCCCGGCCAGGGCCATCGCGAACATGACCGGCACCGCACTGGCCGAGCAATGCATGACGCCGGTTGTGTGGGTGTCGTCGAAATCGAGGCCATGGATCAGCGTACCGTTCACCATCGCCGCATCGCGCAGCGGCAACCGGTCCGGCATGCCGATCACCGGGAAGTCGCCCTCGCCGCCGAGGCCGCGCCCGGCGGTCACCGCCCGCTGGCCGTAATCCATGGTCGACGACGCCAGGCCGATGCCGAAACAGTCCAGCACGTGCATTTTCGCCAGGGTGACGATATCCGCCGGTGCGTCGTCGAGCGAGAAGCTTGCCGCGAAGTCCGCGAGTTTCTCGGATACGGTCCCGTCGCCCGCGGCGGCGGTCGGTTGAAATTCGGCAGGCTTGACGACTGTGCTCATCGGTATTCTCCCAGTTTCGATCTGCCCGACTGTACGGCAAAAGACGCACCGCCGGGAGTCCCCTTGGTGACACCGCGCTCGCGGAACACCCCTTTAACGTTAACCAAACCGAAACGTTCAACCTACCATAGTGCTCTTTCCGCCCGGCCTGACAGGCCGGGCCAGTCATTCGGCTGATTTATGAGTACATTCGACTTCGATCTTTTCGTCCTGGGAACCGGACCGGCCGGTCAGCGCGCCGCGATTCAGGCCGCCAAGCTCGGCAAACGGGCCGGCATCGCCGAACAGCGCCTGACCCTGGGCGGGGTTTGCATCAACACCGGCACGATCCCCAGCAAGACCCTGCGCGAAGCGGCGCTGCATCTGTCGGGCTATCGGGAACGCAGCATCTACGGCGCCTCCTACAGCGTAAAACAGAACATCACGATGACGGATTTGCTCTACCGCGCGGGCACGGTGATCCGGCACGAAGTGGATGTGACGCGCCATCAACTGCAGCGCAACGGGGTCGAGGTCATTCCCGGCCAGGCATCGTTTGCCGATCCGCACACGCTGCGCATTTCCTCGATGGACGGCCATTCGGCGCGGGAAATCACGGCGGAAAAGATTGTCATCGCGGTCGGCACCGAAACCACGCGCGACCCGCATATCGCGTTCGACGGTCAGCGCATTTTCACCAGCGACGATATTCTGGAACTGGAGGAATTGCCGCGCAGCATCGCCGTGGTCGGCGCCGGCGTGATCGGCCTGGAATACGCCACCATCTTCGCGACACTCGGTGTACGGGTCACGGTGATCGACAAGCGCCCGCAACTCCTGCCCTTCATCGATTCGGAGATTACCGACACGCTGGTCTATCAGATGCGCGACAGCCGGGTAACGCTGCGTCTGGCGGAAGGCGTCAAATCCATCGAACCGTTCACGGACGACAAAGGCGACCGGGTCCGCATCGTCCTGGACAGCGGTAAGAAGGTGATCGCCGAAAAAGCGCTCTACAGCATCGGCCGCACCGGCGCGACGGCAGCGCTTCAATTGCAGAACGCCAAACTGTCGACGATCGACCGCGGCCTTCTGGCCGTCAATGAAAGCTTCCAGACCGAGGTGGAGCACGTCTATGCGGTCGGCGACGTGGTCGGCTTTCCGAGCCTCGCCTCCACCTCGATGGAACAGGGCCGTCTCGCCGCGTGTCACGCCTTCGACACGCAGGCGGAAGCGGTGCCGGACCTCTTTCCCTACGGTATTTACACGATCCCCGAGATTTCAACTGTCGGCAGGAACGAGGCGGAACTTACCAAGGCGGGCATTCCGTACGAGACCGGCAAGGCGGCCTATAAGGAAATCGCCCGCGGTAAAATCATCGGCGATTCGACGGGGTTTTTGAAGCTGCTGTTCCACATGGAAACCCGCAAGCTGCTCGGCGTCGGAATCCTTGGCGAAGGGGCGAGCGAGCTGGTGCATATCGGCCAGGCGGTGCTCGCCATGGGCGGCACGATCGACTATTTCGTCGACACCGTCTTCAACTACCCCACCCTCGCCGAGTGCTACAAGACCGCCGCCTTCGACGGCATCAACCGGCTGGGGTGAGACCGGGATCGGCGCACGGCCACGCTCAGCGCAGCGATTCCCGCTCCAGGTCGAGCACCGTCTCCGCCATTATGGTGACCATGCGCCACGCGGTCTCGTAATGCCGCGTCGCCTCGACATCGTCGTAATAGGTGTCTAGCAGAACATGGGTGCAGCCCAGCGCTTCCAGGGCCGCCATATCGCGGCGTACCTGATCGACCGTACCTTCGCCCATCACCCGTTCCCCATCCGGAAGGGGCGCGTCGGTCAGCCGCAGCCGGATGCGGGGACAGAGCGCCGGCACCGGCTTTTCCTCCTGCCCGGCGAGTTCGGTCAGCCGCGGGATGCCTTCCTCGCGGAACCATTCCTCGCGGAAGCGGATCGGATGCCACGCGTCGCCGTAGCGGATCGCGCGCCGCATGGCGGCGTCGCTCGCGCCGCCGACCCAGATCGGCGGATGCGGCGTTTGCACCGGTCGCGGCCGCGTATCGACATCGCTGAAGCGGACGAAACGACCCTCGAAGCTGGCCACGTCAAGGGTCCAGAGTTCCTTAATCGCCGCCAGATATTCGTTCGCCATGGCGCCGCGTTGCTCGAACGGCACGTTTAGCGCCGCGAATTCCTCGCGCGCCCAGCCGACGCCGACGCCGAGAATGCAGCGCCCGCCGCTGAGCTGGTCGATATTGGCTAAGGCGCGCGCGGTTTCCAGCGGGTTGCGATAGGGCAGGATGATCACCGTCGTGCCGATGGCGATCCGCTTGGTAATTCCGGCAAGCCAGCCTAGCGTGCTGACCGGCTCGAACAGCGGCGCGGGGTAGCGTTCGGCGACATCGGGGGTGACCGCGATATGATCCGAGGTCATCAGCATGTGATAGCCCAACGCCTCGACCAGCGCCGCCGACCGGCTCAGGACATCCGGACACGCCGACGGCCCGAAATTGATCAGGTTGACGCCAACCTTCATCGCGCAATCCTTTCGATGGCTGCAGCCGCGGGAAAATTCATAAACAGATTACAATTTCTTGCGATCGCCGTCAGATGGACCGGACGCCATTAGCGGTTCGCGGTATCCAGTTATGGGAATCGGATCGAGGGCAATCGCGATGAAGTGCCGCCAGACGTTCGGTCATCGCCGCGCCGATTACGTTACCGAGGCGTTTCTAATCCTTTCGCTTTTGGGCATCCTTGGATTCCGCACGCGCTAGCCGCTTGCCCGCCAGACGCTCTCTTTTCCAAAATGCACGTTTGGCAAACCGAAGGTGCTTCGCCCATTCGGGCGAGAAAACCAGATGTCCCTTCTTGACGGTTGCCATTACACATCTCCAAATGCGTTCCGGGATAACAGAGATAACTTACAAAACCTTGCGGTCGCCGTCACGACGGTCGGAACCAGCCGCATCGCAACCGTGCAGGTCCATTTGCCGAATGTTAAGGCTTTGCCGCGACGATCGGGGCGGCGAAGGATGCCGCCGCACGAACCGACAAAAGGCGATCCCCGATGTCCGTCATGACCCGAATTTCAATCATCGTTTCGCGTGCCATGGCGCTGCTCCTTGTGCTGTTGCTGGCGGGCTGCGGGCCGAGCGAACCGCAGCTCGCGCCGTTACCGAAAAACGGCGTAATTCTGGCCTTCGGCGACAGTTTGACCTATGGCACCGGCGCCAAGCCGCAGGATAGCTATCCGGCCGTGCTGACACGGCTGACTGGCCGCCGGGTGATCCGCTCGGGCGTGCCGGGCGAGGTCTCGGCGCGGGGTCTGGCGCGGCTGCCCGAGATGCTCGACCGGCACCGCCCGAACCTGCTGATCCTGTGCCACGGCGGCAACGACTTCTTGCGCCGACACCGGCGCGACGGCACCGAGGCCAATATCCGGGCGATGGTCGAACTGGCCCGCGCCCGGAACATCGATGTCGTCCTGATCGGCGTGCCGGCGCCCGGCCTGTGGATCACCGAAGGGGCCGAGCTTTTCGCCCGCGTCGCCAAGGCGCACGGCATCCCATACGAGGCGGAGGCGCTGGCCGCGATTGTGTCCAACGGCTCGCTCAAAAGCGACACGATCCACCCCAACGCCAAGGGCTACCGCAAACTGGCCGAGGCGGTGGCGGCGCTGCTGCGCGCCAGCGGCGCGCTTTGAGCGCTCCCGGGGGCCCGGCTCACGGGTTTCGAATGCGCGGCCTATATCATTGCCCTTGTCCGGCGCGGACCCATAGGATGCACGATGGCCGGATTCCGAAAATGCTTGATCCGCATTACCGCTAACCTTTCGATGACCGACACGCGCGAACGGCAAATCCGATCATGAAATGGCCATTCGTGCGCAATCTTTTGCTTGCCGTGACTGCACTGGTGAGCCTCGGATTTACCGGCGGCGTCGTCTATACCCTGTTGTTCGATCCCGCCCCCATCGACGTTCCCATCGGCGGCCCGTTCGATTTGTCCGATGATCAGGGAAAAACGGTCACCGACGCGAGCTTCCGCGGCCGCTTCATGCTGATCTATTTCGGCTACACATACTGTCCGGACGTCTGTCCGACAAAACTCGCCGAAATGACAAATGCGCTCGACGCGTTCGCCGAGCAGGCGCCGGCGCGGGCGGCGAAGATCGTGCCGATTTTCGTCTCGATCGATCCCGATCGCGACACGCCCGATGTCCTGCGGGACTACCGGAAGCATTTCCATCCACGCCTGGTCGCCCTGACCGGTTCCGAACCCCAGTTGCGGGAAGTCACCAAGGCATTCAGGGCCTATTTCAGCAAGGTCTATCCCGACGAGAAATCCCGCGCCGCCAAGGAATACCTGATGGACCACACATCCTATATGTATCTCATGGGGCCGGACGGCCGATACGTGACCCATTTCACCGCGGCATCCACTTCCGGCACCATGGCGGACCGGCTCGCGCAGGTGGTCGACTAAACCATTTCTTGTTCAAATTGACTCACGTGAAGTGGTCACTCTCTTTAGTTCTTACGCAAATACGTCGTCTTGTTCTTACGCAAATACGTCGTCGCGAACCGTTCCGGTTCGCTCGGGATTTGCTCTCTCTTTGTTTATACGCAAATACGTCGTCGCGAACCGTTCCGGTTCGCTCGGGATTTGCTCTCTCTCTTTGTTTATACGCAAATACGTCGTCGCGAACCGTTCCGGTTCGCTCGGGATTTGTTCTAACCGCCAGCGCGCGGTAGATCGCGCTCATGCGCGGAAAAACAGAACCGCGCCGAGAAAAAAGCAAATACCGAACCCGACGCCGCCGCAGATAGCCGGCACGAGAAGCTCCGTGCCTCGCCAACCTTTGCGCCGCGCCCAGATCATCCCGGCGCCGACGCCGACCAGTACCGGCAGTACACCGAACAAGCCAATCAGGCCCAGCCAAAATCCTTGATACTCCATTATGCGTCACTTACCCGCCGGTCACGGATGGCGCCCGTGAAGTCGCTGCCGCCCCATTGCGGCTAGAAACAGTATTTGAGCACGTCCTGCGTCATGACGACGACGAGTCCCCACCGGCTCCATACAAGCGCAAAGAGCGCCAGCACCGCCAATACGACGCTGACCCCGGTGAGCCGCACGAGCCACTTTGGCGGCGGCGACGTATCATCGGCCATACTCATGGGACATCCCGCTATACAATCCGCCACGAGAGTAGCGAATGGGGCCTTGGAAAATCAATCGGCACTTTTCGGATCGGTGCAAATGGCGAATGGGAGCGCAATTTGAGCGAACGCTCGCGAACGGCGTAGTATCGAATACTCCATTGCCTGTACCGCCTTCACCCGGGAGACCCGACCCATGATCCGACATTTCGGCGCGCTGATACCCTCGACCAACACGACGGTCGAAATCGAATACAGCCGGCTGCTGCCAACGAATTTGCAAGTTCACATCGGACGTCTTGGGAAGGCCAACAACATCGCCTTTACGCCAAGCCGCGACGAGGACGTCGCGTACCAGTCCAAGATGCTCGGCACCGCCAAGGTCGAGGTCCTCTGCCTCTCGCAAACCTCGGCCAGCCTGTTCGACGAGGGCTACGACGCCGCAACCGTCAAACGCATGACCGAGGGCGCCGGCGTACCGTCGCTGACGTCGGCCGAGGCGGTCGGGCGCGCCGTGCAAGCGTTCGGCGCGCGCCGGATCGCGCTGGTATCCCCCTATTCCGAGGAGGTGATCGGCAAGGCGCAGCACTACTATGAGTCGCGCTATGGGTTGGAGGTCCTGGCAACCGATCCGTTCGGGGCGACCGACTCATACGCAATCGGCGCGTTGAGCGCCGACAATGCGACCGAGGCCTTCGCCCGCATCGACCGGCCGGAGATCGAGGTCCTGGTGGTGCCGGGCGGCAATTTCCCGACCATGAAATTCATCCCGCAATGGGAGGAACAGTTCGGCAAGCCGGTCATCACCACCAATCAGGCGGCACTCTGGGCGATGATGGGGGTAATGAAAATCAAGGACCCGCTCCCGGGGCTCGGACGCCTGCTGGAGCAATTGCCGGAGGGATAAGGCGCGTCCTCTCCGTCGAACGTCCACCGGCTGCGGATCGGCACAGGCCGAATTTCGGGGTATTTAGGCGGCAAATTTCAACGATTCAAACCGCCAATGGCAAATACGGCATTCCGAGGTATTGTCGGGCAATGGACAATGAGCAATGGAAAAGAGTCGAGGCGATCTTCGAGGAGGCGCTGGAATATGAGCCCGAAGCGCGCCCTGAATTTCTACGAACCGCCTGTGCCGGCGACGCCGCACTCCTCCATGAAGTCGAGCAATTGCTACGCCATCACGGCGCGGCGGAAAGCGGTGGCTTTCTGGACAACATGGCAGGACTGACCGCGACACTCGGCGCCAAACCGCCTCCAAAGGATGGGTATATCGGCAAAGATCTGGGTCCCTATCGAATTCAAAAACGATTGGGCCATGGGGGGATGGGCAATGTCTATCTCGCCGTGCGTCACGCGGAATATCGTCAGCAGGTCGCGATCAAGGTGCTCCGCCGGGGCATGGACACGGAAAGCATCCTGCAACGGTTTCGCAACGAAATTCAGGTACTGGCCGCCGTCAGCAGGCACGAGAACATCGCCGGCTTGCTCGACGCGGGAACCACCGAAGACGGCCTGCCCTTTTTCGTCATGGAGTACGTCGAGGGCGAGCCGCTCGACAGCTACTGCGACAATCACCGATACGGCATCAAGGAACGCGTCCGGCTGTTTCGCCAGGTTTGCGCGGCGGTGCAGTTCGCGCATCAACATATGATCGTCCACCGGGATTTGAAGATGAGCAATATCCTGGTGCGGACCGACGGCGTCCCCAAGCTCATCGATTTCGGCATTGCGAAGTTGACCACTCCCGAACTCGGCCTCGAAACCATGGCGCCGACGATGCCGGACACCAATTTCATGACGCTGGAATATGCCAGCCCGGAACAGGCGCGCGGCAATTCGCTCACCACCGCGAGCGACGTGTATTCGATCGGTGTCGTTCTGTACGAGCTGCTCAGCGGCCGCAAACCCTATTCCTTGCGTGACGTGAGTGCGTCCGACCGCCTCACCGTGATATGCGAAACAGAGCCGGTTTCGCCCAGCGCCATGCGCCGGAAAGACGGCAATGGGAAAGACGAATCCAAGCGCATCGCCCATAAAAAAATGCAGAGCCGTTTATCGGGCGACCTCGACAACATCGTCCTCAAGGCGCTACGCAAGGAGCCGCAACGGCGCTACGGCACGGCGGAAAGCCTTTCGGATGACCTCGAGCGTTTTCTGGACGGCAGCCCGGTCGACGCACGGCCGATCGGCACGGTCGAATACGTCTATCGCTGGTGCCGGCGTCATCCAGCGCCGGCAGGATTGCTGATGGCGGTCATTCTGGTATTCAGCGGAGGTCTCTGGCATTTGTCGCGCCTGAGCGATCATCTGATCCAATCGACGGCAATAGAAGGCGCGGCGCTCGAATCTAAAACCTTATCCATCGTCCAGGATTTCTACGCCAAGACCATCGTTGCAAAGGTTTCGGATGTCGTGCCGGTGACGCATCGATATGCGAGCTTCGAAGGGGCCATCCCCGTGCCGGCATCCTTCACCATCGACCTCGGCGAGCATATCCGAAAATCCAAGATAACCGCCATGTCCGCGCGTCTTTACAGCGACTTTCCATTCCGGCACCGTGTTGGCGGCGGCCCCGCCGACGACTTCGAAAAGGCGGCACTGGAAGCGCTGCGTCGAGAGCCCGGCCGGCCATTCTACCGGTTTGAAATGTATGAAGGCCGCCAATCGCTGCGCTACGCAACGGCCAGTCTGATGAAGCAGGAGTGTGTCGACTGCCATAACGGTCACTCCGACAGCATCCGGAAGGGATGGAAGGTGGGCGACGTTCGCGGCGTGCTGGAAGTCATTCGTCCGCTGGACGCAGACATCATCCGCACTCGAGACCGGTTGAGCGAGACGTTCATCTACATGGTGGCGGTGTCGATCACATTGATCGGCTTGACGCTGGTCTTTTTGCGCATGGGCCGGCGGCGCTAGGTTCTCAGCACTGCGCGTTCAAAAAGAATGCGGCGCCGCTTTATTGGCGCGACGCCGCGAGTTCGAGAGCAACCCTAGTCTGTATCCGTGCGCCCTAGCGCCGCCGGGATAAGATCCTCGTTAGACTGCGGCCTGCCTTCCGGGCAGTCCGGCCAATTGTACGCCCGACTTTCCTTGTCGACCGCTTGACGCTCCTGGTCGATCGCTTGAACGAACGCCCGATACTGCGGCCCGCCTTCTTGAACGACCGACCGACACTCTTGACCGGGCGCTTGAACGACCGACCCACACTTCGGCTCGCTTTCTTGAACGAACGTCCGACGCTCCTGACCGGACGCTTGAACGCCTGACCGACGCTGCGGCCCGCCTTCTTGAATGAACGCCCGACGCTCCTGACCGGACGCTTGAACGCCTGACCGACGCTGTGGCCCGCCTTCTTGAATGAACGTCCGACGCTTTTGGTCGACCGGGTCGCGAACCGGTGCGTGCTGCCGGCCAAACGAGCGATCTTCCGCCCACCATTCGACAAGCCCTTGCGGAGATTCAGGGAACTACGGTTGGACCGCCCAAACGTATACCGATTGCCGGCCGAGGCTCTCCCCGATCCATTGCGGGCACTCTGCAACCGGCACCGGTACCAGATGCTGTTCGTGCGACATTTTCCATTCGAGTCCACTCGGGTGTTGACCGAACCTTTGCGCTTGAACACGCCGGAGAGGCCGAGCGTCTTGCCAACGCCGCTGACGGCGCCGCCGAGATTGCGGGCCATTTTGGCAGGATTCGTGATCGTCGTGGCTGCAGTACCGACCATCTTGACGCCATCCTCTGCGGCCTTGGCGATCATTTTGTCGGCATTCTTCGAATCGCTGACGAGTTTGCCCGCGAACATCACGCCGTCGACCGCATCAGGTATCTTTACGCCCAGTGCCGCGCCGGCAACCATCCCCGCGGCGCCCCCGGCGAGCGCACCCTTCGCCGCACGACTGTACTTGGCGCCTTTTTTTGCGACTTCGGCCCCCCGTTTGGCCCGCTTTGCGGTTTTCGCATGCTGTTTCGCCGCGTTTGTGCTGTTTTTGATGTGCGGCAGGGCCTTTGTGGAAACGCGCCTGTCCCCCGCATAGCCGGATTTCATGGGCTTGCCATCGAGTTCCCAAATCTTTGTGCGCAGCCCTTGAATGGTCTTACCGCGCTTGTCGAGTCGCACCTTGTTTCTCTGCATCCGGCGAACCGACTTGGACGGACGCGTCTTGCGCTTCGGCCTTACGGTACTGACCTTCCGCCGGGCCTTTTTCCGTGTCGTTTTCCGGGCAATCTTCCGATCCGCTTTCGCCTTTTGCTCCAGATCCTGCTCGGCACGGGCGGCATCGACCTGCTGCGCTTGGTTTTCGTCGATTACCCAGCCCTCGCGATGGCCGTGATATTTTTGCTTGAAGGCGCGCGGGTCCCGTTTGTATTCGCGCGAAATCTCAGCGGGATCGCTGGGCAGCGGCGTGGTCGCCGTCCGAGTTCCTTTGAGCAACGGCGCGGGCCGGTTCTTATATTTATCGATGCCGTAGCCAATCGCCGCGCCGGCGGCTGCACCAGTCACCGCGCCCACCGCACCGCCGGCAGCGCCAACGATTGCACGGTCGGATGCGGTCGGTTCCTCGGCAAGGGCCGCACCGGCATTCACGACGAGCAGAAGTGCGGCAATCTGGGTGAGCCGGCCGAAATGTCCAATTTCAGTCGAGATTTTGAGGTGACGGTTCATGGAATTTACTCCTAATAATCGCTTGAATGTGAAATCTGGCGACGGTGCTTCGTTGAATTGCATCGCTTCTCACCCCAACAAGCGACATCCGGCCGAAAATCCCCTCATCTTTTTCAGAATTTTTTGTCGCCCGGCATAATTCCGGCGAATTTCCGCTAATTATCTGTAATAACAACATATTTATCCGCGCGCCCCGGCCATTGGTGACACGCACACCGAGCCATTCCCCGCGTCGGCGACAATGTCGTGAAAATCTCCTAGTATGGGCGGGCTCCCGATGGCCCAAAAAGGCGCCCTTCGCCCAATGATTTTTGGAGTCCGGCTTCATGGATAATATTGAAGTGACCCGCCTTCTGGTCGATTGGCGCAGCGGGCGACAATCCGCCCTGGAAGAGCTCATGCCGCTGGTCTATGACGAGTTGCGCCGCATCGCGGCCGGCTACATGGCGCGCGAGAACAGCGGACACACGCTTCAGCCGACCGCCGTGGTGAACGAGGCCTATCTCAAACTGATCGATGCCGATATCGACTGGAACGACCGGGTGCATTTTTATGCCATCGCCGCGCGACTGATGCGGCGCATGCTGGTCGACCACGCGAAAGCAAAGAACCGCGACAAGCGGGGCGGCGGCGTTGCCAATATCACCTTGAACGAGGAGCTTGTCGGCGGTCCGAAGTCAGAGATAGACGTCTTCGAACTGGATTTGGCGATGCAGAAACTCGCCGATTTCGACGAGCGTAAGAGCAAGATCGTCGAGCTGCATTTCTTCGGCGGCCTCAACTATGACGAGACTGCCGTCGCGCTCGACATTTCCGCCGCGACGGTTCATCGCGATCTGCGGCTTGCCAAAGCCTGGCTGCATCAGGAGCTGGCCGCCGCATGACCAAAAAGCCGAATATCCTGCTCATCACCTCCGACCAGCAGCGTGGCGACGCTTTCGGGTTCGAGGGACGCGCCGTCCGCACGCCCCATCTCGACCGCATGGCGCGCAACGGCACGCGGTTCTCCGCCTGCATAACGCCCGCGGTGTTTTGCCAGCCGGCCCGGGCGTCGATGTTGACCGGATTGCTGCCCTACACCCATGGCGTCGCGGATAACGGTATCAATCTGGATCCGGCGCTTGGCGAATCCGGCTTCGCCGGCACCCTCGGGCGCGCCGGTTACGATACCGCCTTCATCGGCAAGGCGCATTTCTCCACCAAGACCACCTACCACCCGACCGAAACGCCGGAATGCAATTTCGGGTCGCAGAAGTATCCGGACGATTGGCGCGGCCCCTATATGGGCTTCGATCACGTGGAGCTGGTGGTGCACGGGCATCTCAACAAGGCGCGCGACAACAAGCGCCCACCCATGGGGCAGCACTACGAGCGCTATTTTTTCAGCCGGGGCCAGAGTGACGAGGCGTTGCAACGCTGGGCGACGGAGTTGCCGCCGCAATCGGGCGCGGCGCAAACCTGGCATTCCGGCCTGCCGGCGCAATGGCACAGCAGCAGTTGGGCCGGCGACCGGACCATCGACTGGTTGCGCCGCCGCGACCGCGAAAACCCATTCTGCATGTGGGTGTCCTTTCCCGATCCGCACCATGCCTTCGATTGTCCGGAACCCTGGAGCCGATTGCATCATCCGGATTCGGTGGCGCTTCCCGAACATCGGACGCTCGACCTGGACCGGCGGCCCTGGTGGCACGAAGCGTCGCTGACTGGCGAGCCGATCGTCGACGACCCGGAAATTCGAAGATACCGGATGAAGGGTCAGCGCGTGCCGCCGCAGACCGATGCGCAACTGCGCGACATGACCGCCAACTACTACGGCATGATTTCGCAGGTCGATCACACGGTGGGACGCATCATGGACGCACTCGCGGCGAGCGGCGAAGACCAGCGAACGATCGTGATCTTCACCAGCGACCATGGCGATATGCTGGGCGATCACGGCCTCTACCTGAAAGGCCCGACGCTCTATGAAGGCGTGCTGCGGGTCGGCATGATCCTGCAGGGGCCCGGCATTCCCGCGGGCCGCGTGGTAGGGGACCCGGTCTCGACGCTCGACCTCGCGCCGACATTTTACGAGATCGGCGGTGTCCCTATCCCGGCGGAATTGCAGGGCAAAAGCCTCTATCCCCTCATCACCGGCACCCCGGACGCCGCCCGCGCGGTCGCCCATAGCGAATGGTTCGTTCACAAATCGCGTTTCGGCGTCGATCTCAACCTGCGCGCGGTCCGCACCAAGACGCACAAATGCACCTTCGAGATGATTTCCGGCGCCGGCGAACTGTACGATCTCGAAAACGATCCGACGGAAATGCACAATTTGTTTGAAGATCCCGCTTATGCCGCGGTCCGGCGCGAACTGGAGGAAATGATGCACGCGCGGCCCGGACGGCTCCTCGACGCCTTTCCGCCGCAGATCGGCATGGCGTGACGCAATGATGCGATCGCGCTTTCCGCGGCGCAAGAGGCGGAGTAGTCTTCGAGTGTGACTGTGGATATGCCGCCAAGGCGGAGACTACCGAATCAATCAATCCATTGGGATCAAACAAATATCTACCGCCCAACCCAACTTCCGTCGCGGCAGGCGCAAGGCCGCCCCGAAAAAGCGCTCCGGCTCCGCGCGCAAGCGTTACCCGGCCGCGATCCGTGAGGCGCAGCTTGTCGAAGGCGCCGCTGCCTTCTTCGCAAACCACGGATTTTCCGCGACGACCCGCGACCTCGCGGATGAACTCGATGTTACGCAGGCGCTGCTGTACCGGTATTTCAAGAACAAGGCGGCGTTGATCGACCGGGTATTGGATTGGGCGATGACCGACCGCTGGAGGCCGGAATGGCAGAGGCTCATCGCCGATGAGAGTCTTCCGCTGGCGGAACGCCTCACACGCTTCTATCAGGGATATGCCGGCGATATCACACAGGAACGGATGCGCCTCATGGTGCGGGCCGGCATCGACGGCTTCGGCATGCCGCAGCGCAAGAGCTTTCGAATTACGGAACATGTCCTGATGCCGGTTTGCCGCGCGCTGCGCCGCGACGCTGGCTTGCCGGATTTCGCGGCGGTTCCCTTCACACGCGGCGAACGGGAATTGTCGATGTCGCTGCACGGCGGAATCATCTTCGTGTGCATCCGCAAACACGTCTACCGGATGGATCTGCCCGACGACCTCGACGTCCTGGTCGAAATGCAGGTCAGGAATTTTGTGAGCGGCGCCCCCGAGACGCTTGCCGCGATTTTGCGCGGCGACTTGGGCTCGACACTGACGGTCCCCTTGATGGGCCCCGACCAGGGCCGCGCCTGACCGATACTTTCCTACTTCGCTTTCGCGCGTATCTTCTTCATCGTAAAGACGAAATCGCTATCCGCGGCCCGCGCCTTGTGGCAAGCGAAGCATTTTTCCATCGTCTTTCCGGGCT
>JAOTYV010000263.1 GCA_029861675.1 Alphaproteobacteria bacterium
TACAACACCCTCAGGCCGCACAGTGCGCTCGGATACAAACCACCAGCGCCGGAGAGCATCGTCCCGATGGACCGCAGACCGTCTATGCACTAACTATGAAATTGGACCACTTCGTGGGGGCTGATCAGGCGTCCATAGATGTCAATGCCGCGTCAGGCACTGATTTATCATGGACGGCGCGTTTTACCGTTACGCCGAGTTCCGTCATCAGCATGAGGAAGTCATGGTTCGCCTGATCGTCGGTCCAGACGGCAATGCGCGTGTGCGTGTCGTCGATCTCCTCGGCCGAGATCGGTTCCTGGTCCGCGAGAAGTTGATATGGCGTTTCGAGCGATTGAATTAAAAAAAGAAGCTGTTCAAGAAGTTCACAGCCGTTGTGGCCGGATATGTCGAGTTCGAAACCATATTGGCCCAACGGTTCAATATTTTCCTCGCTAAATGCAATGACGAGGCTGGATTGATTTTCCGCTGACATTACCAGTTTCCCTGTTCCTTCAGAAAACTTCCCTGTTCAGTAAATTAAATTCCCTGTTCTTAAGAGTAGGGAATTTTCTCAAAAATTGTCATAACTCCCGCATATTATGAGCCATCAAGACACTCAATATATCCCAGATTTGAGAAATTTCCCTGTATTTTCCCTGTTTAACAGGGAAATTGGGCAGAGACGAGTTCGCTCAAGACTCCCTGCACCACCATTAAGTCTTGTATCTTCTTGCCCGCAGGCTCAGATGGTCGGAAAATCGCCGGTTTCCGGGCGTTTCCTATAGGGGGAGGCTGTACGGATCGCCTCCGATCCTACGGCGCCGCGATGAAAATTATTGGAAATTTTGAGCGTCAGGAATGTGGGTGCTGGCTCAATGTTCGGGCCGAAAACTCACATCGACCGTTTCGACGACGAGAAGGAGCGATGGCCAGGTTCAGGTACATCAAGACCCTGCAGAAGTTCGCCTCCGTCCACGCCTTGATCCACAATCATTTTAACCAGGACCGCCGAGAAATCTTCAAGCAGAGCCGGTCCGCCGCCCTGACCGAGTGGCGTCAGCTTGCGGCCTGAAATCTACCGCTTACAGGAATTTGCAGACCAGTTGGCATTTGTCTGACAAAGCCCAAGCCGCTTCAGGTTTGTCTGACAGTGCCCGCAGCGGCGTTGCCCTGGCGGGCGGTCTGCAGCACCGCCTTCACGATATTCCGGTAGCCGGTGCACCGGCACAGGTTGGACGAGATCAGATCGGTCAGCGCCTCTTCCGAAAGCATCGGCTCTTGGCGCATGGCCCCGACGACCAGCATCAGGAACCCCGGTGTGCAGAAGCCGCACTGTAAGGCGTGGTGTTCGATGAAGGCCTGCTGCAGGGGATGCAAATCGTCACCGTTTGCCAAACCTTCGACGGTTTCTATATCCGTGCCCCCCGCCTGGACCGCAAACATCAGGCAGGATCGTACCGGCTCGCCATTTACGAGAACCGTGCAGGCGCCGCAGATACCGTGCTCGCAACCGGTATGCGTGCCGGTCAGGCCGCAGTCCTCCCGGATGGCATCCGCCAGTGATTTTCGCGGTTCGAGCCGGATCCTGTAATCCCGGCCGTTGATGCTCAGCGTCATGTCTTGTTCATAGGGCATTGGGGGTTCCGATAATTGACGGTCGCGGCGTCAGAGGCGGCCGGCGCGATCGAAGGCGCGTTTTATGACGGTGCGGGCCAGGTCCCGCCGGTATGCCGGTGTGGTCTGGGAATCCTCGATCGGATCCACGCCGCCAGCGGCGGCCTCGGCAGCCGCCTCGATTAAGGTTTCCGATAAGAATTGACCGGCGATCACGCCTTCGGCTTCGCCGAGCCTCCTAGGCGTTTCCTCGATACCGCCCAAGCCGATTCGCACGTCGACCGCCACCCCTTCTTCCAGGCGATAGCTCACGAGGCCCATGCCCAGGGCGAAATCGCCGGCCCGGCGGTTGAACTCATAGAAGCCCATCTGGGTTTGCTCCGGCGGGATCGGCAACCGCACCAATGTGAGAATTTCCTCCGGCCGCAGGGCTGTCGTCATGGCACCCAAGGCAAATTCTCGTGCCGGGACCGTCCGGACGCCGGATCGGCTGTGCAGCTCCAGCTCGGCATCGAAGGTTGCCGCAACCAGGCACCATTCCGATGCCGGATCCGCATTGGCCAGGCTGCCGCAAAAAGTGCCGCGCATGCGGACCGGGTAGTGGGCGATGTTGCCGGCAACACAGGTCAGCATTCGGCCGAAGGGATGGTCGATCACCGGCCGGTGAAAGCACGCATGGCGCGCGAGCGCGCGGATCGACAATGTGTCGCCTTGAATTTCGACGCCTGCCAATTCTTCGATGCGGTTGATATCGACCAAATGGCCGGGCATTGCCAGGCGGAACGCCATCATCGGCACGAGGCTCTGGCCTCCGGCGATAACGCGACCGTCGTCACCGGCGGTTTCGGCTAGAACGGCAAGCGCATCGTCGAGGCGCGCCGGCGCATGGTACTGGAACGGGGCGGATTTCAATGCCTCAATCTCCGTCCCCGGCCAAACGCCGTGCCGTCCGACGGTCGGGGGCCGAGGACATCAACGCTCGCAGCCGTTGCGGCGTTGCGGGTAACCGCGTGATGGCGCCGGGCATCCCGAGCGCATCGTCGATGGCGGCGGCGATCACCGCGCCGACCGGATTTACGCCGCCTTCGCCGGCGCCCTTCAGGCCCAGCGGGTTGAGTGGGCTCGGCGCATCCTCAGTGATCAGAATCTCGACTTTGGGCATTTCCCGTGCGGTGGGGATCATGTAGTCCGCGAAGGTTACCGATAAGGGGGTGCCCTGTTCGTCGTAGCGGAACTCCTCCAGCAGGGCGCCGCCCAGGCCTTGCGCGAGGCCGCCCAACATCTGACCTTCGACGAGCATCGGATTAACCGCCCGGCCGACGTCGTATGCGACAAGGTAGTTCTCCACCGCGACGCCGCCGGTTTCCCGATCGACGCGGACGACGGCCGCATGGACGCCGTAGGGATAGGTCATGTGGTCCGTCCGGTGCCAGCCATCCGCCGACAGCCCAGGCTCGCGTTCCCGGCTGAAGCGCGAGGTGGGCCCAAGGTTGCGCGCGATGTCGCCAAGCGGAATTGCGGTTTCCGAGTCCTGGCGGATGACGCAGCCATCTCGCAACTCCAGCGCGGCAGCGGAGATTTGCAACATTTCTGCGGCAACGCCGAGCGCCTTTTTCTTCACCTTCTCGGCCGCGACGCGGGTAGCTTCGCCCGTCATAACGGTCACCCGCGATGCGTGGGTGCCGAAGCCGAATTCGATCCGGTTGGTTTGCCCGCGGATCACACGGATATTCCGGTAGTCGACGCCCAGCGTCTCGGCGCAAATTTGCGCAATAACCGTCTCCATTCCCTGCCCGACGGACGACGATCCGGTCACGATTTCGACCGCACCGGCCGTGTCGACGCTGACCCGGACGGTGTCGACCGGGCCGAGGCCGCTCTTCTCGACGAACATCGCGATGCCGGCGCCGACCGCCTCTCCGCTCGACCGACGCCGCTCGATATCTGCTCGACGCGCGTTCCAATCGAAGGCCGTCAGAGCCTTGTCGAGCAGTCCCGCATAGTCGCCGGAGTCGAATTCCACCGGCGTATCCAACGCGTCCATCGGCCGGGCAAACGGCATCTCGTCTTTCGAAATCAGGTTGCGGCGGCGAATTTCGACGGGATCGATGCCCAGTTGCGCGGCGACGGCGTCGACCACCCTTTCGCGGACGAAGCTCGTCTCGAACCGGCCGGGCGCCCTATAGGTCGCCGCCGGCGTCTTGTTGGTCAGCCGGAAGTGACCGACCGCGCGATATGCAGGAATTCGATACGGGCCCGGAAGCAGGCTCGTTGTCATGTCCACGACGCGCGCGCCATGGGTGCGCACATAGGCGCCTTGGTCATGGTAGAACTCGTTGTCGATCGCGAGAATACGGCCGTCGGCGTCGAACCCCGCGCGGATCAGATGGGTTTGCTCACGCGAGTGGTTGGTGGCCATGAGGTGTTCGCGCCGGTCCTCGACCCACTTCACCGGGCGCCGCAGGCGTAACGCCGCCAGACAGACGAGGATGTCCTCCGGATAAATCTCACCGCGCACGCCGAAGCCGCCGCCGACGTGATACTCGAAGAGCTGAATGCTCGACGGTGCGCGTTGTATCATCTCGGCGATTTGATCGCGGTTCCAATGGGGCCGCTTGGCGGCGCCGTGGAGTTCCAGCATGTCCGTGGCGGCATCATAGCGGGCGACCGCGCCCCGGGTTTCGAGCGGCACGCCCGAATGTCGTCCTACCTCCAGGGTCAACGCGATCGACCCGTGCGCCTGCGCCATCGCGGCGTCGAGGTCGCCATATGTCTTGACGATCGTCGTCGGTTCCGTCCCTAGGCCCGGTGCGAACTCGCCCGGATCATGTTGAGCCGACAGGACCGGCGGCCTCTCCTCGATATCGACGGAGACCAGTTCGGCGGCATCTTCCGCGATAAAGGCGTTATCTGCGAAAACGGCGGCTACCGGCTCGCCGACATAGCGGACGAATTCGTCGGCCAGGATGGGCTGCCGATACGGCTCCAGCCCCTGCACTGTCGTTGCGCGAAATGGAATCGGCGGAATGTCCGCGATATCGGTGAAGGTCCAGATCGCCCGCACGCCGAGCATTGCCTTTGCCGCGTCCAAGTCGATCGAGCGAATTATCCCATGCGCATGGGCCGACCGCACAACCCGCATGTGCAGTTGATGCGAAAAGTCGATATCCGCAACGAATCGCCCGGCACCGGTCACAAGAGGCCGGTCTTCAAGACGGGTGACCGAGCGGCCGATATATCCTTGATTGGAGCTATCCATGGAGCGGTGCGGGAAGACCTTTCCGGTTGTCGGCAGGCAATCGGTTGGACTGTGAAGATTTTGCCTGCCCAATGCCCAATGCCAAGCGTTGCCAATGTGCAGTACACCAACTAGGGGATCGCTATTCAATAGCGGCGGATGGTGTGCAACGATTTCGATCGTTCGGGCGTGCGCCGCGGCCGCATTATCCCTAACCGGCCGTCGCGGCGCGGGCTTGATCGATCAACGCCAAGAGTTCGGGCGGCGAAATGGGCGCGCGCTTGATGTGAACGTCGAACGGTGACAGCGCATCCTCGATCGCCGATATGACCGCCGCTGGTGTCGGCACGACGCCGCATTCGCCGACGCCCTTGACTCCGAGTGGGTTCAGCGGCGATGGAGACTGCATATGGGCAATTTCCATACGCGGCATCTCCGGAGCGGTTACGAGAAAATAATCGCCGAGGTTGCTCGTCAACGGCTGTCCCGCGTCATCGTGTTTCATCCATTCGAAAAGCGCGTTGCCGATCCCGTGGGCGACTCCGCCGAACACCTGCCCGTCCACGATTAGCGGATTCACGAGCCGGCCACAGTCATGGACGATGATGAATTCGAGGATATCGACACCGCCGGTCTCCGGGTCAACTTCGACCTGCGCGATGGCGGACCCGTTTGCAAAAGCCTTGCTCTCGAGCACCACGCGCTCGGTCGCCTCCAGTCCCGGCGCCATGCCGCCCGGCAGCGAATACCCCGGCGTGCCGGCGACCGCATGGGCGATTTCAGCCAGGGTGACCCAGCGGTTGTCGACCCGGTCCCGCGGTTCCTTGGGGTGAAATTCCGACCCGGCGAAGTCCAAATTTTCCACCGGCGTTTGCAGCATGTGGGCGGCAATCTTGAGCGCTTTTTCGCGAACCTTGCGCGCCGCGACGTGGGCGGACGTGCCGGCGACCACGGTCACGCGGCTGTTCGAAGTTCCGATGCCTAAGGAATTGGCTGCCGTATCGCCGGTGACGACAGTGATGTTATCGATATCATGTCCGAGTTCCTCGGCGACGATCTGGGCCAGCATAGTTCGGGTCCCCTGGCCGATCGCGGCGGCGCCGGTATAGACATGGATGCGGCCTGACGTCCCGACTCGCACCGTGACTTCTTCGAAGGGCCCCCGGCCTGTACCCTTGACGAAGTTTGCCATGCCGATGCCGATATAGCGCCCCTCGGCGAGGGCCGCTTGCTGTCGGGCGGAAAAGCCCGACCAACTCGCCAGGTCGAGTGCCCGTTGCTGGCAGGCGGGATAGTCGCCGCTGTCGAGCATGACCGCCTGGCCGCCACGGGTTTTCAGCGGCCGCGTGTAGGGCATCTCCTCTGCCGGAACCAGATTGCGCCGCCGAACCTCCGCCCGATCGATATCGAGTTCTCGCGCGACGCGGTCCAGCATCCGTTCCATTGCAAATGTTGCCTGCGGATGGCCCGCGCCGCGAACCGGCGTCACGGGCACTTTATTGGTCAACGCCAGCCGGATATTCATCTGATACGCGGGCAGCCGGTACGGACCCATCAGGGATTCGCCGGAGTTTTGCGCCAGATTTACGCCGCGCGCCGTGTAGGCGCCGTGGTCATGAATGATCGACCCGCGGATTCCCCGAATGTGCGCGTCATTGTCGACGGCAATTTCGATTTCCCAATATTGATCGCGTTCCTGGGTCGACGCGACGAAATGTTCACGCCGGTCCTCAATCCATTTGATAGGACGGCCGAGAATGATCGATGCCACCGACAGGACGGGTTCTTCCTGATAGATGACCAGTTTCGGGCCGAAGCCTCCTCCAATATCCGGGGTGACCACGCGAACCTGGTTTTCGTCACGACCGAGCATATCCACCAGGACACGCAGCGACGAATGCGGCATCTGCGTCGAGTTCC
>JAOTYV010000262.1 GCA_029861675.1 Alphaproteobacteria bacterium
GACACCAAAAGAGGCATGAGACCCATGCGCAATACGGCAATACACGTGAGTGACAATGAGTCGATCGCCCAGGTCCTGCAGCACTACATCGATGGCGCTAGATCGGGCAAAGGCGACGACATGAAACCCGCCTTCCACGAGGACGCGACGGTCTTCGGCTATGTCGGTGACGACCTGTTTGCCGGGCCGATCCAGCACCTCTTCGACTGGAATGACGAGAACGGACCGGCGGCAGACCTCCAGGCACGGATCGCCAGCATCGACCTTGTGGATACGGTGGCCACCATACGGCTTGAACTCGACAACTGGACCGGTCACCGGTTCACGGATTTGTTCACACTGCTGAAAGTCGACGGAGAGTGGAAGATCATGAACAAGGTCTTCCATCTGCATCCGCAATAAACCCGTGGACGGGCCCTCGGCCGGGAATGATCGCAATCGGATGACGTCTTGGGGAAGGTTGGAACGCCAAATTTTCCGCGGCTTCCTCCGAACCTCAAACGCCCGGCCGATCATTCCCGTTCGGGGGCCGTGTGCCGCGTGCTACATTGATTTTGCCAGAGCCGTGTATCAAGCTCCCCCATGCAGAGGCTAGCACGCGAAGCAATGAAGCTACTGTCGGTCAACGTTTCCCGGCCACGCGACATAAGCCACGACGGCAAGACCGTGCGAACCGGGATCTTCAAGCAGCCGATCGACGGCCGGACAATGCTGCGGGAACTCAACGTCGACGGCGACGGGCAGGCCGACCTGGTCGGCCACGGCGGCATACACAAGGCAGGTTACGTCTATTCGTTCGAGAATTATCGCTATTGGGAAAACGAGCTCGGCCGGTCCGATTTCGAATTCGGACAGTTCGGCGAGAATTTTACCGTTGAAGGCATGCTCGACGACGACATTCATGTCGGCGACACATTCCGTATCGGCGGAGCGTTGGTCGAGGTTTCGCAGCCGCGCGTGCCGTGTTTCAAGCTCGGCATTAAGATGGGGGTCCTGGGCTTCGAGCATGTGCTGCTGTCGAGCAATCGTATCGGCTTCTACCTCCGCGTTCTCGAGGAAGGGGAGGTCGGCGCCGGGGATGCCATCGACCCCGTCGAGCGCGACCCCGAACGCCTGAGCGTCGCCAAAGTGCACAACCTGCTGTATTTCGATCTCGGCGATCTCGATGGCGCGCGCAAGGCGCTGCGGATCAAGGCGTTGTCGCCGGGTTGGCGCGGCTCGTTCGAGGATCGCGTGGCCAAGGCCGACATCACCGGCAAAACAGCCGAAGGTTTCCGTACCCTCATCGTCGACAGAATCGAGCGCGAAAGCGACCATATCTCCTCGTTCTACCTGCTGCCGGAGGACGGCAAGGAGCTGCCGCACTATATGCCCGGCCAGTTCTTGCCGATTAGGTTGGACATCCCCGGCGAGCCCAAACCGTTGAACCGTACATACTCGCTGTCGGATCGTCCGGGCCGCGACTACTACCGGCTCACCATCAAGCGCGAACCGCCGCCGAAGGATCGGCCCGATGCGCCGCCGGGTCGGTCTTCGAATTACTTCCATGACACGCTCAAACCGGGTTCCAAATTGCGCGTGCGGTCGCCGCGCGGAAAATTTTATCTGGACCCGAAGGGAAGTTCGCCGGTGGCCTTGATCAGCGCCGGGGTCGGGTTGACCCCGATGATCAGCATGCTCAACGCCATCGTCGAGGCCGGTGCCGACCGTCCCGTGCGGTTCGTCCACGGCGCCCGCAACGGCGCCGAACATGCCATGGGCGCGCATGTGCGCCGTCTCGCCGAAGAAAACGATTCCGTGCACTGCCATGTTCGCTACAGCAGCCCGGCCCCGGAAGACGTGATCGGCCAGGATTATGACGACCCGGGCCGCGTCGACGCGGCGCTGCTCAAACGATTGTGCCCCGCGGAAGACGTCGACTATTACCTTTGCGGGCCACCGCCCTTCCTGAAATCGATCTTCACCGGCCTGCTAGCATTAGGTGTTGCGGAAGATCGCATTCACTACGAGTTCTTCGGGCCGGCAGAGGCAATGCGGGATGACGCGGGCGGCGGCGCCGGCGATTGCGTCGAATGTTCGACCGAGATCGAGGTGACGTTCAAGCGCTCCGGCGTCACCGGCAATTGGAACCCCTCATTCGGCACCCTTCTCGACATGGCGGAAAGTTTGGGACTCAGCCCGCCCTACAGTTGCCGCTCGGGCATTTGCCAGACCTGCATCTGTCCGATCGCGGGTGGCGAGGTCGAATACGTCGAGGAGCCGCTCGACCCGCCGGACGACGACGCGGTGCTGATCTGCTGCGCCAGACCGAAAACCGACATCGTGATCGACGCCTGACCCTCCCCCGCGCGCTTGAGGTCACCCGGAGAGCGACACCGGAAGTGCTAAAATATCGGCTCGAATAGTTCAGAAATTCCGGCGGCACCGGTAAACGAGAGGTGATTGTTGTCGGAATATAAAATCTGATCGGCTTCTCTGACGGAGCACGTTTTCTCGTCGCACAACGCCGTGTGCGGGAAAATGAGCTCGGCGCCGTATTCCGCAGCCAGCGCGATCAGGGTTCGAACGACAAAGGCCTGCCGGTTCATGTACTCGGCGTATGTTGGCGCAATTGGCCAATATCGACGCGTGTATTGCTGCATCGCGAGGGTTCTTGGGACGGTCCAGCCTATTTCGGGCGTCGGTCCGACGATGACGACTTTCTTGCCCGCTTTTGTCAGAGCGGCAAGGGATCGCCGCAAACCGCGAACAAAAACCATCTCGTTTTCAGCCATGCTGGGAGTCTTTGATTCGTCGTCCGCGATGACGATGTTTCTCCGGGCTTCGATCTCGTAGGTGGAACCATGAGCATAGAACGCCCAGCGCGCTTGCAGGATGACCGTTTTAATCTCGTCCCTCGCCAAGCTCGCTTTCATCACCGCGTGGTTGAAATCCAAGCATGGAAATGTGCGAACGCCGCTTGGTGACGTAATGCCGATGAGCGGCGGACAACCGGACGCCATGGCCATCAGGCCGGATCGACCGGCCCGGGCGGCAGCCTTGTCTATCGCCGGTACCAGCGCCGCCGCATGCGAATCGCCCCAGAGCAGGAAAGACCGGGTTGGCGTGCCTGCACCGGTCAGCTCGCACAAATCGCCCTGGCGCACGTCGTTAGGCGTTTTCCCGTTTATACATGCGCGGCCGTCGCGGCTCACATCCTGTCCGGCAGCGGCGAGCCTTATGACAGCGTCGTTGAACCTGTGCGGCAACCCGTCAAACGCAGGAACGACGACGCCGATCGCCAGCATCGTCGCCACGGCGCCGGTCCCGGCCACGAAAACCGTGCGCCGGCCGATCCGGTGACGACGCCTAAATGGCTGTTCCACATACCGCCAAGAGAGAACGGCGAGACCAATCGGGAGGACAATGGCGGCAGCAGTGACGAGCGGGGGAAGGTCATTCACCGACATGTAGTGCCGGAACATTACCAGGACCGGCCAGTGCCAAAGATAAAGCGAATACGATATCAAACCGACAAACACGATCGGCCGCCGACTAAGGAAGCGTCCGACACTTGTCGCACCGGTCGTACCGCCATGGATGATCAGCGCCGTCCCAATACACGGCAGAGCGGCCGCCAGCCCGGGGAACGGCGTCGCGGCCGTGTAGATGAATATGCTGCCGAGGATGAATGACAACCCCAGAACCGTAGCCGCATTGCGACTCTTCGGGCCACCGAATATCGGCAGGACGTCCAGTGCCAGCAGCGCGCCCAGAAGCAGTTCCCAGGCGCGTGACGGCGTGAGGTAGAACGCGGCGTGCGGATGGGTCATCGCGGCCCAGGCGCTGACGGCAAAGGACAATCCGAGACATAAGACAATTGCGTGACAAAGCTTGTTTCGCGCGAACCGAAACGCGAGGATTAAAGCGATCGGATAAAGGATGTAGAACTGCTCTTCGATCGCCAGCGACCAGGTATGCAGGAGAGGCCGAAATTCGGCCGCGCCACTAAAATATGAGGATTGCTGCCAAAAGTGGATGTTCGAGGCGAACAGCGAGGCCCACACAGCCGACGTTCCGAACTCTGCGAAGTCCCGCGGCAGGAGAAGCCAATATCCGGCGAACCCGCAAACCAGCATCATCGTGAAGAGCGCCGGAAATATTCGCCGGATCCGCCGCTCATAAAAATTCCAGATGGAAAATGTGGACTGCCGCAAATCGGACAGAATGAAGTTGGTTATCAAAAACCCGGATATGACAAAGAACACGTCAACGCCCACGAACCCGCCATCAAAGCCGGGAATGCCGGCGTGGAACATCATGACGGCGACCACCGCGAGAGCCCGAAGGCCGTCAATATCAGCCCGGTACTGTTGCATGGTCTATTTGCGTAACGCTCGATTTATTCTGAAGTCCGGCAATAATTTCCATCCCGCATTCAGTACAGCGAAAAAAATAACCGGCTATTTAAATAACAATAAAATAATCATAGCAGAATTTCTCCACTTACATTGCGAACTTGACGAGGCGGATACAAAGACCCGGTTCTTCACGACAAGCCGCATAGGCATTTATGGAGTTTAGTTTAGCCCGGCACGGCCGCGGCAAAACCCTATCGCCACTTTGCATACGGCTTACCGATTCCGTAGCAGTGGTGACCGTGCACCATGCCCACGATTAGTACCTCTTATTAGTGTAGGTCTGCCGCGCCGCCCGGCGAGCCGCACCTTGCGCATCAATACAGAATGTCAGATTGGCGCAGGCCTTCGCTTGCATCGATGGCGTGTCACCGCCCCCGTAGCCCGACCCGCACGATCGCGATACTCTTCGGGACCGGCCAAGCGCCACACCGATTTGTCGAAAATTCAGGGGAGCGATCATGGACAAGAATCCCACATCAATGCGGGTGCAGGACCCGGGTATCCGCGACTTGTTCACACTGGATGCGCAATGGCAGGCCTGGCTCGATGTGGAGGCCGCGCTGGCGCTGGCGGAGGCGGAAATCGATGTGGTCCCGCAGGCGGCAGCCAAGGAAATCGTCGCCAAGGCGAAGCTTGAATTGCTCGACCGTTCAAAGATCGACGAAGGGCTGCGCCGCACCGCCCATCCGCTGGTGCCGTTGGTCTGGGAGCTGGCGCGGGTTTGCGACGGCGACGCGGGCAATTACGTGCATTGGGGCGCGACGACCCAGAACATCACCCAGACCGGCAACCTGCTGCAGCTGCGCCGGGCGCATGGAATTTTCCTCGACCAGTTCGCAACCATCCTCTCGGCGATGGCGGCACTGGCGGAGCGAACCCATGACATGGCGCTGCCGGGCCGCACCCATGGCCAGCACGCGGTGCCGGCCACTTTCGGGCTGAAGGTCGCCGTCTGGATCGACGAGACCGCGCGCCATGTGGAGCGGTTGCAGGGCGCCGAAGGCAGGGTGTTCGCCGCCATGCTGGGCGGCGGCGCCGGCACCATGGCATCCTTCGACGGGCAGGGTCCGGAAATCCAGCGGCGCATGGCGGCGCATCTTCGCATGACGCCGATGGCGGTGCCCGCGCG
Source organism: Alphaproteobacteria bacterium (assembly GCA_029861675.1). The sequence continues at coordinate 5,530 of JAOTYV010000262.1, forward strand.
CACGATCGGCGATCACCTGGCGGAGTACGTGACCCTGCTCGGCCTGATCGCCGGGACCTGCAGCAAGATCGCGCGCGAGGTCTATACCCTGATGAAAGAGGAATTCAAGGAGGTCGAGGAGCCCGTACCAGCCGGCACCGTCGGCAGCAGCACGATGCCGCAGAAGCGCAACCCGAAACTGTCGCAGGACATCATGGCGTCGGCCGCCCATGTCCGCGCGCTGGTGCCGCTTGCGCTCGAAGCGATGGAGACCGAGCACGAGGCGGACCGCGGGCGCGACCTGATGATGAACCAGGCGCTGCACACCGCGTGCGGCGAAACCGGCGACATCCTGGAGCGCATCCGCATGCTGATGGAAGGGATACAGGTCTTCCCCGATCGCATGCGGCGCAATCTCGATCTCAGCGGAGGGCTGATCATGGCCGAAGCGCTGATGCTGTCGCTCGGCGCGCATATCGGCCGGCAGGAGGCCCATGACGTGATCTACGACACGGCGCAGGACACGGCGACCGGCGACAAATCCTTCAAGGAGCATCTGGCGGCGAACGCAATGGTGAAAAAACACCTGACGCCGGAACAGGTCGAGGCGTTGCTCGATCCGACCGACTACACGGGCATGTCGTCGCACATGGCCTTGGAACAGGCGGCGCGCGGCGCCGCGCTCGCCGCCGACCTCCGCGCGCGGCCGAAAGGGCGATAGGGCAGCCGACACATCCTGCAACCAGTTGGAGAAACCGCGATGAAACTTGGCTTGGCGATAGGGTACGCCGTGACCGCACCGGAAGTGCCGGTCGAACAGGTGCTGATGGCGGAGCGGCTGGGCTACGATTCGGCGTGGACCGGCGAGACCTACGGCAGCGATCCGATGGCCGTGCTCGCCTATCTCGCCGCCGTCACCAAGCACATCAAGCTCGGCACCGCGATCATGCAGGTCGCGGCGCGCACCCCGACAAGCGCCGCCATGGCCGCCGGCACCATCGACGCGATGGCCGGCGGCGGGCGCTTCATCGCCGGGCTCGGCGTGTCCGGGCCGCAGATCGTCGAGGGCTGGTTCGGCCGGCCCTGGGGCCGGCCCTATTACTGGCTGAAGGATTACGTCGCGATCATGCGGCAGGTGTTCGAACGCAAAGCCCCGGTCGCCCATGACGGCAAGCAGATCGAGCTGCCGTTCACCGGCGACGGCGCGCTCGGCGTCGGCAAGGCTCTGAAGCCGATCCTGCACATG
>JAOTYV010000033.1 GCA_029861675.1 Alphaproteobacteria bacterium
CGACGACAAGGGGTTTCACATAAACGGAAAATGGAGTTTCGCCAGCGGATCGCGGCACGCCACGTGGCTCGGCGGCCATTCCCTGCTGAAGCAGGAGGATGGGTCGACCATTCCGCGGACCATGTTGTTTCCTGCCGCATCCGTCGACATGATCGACATCTGGGACGTGATCGGGTTGCGCGGCACCGCCAGCGACGCCTATACGGTGACCGATACCTTCGTTCCGTATGAATTTTCCGTGTCGCGCGACGATCCGGAGGCGCGGCAATATCACGCGCCGCTCTATCATTTTTTCGCCACCAACATGTATGCGACCGGATTTTCGGGCGTGGCGCTCGGCATTGCCCGGGCGATGCTCGATGCGTTCAAGGAACTGGCAAGCGATAAAACGCCGCGCCGCGCGCGCGAAAGCTTGCGCGAAAACCATGTGATTCAAACCGAAGTCGCGGTATGCGAAGCACGGCTCGGGTCGGCCCGCGCTTTCATGTTGAGCGAACTCGAGGAGATTTGGGACGACGTCGTCGCAAATGACCGGCTGACCATTGAATCGCGCATGCGAATCCGGCTCGCCTCGACCTACACGATCCATGAGGCGAAGGCGGTGGTCAATACGGTTTATGATTCCGCCGGCGCTACCGCGATTTTCCGGAGCAGCCCGTTCGAACGGCGCTATCGCGACCTCCATACGGTGGCGCAACAGATTCAGGGGCGCAAAGACCATTTTCAGACGGTCGGCGGCTTCATGCTTGGGCTGCCGCCGGATACCTCGGGGCTGTAAATCGATCTCTCTTATCGATTGAAATTTGTTGCATAGAATACAGTCTGAACCTGCAGTCCAATTTGCGAATCATTTTGGTTCGTTTGATGGGTTTGTTGCCGGAATACAGCACAAATCCCACCTTTAAATTCATAACCATCTGTAATATATAACTTAAATACTGTGCTGTCCGTCACTGACCGGGAATGGCGGGATGCGTATTCTCGCGCAATTCGGGTTCGGAGAGTACTTATGCTTCAGATCAGATTTGCCACGTCAGATTTTCTTTGCGACGACGCTGCCTGTACCGCGTGTCACGTGCCGGACGACACCTGGGGCGAGGTGCTGGGACATTACCGCTGCCAGTGCTGTGGTGAGCTCGATCCGAAGCTTTTCATGATCCATCAGGATTTGTGGCAAAAGGTGACCGGCGGCAAGATCGACCTGTTGCTGTGCTGGCGCTGCACCGAATCCCAGTTGGGCCGCTCCATCGCACCCAACGATTTGACCGATTGCATGCTCAATTGCGTTGAACATCCGGACATGATGGTGGTCGACGGGAACGGCTTCGAGGAGTTCGCCGGCGGACAAGGCGGAAACTGGTCCGAAGCGGTTTTTTCTGCCTGATCTGTTGCTACGCCGGGTGTAACGGCGCCGAGACGGTGCTCCGCAGCCTATCCGAACATATTTGACGAACGATTGATCGCGCCGTCCCGCGGCCATGGGGCGATCGCGCCTATTGCGCGGCGCAGCCCAGGCCCCGGAGGTATTCGATCAGGCGGTCCTGGTTCTTTTTCGTCCGGAATGCGGCAATGTGCGCGGCCCCGGGGATCCGCCAGAGTGTCTTCGGCGTGCGCGCCGCATCATACAGCGCCTTTGCATGGTGCGGCGGGATAATGCCATCCGCCAGCCCGTGCACGACCAGAACGGGCAGCGGGCTGAGCCGGCCGATCGCTTGCAGCGGCTTGTAATCGTCGTCGACCGTATAGGACAGCGGCCATTGCAGCGGCCAGGTCAGCCATGAAGACGCCAGTTTGTCGCGCACGATCGCCCGGTAGCCTGAAAACGCGCCTTCGATGATCAGCCCGCGCAATTGATCCTTATGGGCCGAGCGGGCCACCGCGGTGACCGCCAGCGCCCCGCCGAGGCTTTGGCCGAACACGACGATGCGGCCCGGATCGGAATTTCCCCGGTCCAACGCCACTTTCAGCGCCGCGTCGAAATCGCGGTGCAGCCCGTCGAGATCCGGGGTTCCTTCGGACCGGCCGTAGCCGCGGTAATCGAACAGAAAGACATTCACGCCGCGCGCCGGGAGCCACCACACGCTGCCGAGATGGGTACTGATGTTCTCGGCGTTGCCGTGCAGGAACAGCACGGTACAGGTCGGTTCCCGCGCGGCTTGTGGGTCGGCCGGCAGGTACCAGCCATGCAGCCGCACCCCGTCGCTCGCGGCGAAGCGCACCTCCTTATAGGCGAGACCGGCGCGGTCCGGCGTGAGCAGCAATTCCTGCTGTGGATAGAAGAACAGCCCGCCGCACGCGGCAAGCGCGAGGGCGGGCAACAGAATCAGCAGCTTGAACAGAGAATGCATTGTCAGAAATAAAAGCGCAGCGCGGCGCGAAGTTCCAGGAAGGGGTCGTCGGCATCGCCCTTTACGCCTGTTTCGGTCCGCACGGCGAGCCAGCGGGTTACGGAGAAGCTTTGTTCCAGCCCCGCTTCCAAAGAGTCCTTCGTCGAAGCGTCGAGGGCGAAACCGTATCGGCCCTGCAAATGAAGCGCCCACCAGGATTTCGGATAATACAGCAGCCCGAGGCTCGGCCCGAGATCGACCAGCACCTTGTTCGGCAGGTCGGCGGCGCCGGTAATCCTGCCCTCGGCGAATCCCGACAGGATAGCGTTGTCCCACGGCGCATAGCTGAGCCCGCCGCCGCCGCCGGCAAAGCCGGCAAAGTCGCCATTGGCGGCGCCGCTCCGACGGAACCGCTCGACCCCGGTATCGAACCGGAATGAAAATGGCTTGAAGAACTGGTTGCGCGGCGTCAGCGATTGAATTTCCAGCACCGTGAGCGATTCGAGATTGACCGTGTGCTTGTCCTTGAAATAGCGCAGCCGCAGATCCAGGAAACTGATCTGCGTGCCGGGGACAAAGCCGCCTTGCGGGTCCAGCAGGTCGTGATAGGCCGGGCGCAGCCGCAATTCGACGAACGCCCGGTCATCGTCGGTGACACCGCCGCCCATGGCGATCATCGCAGAATCATGGCCCTGGTCGGGGCGGGTTTTCGGTGTCGGTACCGGTGTCGCGTCAGCGTCGACCGGGATTTGGCTGCGGGCGCGCAGCAGGGCCAACGAGCGCTGGGCGGCGGTGTCGCGGTTTTCGTCGCGTTCGCGATAGCGGTGCCGCAGGTACTCATAGGCGAGTTCGAGCAATGCCGCCCTGCGCGGTGGCGCCAGGGCCGCGATTGCCGGATCCTCCGGCGTGATTTCGCCTAGTGCCAAGCGGTAGGCGAGGTCCCGCTGCGATCCATCGAGCAGGCTGAGCCGGTGGTCGATACCGGCGCGGGCCGACGGGCGGTAGATCGCGCGCTTGAGGAGACCGGTTTGCGCCACCACCGTTCGTACCGTATCGGCCGGAATGGCCCACAGTTTGAATTTGTCCGTGAGGTCGAGCGATGGCCGCGCCACTTCCAACAAAGACAGCAATTGATAGGAGCAGTTTTCGTCGAAGAAAAAATATTCGGCGTGTTGCCGGCCCATTTCCCAGACATGCATCAGCAGACGCCGGATTTCGGCCTGTGTCAGGTTTAGTTGATATTCCCAGATATCACGGCTCTCCAGGTCGCTGTATTCCTTCACCTTCTCGTAATAGGGCATGATCGAGTAGGTGCCGGGATAACCGCCGACGAGGCCTTTGATGGCGAATATCATGCCGTTCTCGTCGCCGGTGACCGCGCCGTAATTGATGGCGTAAGAGTGCAGCCGCGCGCGTTCGCCCTGACCGCGCCGGTCTATGCGCAGCAGTGTGTGCCCGAACATCGAAGACGGCTGGTTCAGATAGGCGGCCGGAAAGATCAACGTGACCTGTATAGGATCGATCGCCGCGTACCATTCGTCGAATTCCCGGCAGGATCGCTCCGGCAGGCGTGCCGAGTCGAAGCCGAGCATCGATTTGAGCCAATGATAGCGCGCGATGAATATGCATTGGGGATGGCGAATTTCCGGCTTTGCCGGCGCCGGCGCGAAGAATTGCCGCAGGGTCGCGACCAATTCAGCGCGGGGGTCGTTCTTGCCGTCTTGGGCGAGGAAAAATCCCGGGCTGTCGATGACGCTGACCCAGCCGGGTGTCAGAACGCGGGGCAGGTAGTGCCCCAGGGTCAGCCATTGATCGTGTTCGGCGAGATTGAGCTGCCGCGCCCTGTCGATCAATTCATTCGCGTAGCGCGACTCCTGTGCGCCGGCGGGGAGCGCCGAAAAGACCAAGCAGAATAGAAGTACCCCCGCGGCAGTACGCACCGCAAACCCCAACAACCAAAAAGATCAGCATCCGGCCAGTGACCCGACCGAATGCCGTCGTTTGAATATGAAAGACGGAAACGCGGCCGGCAAGCGGGAATCGGTTCGCGCAGCGCCGGCCACGGCTCCGGAAGGCTTATACGCCGGCGTAGCGGCTCAGCATCTTGTCTTGCGACATCACGCCATACCAGGCTTTCAGGACCGAGTCGGCCGTGACGTTCTCGGACGGGAAGATCGTCCCAAAGTTGCGCTGCGACGTGCGATAAAAGGCGGGCTTGTGCATTTCATCGATGCCCATAAGCGCAGCAAGCGACTCGAGACTCTCGCCCTGACCGCGCGCGGCGTCGCGGGCCAGCTTGTCGATGTTCGAGCCGGTAAAGGCGGCAACGCGCTTCGGAGGATCGACCACGCCGTTCTTCGTGCAGCCGCTGGTGCCGGTCGAAATGGCGAAGGTCTGGTTGCCCGACGAACCGTTTGTCGTAACGGCCATGACTTGCGGCGCCAGGCCGGTCTGGCCCTTGAACGCAACAGTCCCGAGCCCGCAGCCCGAGTTATTCTTGTTTTCCGCTTGCGCCGCGCCGGCAGCCATAAGAGCAACCGCCGCAACGGCGATGAGTGCATGTTTCATTTCTTCAACTCTCCAGTGTGGGAATATAATATCGGAGCTATACCACAATATATTGTGGATTGAAGCGGAAACTTACACCCATATGTAGTGATAAATGCGCAACATGGTTAATTTTTGGCCATCTGCCCGATAACGAATTGAACCGCCAAAAAAAGTCACGCTCCGCCGACTGCGAGACGCCGAAACTTAGGCACTCTGCTCGGCAGGCGAGTCCGGTGGCGCCGCCGCTGATACTGCGTTGCGAGTCGAAATCCGAAACAGCAACGTGTACATCACGGGCACGAATCCGAGGGTAAAGACGGTGCCGACGACCAGTCCGAAGGCAATCACGCTGGCCATGCCGTAAAAAAGCGCGCCGCCGAACAGGATCAGCGGGACAAGCCCGAGCACGGTTGTCAGCGTGGTCATGAGAATCGGGCGCAGGCGCGCGAGGCAGGCGGTGATAACCGCATCGAGCGGGTTGCGGCCGGATTGCTGCTCGGTCTCGATTCGGTCGATCAGCACGATGCCATTGTTGATCAAAATGCCCGCAAGGCTGAAGAACCCGAGCAAGACCATGAAGCCGTATGGCGCCTGCATGATGACCAAGCCAAGCGTGCCGCCGATCAGGATCAGCGGGATCGTCGCCAAGATGATTCCGCCCTTGCGGAACGAGTTGAACTGTCCAACCAGCAGGATGATGATCCCGGCGAGCGCCAGCGGCAAGAGGCCAAACAGCTTTTCGTTCGCCTCCGCCTGATCCTCGACTTCGCCGCCGATTTCCCAGCGATGGCCGTCGGGAAGGTCGAGGCCGTCGAGCGTGGGTCGAATCGCGTCGAGCAATTTCGGCGCCGATATCGTCGGGTTGCGGGCTTCGACCGTCAGGGTGCGTTGCTGGTCGCGCCGCTCGATCCGGCTGAAGCGCCATTCGGGCCTGACGGTCGCCACCTGATCGAGACTGACGAACTTGTTTGTCGCCGAGGAATAGACTTGCACCCGCTGGATGCTGGCGAGCGAGAAGCGCATGTCGTCCTCGCCCCGCAGCACGATCGGGATGACCTTGTCGCCCTCGCGGAACCCGCTGATTTCCACCCCGGAGAAGATGGCGTTAAGCGACGCCGCCACATCCTGGGATGAAACGCCCGCCCGCCGGGCGCGCGCCTGATCGACGTCGACGATCAGCTTCAGAACCTTATTCTCCTAATCTTGTTTGATGCCGACGGTGCCGGTGACGGCGTGAAAGGCATCGATGAGTTTTTGCGCGCGGCCGGAGAGAATTTTGCCATCGGGGCCGACCAGGCGGATTGCCACGACGCCGGGTTCCGTCGCGCCGAACCACATGCGTTTCGCGTCGGCGCGCGCCGCCGGCAGGGAATCGTCCAGGAAGTCGTTGATTCGCTGAATGACTTTACCGACATCCTTGACGGACCGGGTGTTGACGAGCGCGAATGCGCGATGGGGATCCGGATCGACCGGCGAAAGCGCCAGGAAGAAACGCGGTCCGCCATAGCCGACATAGGCGACATGGCTGGTGATCTCGGGATTCGATTTCTTGTCGGCCAACCAGGCGGTCAGCTTGCGCAATTCGCGCTGGGTTTCGCGCACATCCGTACCCGCCTCGAAGTCGAGATAGACGAGAAGCTGGTTGCGGTCGCCGAGCGGGAACAATTCGGTTTTGACGGTCCCCAGCAATTGCACGGCCAGGATCAGCAGGACGATCAACGCGCCGATGACGCTCAACCGCCACTGCAGCATCAGGCCGAGCAGCCGACGATAGCCGCGATACATGATTCCATCATAGCGCGCGGGGGCCGGACCGGCATCGGTCTCGCTGGATTGCGGTTTGACCTTCATGAACCAGGCGCACATGGCCGGCGTCATCGTCATCGACAGCAGCCAGGAGCCGAGCAGCAGGATCGCCACCACCTGGGCCAGCGAACGGACGTAGTCGCCCGCATTGCCTTCGGTCAACAGCATCGGCAGGAATGCGAAGATTGTCGTCAAGGACGATGTCAGCAGGGGGATGGCAAGGGACTGCGCCGACTCCGCTGACGCGCGCATTCGCTCGGCGCCGCGCTCCATCCGCACCCGGACGTCCTCGGCGACCACGATGCCGTTATCGACCAGCATCCCCAGCGCGATAATCATGGCGGCGATCGACATCCGTTGCAGCTCGACGTCGAAAAAGCGCATGACGATGATGCCGAGCAGCATGGTGAGCGGAACGAACGAGCCGACGATGAGGCCGGTCCTCACCCCGAGGAACACCATTACCACGGACAGCACGATCCCCAGGGTCTGATAGACGTTCGAGACCGCGCCGGCGACTGCTTCTTCGATCAACTCCGGTTGAAAGGTCGCATAGTCGAGGACATAGCCGATCGGGAGGCTCTGCTCGATCTCGTGAAGCAGCGCCGTCAATCGATTGCCGAAGGCGATATTGTTGGTGCCTTCGATGGTCGATACGGACAGGATGATGGCGGGCTTGTCGTTGTAAAACGATGGAAACCGGGGCGGGTCGGCATAGGTTCGGCGAATGGTGACCACTTCGTCGAGCCGCAGTACCCGGTCGGTATCGGGAATTCGAAAGACGACCGCGCCGATTTCCTCGACCCGGCGGAGATTGCCCGACGGCTCCAGCGTCACCGTCCTGCCGCCGGCGACAATGTCGCCGCCGGGCTCGATGATGTTCTGCTGCGCCAGCGCCCCGAAGATTTCCTGCGGCGACACTCCCAGTTCGGCGAGCTTCGCTGGATTGACCTCAAGATAGATTCGTTCCTCTTGGACGCCAAGAATATCGATTTTTTTTCGCCCTTCAGAGCGTACAGGCGGTCGCGCGTATCGCGGGCGACATCGCGCATTTCGGCAAGCGAAAACCCGTCCGACCACAGCGCGAACGTGGCGATCGCGGTCAGACCCTCCTCGTCGTTGACGGTCGGCCCCTGGGTATCCTTCGGCAGGTCCGGCTTGACGTCCTGCGCCTTGTTGCGAATTTTTTGAAAAACAGGCGCAAGATCATCGATCTCTTCGCGGATCTTCAACTCCAGTTTTGTCGAGCCGGTCTTGGAAATGGAGTTGATCTCGTCGATCTCGGCAATCTCCCGCATCGCCGCTTCCAGCGGCACGGTGATCAGGTCTTCGACACGTTCGGTCGGCATGCCGGGATAGGACGCGGTGACGCTGGCCGAGCGGATCTGGATGCTCGGATCCTCCGCGCTCGGGTAGGCGAGATAGGTCGTGATGCCCAGCACCACGATCACCAGGATCGCCATGATGGTGATGCGTGAATTGTCGATGGCGAGTTTTGCAAGGTTCATGGGGACGGTCTCTCGCGAGTCAGGGGGCGGGGGCTTTGGTTATTCGCCCAACAGCTTCACGCGCTGGCCGTCGCGGAGAAAACTGACTCCCGCCGCCGCGATGATGTCGCCCGCGCCGACGCCGTCGACAACCTCGACGAAGTTGTCGGTGACGCTGTCGCCCCCGCGCACCGGCACTCTGCGGACCACCTTCGCTTCATCGTCGAACTTGAACAAATAGCCGGGCGCCGCGTCGTCGCCGGGTGCGATCGCCGTCAGCGGCACCAGAAACCCGCGCGCCGCCCCGTTGCCCGCCAATGCCATGCTGACTTCGGCGGCCATCCCCGGCAGCAATCCGGGCCGGCTCTCCAAAAGCGCCGCTTTCGCCGCGACCGTGTTGGCGGTGCCGGAGGCGGTGCCGATTTCCGTGATCCGCCCGGCACATCCGCAACCCGGCACGGTCGAGACGTTGACGGTCACCGGCGCGCCGATCGACAGGCGGGAAACGATGCTGTCGGGAACGGACAGCTCGACTTCGAGCGCGCCTTCGGAATTGATCTGAAAGAGTGCCTTGCCGGTCGATACTTCCTGAAACGGCTCGACGGAGCGATTGGCCACCACGCCATTGAAGGGGGCGGTGAGGCGGGTATTCGCCAGATCCCGTTCCGCATTGCCGAGCCGGGACCGCGCCAGATTGAGCTCGCCTTCGGCGGCTTCGAATGAGGCCTTTGCCTGATCGAGGGCGGCCTTGGATACCCAGCCCTTGCTGAAGAGCTTCCGCTGGCGTCCGACATTATTCTTCTTGTCGTCGTAGGTGGCCTGCGCGGACGCGAGTTGCGATTGGGCCGCCTGTACATCCAGTTTGAAGCGCTTCGGATCGAGGGCGGCGAGAACCTGTCCCTTGGTGACACGCTCTCCCTGTTTGACGGTCACCGATTTGACGGTCCCGGAGACCGCAAAGCTCAGGGGTGAAGTGTCGGACGGCGCGATCGTGCCCGAATAACGCCGGATGGCGCTGCCGGCCGACGCGCTCACGAAATACGGCTTGATGGCGCGAACGCGTTCGGCGGTGTCGCCCGCCGGCTCCTCGCCGCACGCTGCAAGGATGCCGAATAGTCCGATCGTTAGAACCGCAATTCGGACTCGTGACATGCCGTTCCTCCCTATAGGCCCGTTTCGGCCCAGAACGACACATCTACTTCAACCGATCGTGTTTAGCGAGCGCAGATTGGCGCTGCCTCCAGGAGTCGCCGCCACGGCGAGCGGCAGCGATCATTCTGAAGAAATCGAGGTATGGAATGTTCCGGCAGGTCCGTGCGGCCCTGACATCTCAGTGGGCAAGCGTTGTATCGAACGTCATTTGGAGGTTTGCCGACCGAATTTCGAACATCCTGTATGAATGTTCGGCCGATGCCGTTTTGGGAAAAATCAGTTTGGCTGGGGTACCTGGATTCGAACCAAGACCGACGGAGTCAGAGTCCGTTGTACTACCATTATACTATACCCCAGCAGTGTTCCGATTTTTAGCACGGACCGCGGCGATTGTGTAGCCGCTAGATGTTAAAATTCTGAGCGCCGGACATTACCTGCCTGGAGGGCGAATCTTAGCATTTTTGTCGAAACCTGGGCATTTTCATGGACCGCTGCAAACCGCATTGCCCGCCCTGAAGGCACCCCCTATGGTAACGGCACATGCGAGCAAAAAATGACATTCGGCGGCGCGGTTTGGGCGCGAAATGGGCGGCGATTCCGGCGCTGCTACTGGCATCGATGCTGGCGCTTCCGGGCACCGGCGCTCTGGCCGATCCGGCAACCGATGCCTTCGCAGCGGCCGACCGCAACGGCGACGGGATGGTGGACCGCGGCGAATTTCATGAACGGATGACCGAGGTGTTTTTCTTCGCCGATCAGGATCGGGATGGCGCGCTCACGGTAGAAGAATTGACCGGCGTCGATAGGGACGCCTTTTCGGCCGCGGACAGCGATAATAACGGGACGCTGTCGCTGCATGAGTTCACCCGGGCCCGCGCGGCCGATTTCGATAGCGCGGACACCAATCGGGACGGCCTGTTAAAGCCCGACGAAGCGCTCCGTTAGCAGGATTTCGATTTTTTGCGGAATTTGGCGCTTTTCGCGGCGGCGTCCTTTCGATTAGACTCATCGATGCATTCCCGGAACGCCGCGATGCCGGTGGCGGTCCGGTGCTTGGCGATCGAGGACGGTCAGCGGCGGCCGGATGCAGTCGGGAAGGTTGCGACGATGGCGGAAAACCTACACAGGCGCGGAAAATCGCGTGGTCACCGCAACGCGCCGCGCGCCTATGCGGCGATCGACCTCGGCACCAACAATTGCCGGCTTTTGGTGGCGCGGCCCGATCCGGCCGACGGGTTCCGTGTGATTGACGCATTTTCCCGGATTGTCCGGCTCGGCGAAGGGTTGGTCCGTCACGAACGCCTGTCGGAAGCGGCGATGCGCCGGACCATCGGCGCGTTGCGGATCTGCGCCGACAAGGTGCGCCGCACCGGGGTCGTGCGGATGCGGGGTGTGGCGACCGAAGCCTGCCGCCGGGCCGGCAATTGCGACGATTTTCTTGCCCGGGTACGCGAACGCACAGGGCTGGACATCGAAACGATCTCGAGCGGCGAAGAAGTCCGTCTGATCCTCCAGGGATGCCTGCCGCTGTTCGATACGGCCCTGCCGAAGGCCATTCTATTCGACATCGGCGGCGGCAGTACGGAAGTGGTGTGGATCGACCTCGCCGGTGCGGACCCGGAGCCGGTCGACTGGATATCCATGCCGTTTGGTGTCGTCACCCTGGCCGACCGGTTCGGCGGCAATCCGATCTCGGCGGATGGCTACCGCGCACTCATCGCCGAGGTGGATGAATATTTGGCCCCGTTTTGCCGCAAGAACGGTATCGCCGATGCGGTTGCCGGCGGCGGGGTGCAGATGCTCGGCACGTCGGGCACGGTTACCACCTTGGCCGGCGTTCAGATGGCGCTGCCGCGCTATGACCGGTCGGTGGTGGACGGCGCGTCGCTGGATTTCGGCGCGATTTCCGAAATCAGCGGCCGCTTGCTTCATATGGACTGCGACGATCGCGCGGCCGTCCCGTGCATCGGCGCCGAGCGGGCCGATCTCGTGGTCGCCGGTTGTGCGGTGTTGGAAGCGGTTTGCGCGCGCTGGCCGGTCGGGCAATTGCGGGTCGGCGATCGCGGCATCCGCGAAGGGATCCTGCGGGAATTGATTGCCGCTCCGTCGCAGTCGGACACGGCTGGCAATGCCGCGGGGTAAATCCGGCGGGACGGGAAGCGACGGCGGATCCCGGCGCAAAACGGTGCGGGTGCGGACGGCGCGCGGCCGCAAGCTGTCCTCGACGCGCTGGCTCCAGCGGCAACTCAACGATCCCTACGTGCAGGAGGCGCAGCGTCTCGGTTATCGCAGCCGGTCGGCCTTCAAGCTGATCCAGTTGAACGAGAAATTCGAATTCCTCAAGCCCGGCGCCCGGGTGGTCGATCTCGGCGCCGCGCCCGGCGGCTGGGCACAGGTGTCGGTCGCGGCGGGGGCTATGGTCGTCGGCATCGACGTGCAGGAGATCGAACCGCTGGAGGGCGCGACCCTCATGGTGGGCGATATTTATGACGATGACATTCCGGCGCGGCTGCGCGAGGCGCTGGACGGACCCGCCGATGTCGTGATGAGTGACATGGCCGCGCCCTCGACCGGGCATGCGGGGACCGATCATTTGCGCGTCATGGCGTTGATCGAAGCGGCGTATGACGTTGCGCAGGATCTGCTCAAGCCGGGCGGCATCTTTGTCGGCAAGGTCCTGCAGGGCGGGACGGAGCGGGATTTGCTGCAACTGCTGAAACGGGATTTCACCAAGGTTTCCCATGCAAAACCCGCGGCCAGCCGGGCGGATTCCTCGGAGCTGTACATCGTGGCGCAGGGGTTTCGCGGTGGCGATACAGAAAAGTGATGCAAACCGCTGCCGCTTCAGTTGATTCCGCTTGGCACAGGGGTCGCGTCGTGTATGATGCGCGCCAATTTCGCACAGGGTGAGACGGTATGGAGATTCGCGAAGCACTGACATTCGACGACGTTCTCTTAGTGCCCGCAGAATCGGAATTTACACCTGACCAGACAGATACGCGAACCAAGCTGACCGCCGCGATCGATCTCGGTATCCCGTTGATATCGGCGGCGATGGACACGGTGACCGAGAACGGTTTGGCCATCGCGATGGCACAGGCCGGCGGCATCGGCGTCATCCACAAGAACATGGACATCGAGGAGCAGGCGGAGGAAGTCCGCCGGGTGAAGCGATTCGAGGCCGGCATGGTGGTCAACCCGATCACCATCACGCCCGAGCGGCCGCTCGCCGATGCCCTGGCGCTGATGTCCCGGCACAAGATTTCCGGCATTCCCGTGGTGTCCAAGGGGGATGCCAAGCTGGTCGGTATCCTGACCAACCGCGACGTCCGCTTCGCCAGCGACCCGGCCGAGCCGGTGCGCGAATTGATGACCCGGGAAGGCCTGATCACCGTCGAGGAAGGTGTCGACCGGGAGGGGGCAAAACGGCTGCTGCACAAGCACCGTATCGAGAAATTGCTGGTGGTTGATCGTGCCCACCATTGTGTCGGCCTGATTACCGTCAAGGACATCGAAAAGGCCCAGCAATATCCCGACGCGTGCAAGGATGAACATGGCCGGCTGCGGGTCGCGGCGGCCACCGGTGTGGGCGAGGACGGGGTGCGCCGCGCCGAAGCCTTGTTCGAGGCCGGCTGCGACGTGGTCGTCATCGACACCGCGCATGGCCACAGCCGGGGCGTGCGGACGGCGATCGACGCGGTCAAGCGGCTCAGCAATTACGCGCAGGTGATCGCCGGCAACGTGGCGACCGCCGAGGGCGCGCGGGCCCTGATCGATTCGGGTGCGGACGCGATCAAGGTGGGCATCGGACCCGGATCGATTTGCACCACGCGTATTGTCGCCGGCGTCGGCGTGCCGCAATTGACCGCAATCCTCGACGCCACTGAAGAGGCGCGCAAACACGGGGTGCCGGTCATTGCCGATGGCGGCATCCGCGCCTCGGGCGATCTGGCCAAGGCCATCGCCGCGGGCGCCGATTGCGCGATGATCGGCTCGATGCTCGCCGGCACCGAGGAAGCGCCCGGCGAGGTGCAGCTCTATCAGGGACGCTCGTACAAGACCTATCGCGGCATGGGGTCGGTCGGTGCGATGGCGCGCGGCTCCGCCGACCGGTACTTCCAGCAGGAAGTGTCCGATTCGCTGAAGCTCGTGCCGGAGGGCGTCGAGGGCCGGGTACCCTACAAGGGTCCCGCGGGTAACGTGCTCCATCAATTGGTTGGCGGGCTTCGTTCATCCATGGGATACACCGGAAACGCGACCGTCGGCGACATGCAAAGCAACTGCACCTTTTATCGCAGCACCAATGCGGGCCTGCGCGAGAGCCATGTGCACGACATCATCGTGACGCAGGAAGCGCCGAACTATCGGAGCAACAGCTAACAAAACGGGAGGCCCGGCATGACGCCCGGTGCGCGACTCCAGGCAGCGATCGAGCTTCTGGACGAAATTGCGCGCGCCGAATCGCCGGCGGACGTAGTGATCGGCCGCTGGGCCCGCGGCCATCGCTATGCGGGCGGCGGCGATCGCCGGGCCATCCGCGATCTGGTGTATGGCGCGATCCGTCACCGGCGTCAGGTCGAGTGGTGGGTCGAGCGGTCCGGTGCGCCCGTCGACAGCCGGTCGACGCTGATCGTCGTATTGTGCTTGATCGTGCGCCAGGAACCGGCGGCGGTCATGGGCGCGTTCGACGGTGGCCGCTACTGCCCGGCGCCCTTGAGCGGCCCGGAAGGCCGCCTGCTGGAGTCCCTGGCGGAGATGACGCTGGACGATCCGGCACAGCCGCCCGACGTCCGCGCCAATGTGCCGGCTTGGCTGATGGCGCGCCTGGAGGAGGCGTTCGGCGCCGAGACCGGCGCCGCGCTCGACGCCCTGGCGCGCGAGGCGCCGGTCGACCTGCGGGTGAACACGCTGAAGGCGACGCGGGCGGAGGTGGCCGAGGTCTTGGCCGCGGACGGGATCGACGCTGTTGAAACACCGATGTCGCCGCTTGGCTTGAGGCTTGCCGGGCGCGTGCCACTTGCCGCCAGTCGGGCCTGGCGCGACGGGCTGGTCGACCTGCAGGACGAGGGATCGCAAATCGTGGCCCTGGTCGCCGACGCGAAGCCGGGGCAGCAGGTCGTCGATTATTGCGCCGGTGCCGGCGGCAAGGCATTGGCGCTCGCCGCGGCGATGAACGACGAAGGCCGGATCGTTGCCTGCGATACCGCCGCCGCGCGGCTGCGCCGCGGCCGCGAACGGTTGCGCCGGGCCGGTGTCCGGATCGTCGAGGAACATGTCATCGGTACGGATGACGCGGCCTGGCGCGTTGAGAATGCGGGACGGTTCGAGCGCGTATTGGTGGATGCGCCGTGCAGCGGCAGCGGCGCTTGGCGCCGCAGTCCGGAGGCCAAATGGCGGTTGACCGAGGCGGAGCTGGTCGCGCTGTGCGATCTCCAGGATCGGCTGCTGGACGAAGCGGCGGAACTGGTCGCCGTGGGCGGGCGCCTTATCTTTGCCACTTGCTCGGTGTTGCGGTGCGAGAACGAGGCGCGAATTGCGGCCTTCCGGGAGCGTGATCCGCGTTTCACGCCGGTGCCGGTGGAGCGGATATGCGGCGAGATCCTGCCGGGTGCGGCGGACGCGGAGGACGCGGAGGAAGGTGTCCTCAAACTGACGCCGCACCGCCACGGCACCGATGGGTTCTTTGCCGCCGTTCTGGAGCGCCGTCGATGATCCGGGTGCGCACGGCGCGACGCGGCGATGCCGCCGCGATCGGCGCTCTTCATGTTGAGAGCTGGCGCGACGCCTACGCGGGAATTCTGCCCGACGCGGTGTTGCTGCGGATGTCGGCAAAGGTCGAGAGCGGCAAATGGGCGCATGTCCTGGCGTGTGGCGAAGCCGTGCTGGTTGCCGAGGCCGGCGACCGGCTGGTTGGTTTCGGCAGTTGCGGCGCGGCGCGGGGCAAGGCGCTCGACTATGCGGGGGAGGTCTACACCCTGTACGTCCATCCGGATTTTCACGGACAGGGGATTGGCCGCCGATTGCTGCGCGAATTGTTTGCCGCGCTCGGCGACATGGGACATCACTCGGCGGTGATTTGGGTGCTCCGGTCCAACCCGTCGCGGTACTTCTACGAAGCGATGGGCGGCAAGCGGGTGGCCGACCGGCAGGAGCACCTTTGGGGCGCCGATTTGCCGCAGGCCGCGTATGGGTGGCAGTTCCTTGGCGTGCCTTGTTCGGCCAAATGAATCCCGCTATGTATCGCCAACCCTGACGCCCGGAAGGAACCGCATGACCGACCGCATTCTCATCATCGATTTTGGCAGTCAGGTGACCCAGTTGATCGCCCGGCGAATCCGCGAAAGCGGCGTGTATTGCGAGATTCACCCGTTCAATCGGGTCGATGGCGAGATGCTTGAGCGGTTCGGTCCCAAGGCGGTGATCCTGTCCGGCGGACCGTCCAGCGTTACCACTGGCGAGGCCCCGCGGGCGCCGCACGAAGTGTTCAATCTTGGCCTGCCGGTGCTGGGAATTTGCTATGGCGAACAGATCATGTGCCACCAGCTCGGCGGTGTGGTGGAATCCGACAGCCATCGGGAATTCGGCCGGGCGGAGCTCGAGGTGACGGGCGACTGTCTGCTGTTCGACGGATTATGGGCGCCCGGCGATCGTCAGCAAGTGTGGATGAGCCATGGCGATCGCGTGACCGGGCTGGCGCCGGGTTTCCGGCCCGTCGCGGTGAGCGAGAACGCGCCCTATGCGGCGATCGCCGATGACTCGCGGCGCTTCTATGGCGTGCAGTTTCATCCCGAAGTCATGCACACGCCGGAAGGCGCGGCCCTGCTGCGCAATTTCAGCCATCATGTGGCGGGCTGCAGCGGCGATTGGTCGATGGCGACGTACCGCAACCAGGCAGTGGCGCGCATTCGCGAGCAAGTCGGCGCGGGAAGGGTGATCTGCGGCCTGTCGGGCGGCGTGGATTCCGCGGTCGCGGCGGTTCTGATCCACGAAGCGATCGGAGAGCAACTGTCTTGTATCTTCGTCGACCATGGATTGTTGCGGTTGAACGAGGGGGATCAGGTGGTCGAGCTGTTTCGCGACCATTTCAACATTCCGCTGGTTCACCGGGATGCGTCGGAGATGTTTCTCGGCGCGCTCGCGGGCAAGACCGATCCGGAGGAGAAACGAAAGATCATCGGCGGCCTGTTCATCGACGTATTCGACGAGGAGGCGGCGAAGCTCGGCGGCGCCGATTTTCTCGCCCAGGGAACGCTCTATCCGGATGTCATCGAATCGGTCGCCTTCGATGGCGGTCCCAGCGTCACCATCAAGTCGCACCATAATGTGGGCGGGCTGCCCGAACGCATGAACCTCGAATTGGTCGAGCCGCTTCGGGAGTTGTTCAAGGACGAAGTGCGCGAACTGGGCCGCGAACTCGGCCTGCCGGATGCGATGGTGGGGCGCCACCCGTTTCCCGGCCCGGGTCTCGCGATCCGGATACCGGGGCAGGACATCACGCGCGACAAACTCGAAATCCTGCGTCAGGCGGATGCGGTTTATCTCGATGAAATTCGACAGGCCGGCCTGTATGACGAAATCTGGCAGGCGTTTGCCGTATTGCTTCCCGTGCGAACCGTCGGCGTGATGGGGGATGCCCGCAGTTACGACTATGCATGCGCCTTGCGCGCGGTGACATCGACCGACGGAATGACCGCCGAGTCATTTCCTTTCAATCATGTCTTCCTAGCGCGGGCCGCAACGCGTATTATAAATGAGGTACCGGGAATAAATCGTGTCACCTATGATGTGACCTCAAAACCACCTGGTACCATTGAATGGGAATAAATCCGGGAGCACCGGCTCAAATTCGAATTTATTCCGTTTTCTTAGTGGAGCATTCAGGCGAGGTGGGCAACCGCCCTCGTGTTACCCCGCCTGCGTCATGGAAAAGCCAGAATCAAAAGGTAAAAACAATAGGCTATGAGCGAAGCATACAGTGAAGCGTACGCGGAAGAAGAATACGGCGCTAACAAGAAACCGCGGCGCGTATACGAATCAAAAGAGCGCAAGTGTCTGATGTGCAGTTCCCGGTTCACCAGCGAGTGGTCCGGCGACCGTATTTGCAAGAAGTGCAAATCGAGCAGGGCGTGGCGTAACAGCTAGGCTTTCGCCGGTATCAGGTACGGAATTCGAGAGGCATTCGCGCCTTTGCCGTTTTCGCGGCGGCATTCGTGACTCTTGAGGACGGCATTGACCACCCGGACATTACTGGTCCGAGGGGCTTGGCGCTGGCTGTCCTCTATTCTATTTAAGGGTTCATGACCGATACCGCCGCATCGAACGCGCCAACCTGGCCGATTTCCGTCGCACCGATGATGGATTGGACCGACCGGCATTGCCGCTATTTTTTGCGGCAAATCAGCCGGCGGGCGCTTTTGTATACGGAGATGATCACCACCGGCGCCGTCATACATGGCGACCGGGCGCGGTTGCTTGCCTTCAGTCCGGAAGAGCATCCCGTGGCCCTGCAGCTCGGCGGGGCCGATCCGGTGGCCTTGGCCGAATGCGCCCGGATTGCCGAAGGGATGGGGTATGACGAGGTCAATCTCAATGTCGGTTGTCCCAGCGACCGCGTCCAATCGGGGCGGTTCGGCGCGTGCCTGATGGCGGAACCGGCCCTGGTGGCGCGGTGCGTATCGGCGATGCGCGAGGCGGTGGCCATTCCGGTCACGGTGAAATCCCGCATCGCGATCGATGCGCTGGACGAATGGGACACCTTGCGCGGCTTCGTCGAGACGGTTGCGGATGCCGGATGCGAACGGTTCATTGTGCATGCCCGCAAGGCGTTGTTGTCGGGGCTGAGCCCAAAGGAGAACCGGGATGTTCCGCCGTTACGATATGATCTGGTCTATGCCCTGAAATCGGCGCGTCCGGATTTGACCGTTATTCTCAATGGCGGCGTTGACGCGCATCCGGCCATCGCGGGCCACCTGCGCCATGTGGATGGTGTGATGCTGGGGCGGGCCGCTTATCGAAATCCCTACATTCTCGCCGACGTCGACCGTCGTTACTTTGGCGAGACCGGTCCGGTGCGGACACGGCATGAGGTCGTCGAGGCGATCTTGCCGTATGTCGAGGCGCAACTGCGTGCGGGGACGCCGTTAATGGCAATGTCGCGGCATTTGGTCGGCCTGTTTCAATCGATGCCCGGCGCCCGCGCGTGGCGACGGCATCTGAGCGAGAACGCCTATCATCGGGAAAGCGGTACCGCCGTTATCCGCGACGCCTTGGCGCGGATACCGGCGCCGGTTGCGGCCGCAGCCGAATGATCGACAGCCGCCGATTTGGAAGCTCAACCTATAGGTGTGTTCAGCCCAACCGAATCCGGCCGCAGTGACGCGCAGACCGGGCATCGGCGCGGCGGGAACGGTATCCCGCTGCACCGTGTGCTGTCGCAATCCGGGCTAAGCCGCAGATTCGCTTTTCCGGCGATAGGCCATGTTGCAATGGTTGGGGCAATAGGGACGCCCAGGGTCGGCGGTCTCATCGCAGAACCGGAATCCCGATTCACCTGGGTTGCCGATCGGCCATTGGCACATTCGGTCATGTGTTGACGGCAGGACGAAGGTTTTGCGCTTGATCGGCGACGGTCGCGACGAAAGGCCGAGGCGGTGCGCCTTGCCGATGACCGCGTTGCGGGTCACATCGCCTAGATAATCGGCGATCTGACTTGCGGTTCTTCCGTCACTCCAAAGTTTCTTGAGTTCTTCGATGCGGTGGTCGGTCCAGACCATAATGTGCGTCTCTCCCATGTTTATTGAGCTGTCCGGCTCTTTGCACCGAGAGAGCACGGTGGAGCCAGATATAGAGGTTTGTAGAATTAGATACACAATATATTGAGCTCGACCCCACCATTTGATTGCCGATCCGTGCTTTCGTTTATGGACGGACTCCCGTGTCGCGTCAATCTTTGTTAACCATTTTTTACAAGAATCTTGTGAATTGTTGTCTCGACGCTGCTCGCTTGTGATGAATCTGTCGCTTTTCACTGCGTGGCCGATGCCCCCGACCGTGGATTTTGGGAAGGCAACAGCGACGGTGTTCCTGATGGCGACGGGGGAATGCGGGTTTTGTGAACCTTGTCACGCGACTCGGGCGCATTTTTTAGGCGGCGCTTGTCGCGGCGCCGAGATCCGGGCCCGGATGCGGCAATGCCGTTGCGCTATTCCGGGTCATCCGAATTGTCGGCGCTCGTATCGACGCCGTGATGGCGGGTCACCTGGCCAAGCGACGGCCAAGCGGGCCGGGCGGCGACGTCTTTACCGCCGCAGCCGGTGCAGCGCAGACGGGTGCCGATCTCCGGTACCGGTAGGTGCGGCCCGAGCTGAGCCGTGACGGAATGGACATCAAGTACGGTGTTATGCCCGCATCGGTTGCACCAGCAGAAGATATCGACTTTCTGATGCTGCAATTCACCCAATAGGATTGCTTGATGCTGCCGATCCTCCGCGGCGAGGCGGTCTTGTTTCAAGCGGCCCATTTTGTCGGTGTGCCGTCCTGGCTCTGTTGGCGGGAGTGTTCGATAAAAAGAACATAACAAGAACATTTTTAAGGGTCAATATAACCAGACCACGGAGAGTAGGAGAAGTGTGGGTTAAGGCCGAGCCGCCCCTGCCGGCGCGCGAATCCAGCGCGCGATATCGCCAACGACTTTGTCTTCGATGCGCCGAAATCCGTGGTGACTCCAGGCGCCGCAAGCGCGTCCTTCGACGGTTCCGCCGGTTTGCATCATGACGCGAAGCGGTTTCGCATTTTTCAGTTGGCCTTTCAGCCGCGGCACCTCGCTGGCGGGCGTCACGAAGCAATCATCCTCGGCATGATGGAGGACGAGGGTCGGTACCGTAATGTTTTCAAGGGGATAATCGAACAGCGAATCGCCCTTGTCATTATCCGCCATCATCGACGACGTCAGGACAATACCGTCGGGCCGGATGCGTCCGAGACGCGCCGCCGCATTCGCGACGGAATTCGTGCCCCGGCTGGTGCCGACCAGCCAAATGGGCGCCTTGTAGCGGTCGCGCAAATGCCGGATTGCAACGCCGATATCGGCGGCGTGCTCCGCCGACCCGCGAAATCCGAACCGCAGATCATTGGCATGGTCCGTCGGCGCATCGAACACGGCGGTATTGAAGCCCCGCTTGAGGAACAGGGGCCGGCTCCGAATGAGAAAATTCCCGTTACCCCAGCCGATCTTGCCATCGGGCGCAATGTGCAGCGCCCCTTTGCCGCCGGCGAACAGGATCAAGACAGCGGCGGGCCGAGCGACGGTTTCGACCAGCAACCGCGTTCGTTCGCCTCGCGAA
Source organism: Alphaproteobacteria bacterium (assembly GCA_029861675.1). The sequence goes on from JAOTYV010000033.1 coordinate 20,665, forward strand.
TAGAGGTCGTGAATTTCGATCGCCGCCGCACGGGCGCCGCCTTGTTTGGTCGTGACATCGGTGTTCCGGGCCAGGACGGTAACGCCCGCCGGTTTGGTGGCAATGGTCGTCGGGATCTCGGACGGGGTCCCGCACCCGGCAAGAAATGCAATAAATATCAAGAAGAAAGCGGTTTTCTGCATTGCGACCCCGTTAAGTCGATTCGCTTCAGATAACCGGTCCAGGGCGGGCTTGTGCGATCCCGCGCATTGGGGCAAGGCCCGGCCGGATAACCGGGGCACTCCTCCGCCGGTCGCGTTACCGGCGGCGCGAGATAAGACGCATCGGGCGGTCGAAGACCGACAGGACCTCGCCCATCGTGCTGCCGTGTTTGAGTTCCTGCCGGCCGCTCATCACCAGATATTCGGAACGCCCGCCATTGGTGCGTTTGGCGATGGAGAAGAGGGGGGTATCGAAGGAACTTCGGAAAATCGAAAATACCGCGGCGCCGCGGCCGAGGTCGATGGCGTAATCCTTCCATTCGCCGGTCGCGACGCGGCGGCTGTAGACGTCAAGCAATTGGCGTAATTCCTGCCGGTCGAAGCTGACCATGCGTTTCCCATTTCGCCGAAAATCGGCCAAACGCAACACTTTTCCCATGGTGTTAGGAGCCTCCCTTATCTTTTTTCCTTATGCCCTTCCGGCCGGCGATCGCGCCGGTCCGCCATGGCGTGGATGCCAATATTTTCTGTCCGGTACGCATGCGCTAACGCACCCTCGTCGTCGACCGACGATCCGGATCGCGGCGTTCAAAACAGTTGATCTCGCCCAGCGTGCGGTAGCAGTAGTGCGGCCGCTCATAGACCACCCGGTCGAAGGAATCCCTGCACAAGGGGCCTTCATCCTTGAGCGATTTCAGTAAATTACATTCTTGGCCGCTGGCGAACTCGGCGAGGTAGTCGGATGGAAGTTTGTCGGTGTAAACGAAATTGGCCAAGCCTGCCCCGATGAGATAGGCAGATGTGGTGCTGCCACAGGCCGCAATTGACGAAACACCTAGAACAAAGGCAAGGCCGGCCAAAAGCCGGCGCAATACTATTGAGGCGGATACGTCTCCCGTATCGATCATCACCTGCCGTTTCTTCCCGAATGCGCGTCCCGTATGACATTCCGGACGCCATTCATTGACTGGTTACATTCTGACCCATCGGCCGTATGCAGGCAAGCTTGGCGGCGATTGGCGGCGGGGAAATTGGCACGGATTTGTGAATTTATTGATGTTTGCCAGCGCCCGGTGGCGGGGCTATGGTAGCCGCCATTTTGCCCCTTGGAGGCTGTTGTGGCCGACATATTCGAAGAAGTCGACGAGGAAGTTCGTCGCGACAAATTTTCCCAGTATTGGGCGCAATACGGCAAGCTCATCATTGCCGGGCTGGTCCTGATCGTCGTCGGTACGGCCGGTTTTGTCGGTTGGAAACATTACCGGCAGAATCAGCAAATCGAATATAGCGCGCAATTTTCGGCGGCGCTGGCGCAAATCGAGGCGAAGAAGGATGCGGACGCGATCAGCGGGCTCACGGCTCTGGCACAGGAAGCCGGCGGCGGCTATGGCGTTCTCGCGCGGTTCCGTGAGGCGGCGCTGAAAGCGAACACCGGAGACCGGGACGGCGCGGTGGCGATCTATCGGGAAATGGCAAATGATGGCGGCGTCGATTCACTGTACGCCGGTCTTGCGCGGCTCTATGCGGTGATGCATCAGCTCGACACCGGCGACCCGGAGGCACTGTCGAAGGACCTTACGCCGCTGCTCGCCGAAAACGGTGCGTGGCGGTATTCGGCACGTGAACTGGCGGCATTGCTGGCGCTTCGCAAGGGTGACACCGAAGCGGCGCGCAAGGATTACACCCAGCTTGCCGACGATCCGAAGACACCGGCGGGCATACGGGCGCGGGCAGCAGAAATGCTGCAAGCGCTGAAAATCTAGGCGATGGGCATGCTGCGCCGGTGTTCCCTGGCGATCGTCGCGGTGAGCATGCTGCTGTCCGGCTGCGAGTGGCTGGAATCGATTTTACCCGGGGGCAAAAAACCGCCGCTGCCGGGCGAACGCGTCGCGGTCATGCTGCTTGAGCGTAAACTCGACCCGGACCCGCGGATTGCCGACCTCAAGGTGGTGTTGCCACGGCCCTATACCAATGCCGCATGGCCGCAACCCGGCGGGTCGCCATCGCACACGCTTCATCATTTGACCCTTGGCGCGACGCCGAAGCAGACCTGGTCCGTCGATATCGGCAAGGGGAGCGAAAAGGAACGCGCGCTGCTGACCACCCCGGTGGTGGCCGACGGGCGGGTTTACACGATGGACGTCGAATACCGGATCACCGCGCTCGATCTGAAGGGCGGCGGTGAAACGTGGCGGTATGAGCCGGAAGTGCCGGACGAGGATGACGACAGCTTCGGGGGCGGGCTGGCCTATGACGGCGGCCGTATTTTCGTTACCACCGGATTCGGCGAAGTGTTGGCGCTCGATGCGAAAACCGGCACCCTGGTATGGCGCGAGAAAGTTGCCGGCCCGATGCGGTCGGCGCCCACGGCGACGGGCGGGCGGGTCTATGTCATTTCCATCGACAATCAACTGACCGTCCTGGACGCGACGAACGGCCGCAAGCAGTGGGGCCATACGGCGATTTCCGAATCCGCCGGTTTGCTCGGTGGCAGCAGTGTGGCGGTCAGCGGTTCCACGGTCGTCGTGCCGTATAGTTCCGGCGAATTATTCGCCATGCGCGCCGAAAACGGCCGCGTCGTATGGTCCGACAATTTGACCGCCGTGCGCCGTGTCGATGCCATGGCAAATTTGGCGCATATCCGCGGCAATCCGGTCGTCGATCGGGGCGCCGTCTTTGCGATCAGTCATTCGGGCCGCCTGGTCGCCATCGACCAGCGCAGCGGCGCGCGCATCTGGGAGCGCAATATCGGTGGTGTGCACACACCCTGGGTCGCCGGCGATTATGTTTATGTGTTGAGCAATGAAAACGAATTATTCTGCCTCACCCGACGCGGCGGCCGCATTCGGTGGATGCAGGCGTTGCCGCGTTACGAAAATCCGAAGAAGAAAAAGGACCCGATCCGCTGGTCCGGCCCGGTCCTCGCGGGTGATCGCCTCGTGCTCGCCAGCAGCATTGGCGAAGTTATGACGATTTCGCCGTATTCCGGCGAATTTCTGGGTAAGCTGGAGCTGCCCGACGATGTATTCCTGCCGCCGATCGTCGCGGCCGATACGATCTTCTTCCTGACGGAGGATGCGGAGCTGATCGCCTATCGTTGATCGGCTGCGGCACATATTTTAGCGCGCTGGATTTCGAAGATGACCTTTACCGTCGCAATTGTCGGCCGTCCGAATGTCGGCAAATCCACCCTATTCAACCGGCTGGTCGGCCGGCGGTTGGCGCTGGTCGATGACACGCCGGGCGTGACCCGCGACCGGCGGGAGGGCGACGCGCGGATCGCCGGCGAGAGTTTCCGGGTGATCGATACCGCCGGGTTGGACGATGCGAAGGGGGATGCGCTCGAAGCGCGCATGCGAAGCCAAACCGAGCGGGCGTTGGAAGATGCCGATGTGGTGCTGTTGCTGTACGACGCGCGGGCCGGCGTGACACCGCTCGACAAGCATTTCGCGGATTGGCTGCGCGAGCGGGGCCGACCGGTCATTCTGGGCGCCAACAAATGCGAGAGCACCGCGGCCAATGCCGGGCTTTACGAGAGTTACAGCCTTGGTTTTGGCGATCCCGTTGCGTTGTCGGCCGAACACGGCGACGGCATGGCCGAC
>JAOTYV010000034.1 GCA_029861675.1 Alphaproteobacteria bacterium
GGTGTTCAGCACCAGCGAAATCACCGAGTAATGGCCGCACAGCACGACCAGCTCGACAACGCCCTTGGGCCCCAACAGTTCCTGGGCCGCGGCGAAGGTGGCGTCGCTGACTTTGCGGTTCTCGGTCATTTCGGTGACGAAATCGTAGACGATTTCCTCGTCCTTGTTCTTGAAATCCGGCCGCCGGCGTTCGGCGATGGCGTCGGCAATCGCCGCGTCCAGGCCTTCCTCCAGGGCGATCTTGTAATGGGCGTACCATTCATATTGCGCGGTCCAGAAACGGCCCATCATGATGATCGCCATCTCGCGCAGCCGCCCGTCCAGCGTGCCGTCGAAGCGCAGGAACGCGCCCATGCCCTGCACCGCGTCGGCGGCTTTCGGGTTGTGCATCAGCGGCACGAACGGCCCGCGCACCTCGCCGCGCGGACCGGCGGTGATCGCCTCGGCCACACGCTTCTGTTCGGCGTCGTAGTCGGCGGGGTCGATAGTGGGTAAACGGCTCATGGTGGGGTCTCCCTCGTTGGGTTATTCGATTGTTTCGTTGCGGGTGGGCCGATCCGCTTACGTGACCTTCCAAATTGGTGCCTCGACCCACCCTCGTACTTCGACAGGCTCAGCACGAGGGTTATAGAATTGGATTGTGCTCCTCATGCTGAGCGAAGTCGAAGTACGAGGTCGAGCACTATGTTTTGAAATTTTTAGCAGCTGGTTAAACCGAAAATCCCCCCAGCTTGGTTTCCAGATATTCGGCGATGCCTTCACGGCCGCCCTCGCGGCCGAGGCCGCTTTCCTTTATACCGCCGAACGGCGCGGCGGCGGCGGTCGGGTTGATGTCGTTGACGCCGATGATGCCGAAGCGCAGCCGCTCGAACATGCGGTGCGCCCGCGAGACGTTCTGCGTGTAGACATAGGCGGCGAGGCCGTAATGGGTGTCGTTCGCCATTTCCAGCGCTTTTTCGTCGTCGTCGAAGGTGATGATCGGCGCGACCGGGCCGAAGGTTTCCTCGCGGTAGATCTGCATCTCGGGCGTGACGCCGGTCAGCACGGTCGGCGCGTAGAAATGGCCCTTGTCGAGCCCGTCATCCATCAGGCGGTGGCCGCCGCAGCGAACCTCCGCACCCTTGTCGACCGCGTCGGCAACCTGACGCTCGACCTTGTCGATGGCGGCTTGGTTGACCAGCGGGCCGATGCTGACGCCGTCTTCCAGGCCGTTGCCGCCGCGCAGCCGGGTCACCCGGTTGACGAATTCGTCGACGAAGGGTTCGGCGATGCTGCTGTGGACGAACAGGCGGTTCGGGCTGATGCAGGCCTGGCCGGTGTTGAGGAACTTGACCAGCGCGGCGCCCTTGGCGGCGTATTGCGGGTTGGCGTCGTCGAACACCAGGAACGGCGCGTGGCCGCCGAGTTCCAGCGAAACACGCTTCATCTGGTCCGCCGCGCCCCGCGCCAGCGCCTTGCCGACGCCGGTCGAGCCGGTAAAGGTCAGCTTGCGCACCGCCGGATTGGTGAGAAACTCCTTGCCGATCGGCGCCGGGTCCTTTGCCGTGACCAGATTGACGACACCCGGCGGCAGGTCGGCGTCGTGCAGTACCTTGAACATTTCGACCGCGCAGAGCGGCGTCGCCTCGGCGGGTTTGAGAACGATCGTGCAGCCGGCGGCGAGCGCCGGTGCGATCTTTCGCGTCAGCATCGAAACCGGGTAGTTCCAGGGCGTGATCGCCGCGACCACGCCGACCGGCTGATGCAGCACCAGGAACCGCTGGTCGCCGCGCGGCGCGGGGATCGTCTCGCCATAGACCCGCTTCGCTTCCTCGGCGTACCACAGCAGGAAGTCGGCGCCGTACTGCACCTCGTTGAGCGCGGCGCGCAGCGGCTTGCCCTGTTCGGTGGTCATGGTCCGCGCGAGGTCCTCCTTGCGCTCGATCATGATCTGGTAGGCACGGTAGAGCGCGCGCGAACGGTCATAGGCGGTCTGTCCCGCCCAGGCCGGGAAGCTGCGCTCGGCGCCGGCGATCGCCCAGCGCGCGTCGTTGGCGTCGCCGTCCGGCACCTCGCCGATCTTCTCGCCGGTCGCCGGGTTGGTTACGTCGAAGGTCCCGCCGCTCTCGGAGCCGACCCACTCTCCATCGATATACATTGCAAATGCCTGCCGCGTTTCCGTTTTCCTCATGTGCCGACGAATTGTGTAGCACGCTTGCGGCGGCGCAGAAATCGGCCGCCGTCGTTTATCAACGCTTGGGCGCTTTTCCCTTGAACGGGTTCTCCAGCAGGAAAACGAAGGGGATCAGGACCACGATAAAGGCCGTCAGCCATTCGAAATCCTGCAGATAAGCCAGGAATTGCGCCTGATATATCACTTCCTTGTCGAGCGCGGCGAGCCCGGCCAGTTCGTTCATATTCCACAGATCGGGCAATGGTTGATGGCGCAGCGTCTCGCTATAGGGCGTCAGGTTTTGCGATAGGATTGCATGGTTCGTTTGCGCGCTGCGGACGAGCTGGCCGATCAGGATCGAGACGCCGACGCTGCTGCCGATCTTGCGCAGCAGGCTCATGAAGGCGGTGGCGTCGCCCCGGTAATGTGACGGCAGGGTGCTGAACGCGGCGGTGTTGATGGGGACGAAGAACATGCCGAAGCCGACGCCTTGAATGGCGATGGCGACGATGAAATAGAAGACCCCCGTCTCCGGCGTGAATTGCGCCAGCATCCACATGGACAGCGCGAGCAGCGCCATCCCCACCGCGATGATCGGACGCGGATCGACCCGGGACAGCAACCGGCCCGACACGGTCGCCATGATCGCGGTCGTGATGCCGCGCGGCGCCATGATCAATCCGACGATGATCACCGGCATACCCATCAAATTCTGCAGGAACGGCGGCAAAAGCCCGGTCAGCCCGACCAGCGTGACCCCGTGCAGCGTCGTCAACAGCAACGCGATCGACAGGTTGCGGTTGAGGAAGATGCGTGGGTCGATGAAGGGTTGGCGCGCGGTGATGATGTGGATCACGAACAGGTACAGGAATGCGCCGGCGAGGCAGGCCTCGATGATGATTTCGGTCGAATCGAACCAGTCCTGACGGTTGCCCCGGTCGAGCATGAGCTGCATCGAGATCAGGGCGACGGTCAGCATCAGGAAGCCGGTCCAGTCGAAACGCTGCGCCGTATCCGGCTTGGTCTCCGGCAAAAAGAGTGCGAGCACGATCAGCGCAGCGGCGCCGAGCGGTATGTTGACGTAGAACACCCAGCGCCAGCTCAGGTACTCGGTCAGCGCGCCGCCCAGCGTCGGGCCGATGATCGCGCCGAACATGACGCCGACCGACCACCAGCCCATGGCGAATCCGTGCTCCTCGCGCGGGTAGATATCGAGCAGGATGTGATGCGACATGGGCACCAGCGCCGCGCCAAACACGCCTTGCAGGAAGCGATAGGTGACGATCTCGGCGAGCGAGTCGGAGCTTCCCGCCAGCATCGAGAAGATCAGAAAACCGATGATGACGATAATCAGGAAGCGCCGGCGGCCGACCCGGCGGCTGATCCAGCCGACCGGCGGCGTGGCGATGGCCACCGCGATAAGGTAGGCGGTCAATACCCAGGATACCTCGTCCTGGGAAACGGAAAGCGAGCCCTGCATGCTCGGCAGGGCGACCGCGGCGAGCAGCGTGTCCATACCCTGCAGGCCGGATGCCAGAACGGTGCCGACGAGAATCAGCCCGCGGTAACGGACGTATTCGGAAGCATCGGAGGAGGCTGCGGTCATGTGAAGTCGGGTGCGGTCCTGTGGCGGCCCGGAGGATTGGCGGTCGGGAAGGCGAGCGGCGGTCCGGCCCGGCTCCGAGTATAGACCATAAATTCCGGCTTCAATGCCGCCACTTGCGAATTGAGGCTAAGCTGGCGCCGATGCCAGCACAGAGGCACCCTGGCACAGGCGTTGCCTTTCAAGAGGAGCCAGGGATTTTGAGCGACCGATTTCGTTTCACCGCCAGCCGCCCGAAAGAGGCGCCACCTGCGGGCGCGTGCGACTGTCATACGCATATCTTCGGACCGATGGACGCCTATTCGTTTGCGGATGGTCGGTCCTATACGCCGATGGATGCCTTGGTGGACGACATGAAGTCGATGCTGCGGACACTGGGTCTCGACCGGGTAATTCTCGTTCAGCCGAGCCCCTATCGCTCGGACAACCGGTGCCTGCTTGACGCCTTGCGGAAATTCGGCGCCGCCGCCCGGGGTGTCGCGGTGATCGACGATGACGCGCCGGATGATGAACTGCGGCGTCTCGACGCCGCGGGCGTGTGCGGTATCCGGCTTAACATCGCGTCCGGCGGCAACCCTAGTGATGTGCCGCTCGACGTGCGGATCGCGCGGCTGGCCGCCCGCATCGCCATCGTGGGATGGCATCTTCAGCTCTTCGTCAAGCCGGATGACCTGGCGGCGTTGGAGCCCACCTTGGCGGCCCTGCCGGTTCCGTTGGTGGTGGATCATATGGGGCTGGTTTCGAGCACGGTCATTCCCTATCACCCGGCCCACGGGGCTCTGTTGCGGCTGCTCGACCGGGGCCATTGTTGGGTCAAGCTGTCGGGCGCCTACCGGCTCAGCGGCAGCGACACCGATTTCGAGTCCGTTGAACCGCTCGCGAGGTCCCTCGTGGACAAATGCCCGGACCGGCTGGTCTGGGGCTCCGACTGGCCGCATACGCCGGACCATTCGGGGGCGCCGGACGGCCCGGGCGCGCGCCGGCCGTACCGGCGGATCGATACCGGGCGCTTGCTCGACCTGTTGTCCGAGTGGGTTCCGGACAAGGATATCCGCAGACGGATTTTGGTGCGGAATCCCGCGGAGCTGTACGGCTTCGACGCGATTGCCTGATCGGGTGCATCGGTATCCGCAGTAGCCGTGCGCCGCTTGCCGCGCCGCCGCACCGGCTTATGATGGCCACCGGCGATTGTCAGAATCACACCGGAAATACAAGGGAGCCCAACGGCCCGTGAGCAAAACCCATGCGCTTGGCGTCGATATCGGCGGCACCTTCACCGATGTCATCGTGTTCGACCAGGCGAGCGGCACGGTCTACAAGGCGAAGGAACTGACAACCCATGACGATCCCGCGCGCGGCGTCATTCAAGGGGTGCAAAAGGCGCTTGGCACGGCGGTGACGGCGGCCGATCTGTATCGCACGGTGCATGCGACGACGCTGTTCACCAACGCGCTGATCGAACGCAACGGCGCGGTCACCGGGCTGATCACCACCGAAGGATTCCGCGACGCGGTCGAGATCGGCCGCGAGCGCAAATACGAACTCTACGACCTCAACATCGCCAAGCCCGTGCCCTTGGCGCCGCGCGACCGCCGGCTGGAAGCGCGCGAACGGATGGATGCGGCGGGCCGGGTGGTGACGCCGCTGGATGAGGAGTCGCTGCTCTCGGCGGCGGCGGCGCTGGTCGGGCAGGGGGTGGAGTCCCTCGCCATCGTCTTCCTGCATTCCTATGCCAACCCGGCGCATGAGGAAGCGGCGGCCGCGGCGGTTGCCCGCGCCTATCCCGATTTGTTCGTCACCACGTCGTATGAAGTCGCGCCGGAGATCCGGGAGTACGAGCGGTGTTCGACCGCGGTCATCAACGCCTTCTTCAAGCCGCTGGCGGATTCCTATATCGAGCGGCTGGCCGGACAGGTCGCCGGGCTCGGCGCCGACGCGCCGTTCTTCATGATGCTGTCCAACGGCGGGCTGACCCATGTGGCGGAAGCCAAACGGACGCCGGTGCAATTGCTCGAATCCGGCCCGGCGGCGGGGGCGTTGGCCGGCGCCTATTTCGGTGGATTGTCGGGCGAGCGCAACATCCTGGCTTTCGACATGGGCGGCACGACGGCCAAGCTGGCGCTGGTCGAGGAGGGCGAGCCCCATGTCGCCTACCGGTTCGAGGCGGCGCGCGAGAAGCGCTTCATGGAAGGCAGCGGCCTGCCGGTCAACATCTCGACCATCGAGCTGATCGAAATCGGCGCGGGCGGCGGCAGCATCGCCCATGTGGACGCGCTGGAACTGCTGAAGGTTGGCCCGCGCAGCGCCGGCTCGCAGCCGGGCCCGGCGTGTTACGCGCAGGGCGGGACCGAGCCCACGGTGACCGATGCGGATCTGCTGCTGGGCTATCTCAACGCGGAATTTTTCGCCGGCGGCGAGATGAAGATCGATCGCGCCGCCGCCGAAGGCGCGATGCAGCCCCTGAGCGACCGGCTCGGCCTGTCGCTGACGGAAATTGCCTGGGGTATCCACGATGTGGTCAATGAAAACATGGCAAGCGCGGCGCGGGTGCACATCGCCGAGATGGGCAAGGACCCGCGCGGCTACACGCTGCTGGCGACCGGCGGCGCGGGTCCGGTTCACGCCTTCTACGTGGCGCGCAAGCTGCGGATCAAGCGGCTGCTCTGTCCGGTCGCCGCGGGGGTCGCCTCGGCGCTTGGGTTGTTGATGGCGCCGGCGCGGGTCGACCGCTCCGCCACCGTTGCGGTGCAGTGGGAGGATATCGACTGGCCGACGCTCGAGGCCGGCTTCGCACGGCTTGAAAGGGACGCGGCGCAAGTCATTGAGGAAACGGGACTCGATGCAAAGAATGCGCCCGTCACACGGCTCGCGGATATGCGCTTCGTGGGACAGGGTTTCGAGGTGGTGGTGACCTTGCCGCCCGGCCCGTATGACGCGGGTGCGGCGGCGGGTATTCAAACGGCGTTCGAGGACGCCTATCGTCAGACATTTTCCCGGTTGCCGCCGGACGTGATCATCGAAATTATCAACATTCGCGTGTCGATGCGGGCGCCGGTGCCGGGATCGGGCATCGTCTTCAATGCGGGATCGGACGGTCCAGCGACGCCCAAGGCGCACCGGCCGGTCTATTTCCCCGAGGCGCGGGACTATGTGGACACGCCGGTCTACGACCGCGCCGCCCTGCCTGCCGGTGAGGCAATAGCCGGACCGGCGATCGTCGAGGAGAGCGAATCCACCCTGGTGGTGGGTCCGGACGCGACGATGCAGGTCGACGGCAGCGGCAACCTGATCGTCGAGCTGGGGGATGGGTAGGATCCTCGATGGGTTGGCGGTGGCGAAATTGTTGTCAGGCTCATGCTTCGTCAAGCTCAGCATGAGGGCGTTTGGGGGTTGAACGGGCTTTCGGGGAGGGCCTCATGCTGAGCTTGACGACCTGCCTTCGCCGAAGCGAAGCGTCGGCTTCGCGCAGGCAGGAGCATGCGGCCCTTCGCGCGCAAATTTGGATATAGGACACGGTATGCAGCAGAAAACGGATAAAACCAACGCGGCCTTCGATGTGATCATGCTCGAGGTTCTGTGGACGCGGCTGATCTCAGTGGTCGACGAGGCGGCGGCGGCGCTGCTGCGCACCTCGTTTTCCACGGTGGTACGGGAATCGCATGATTTCTCTTGCGTCATCACCGACGCCGCCGGGCGGTCGCTGGCCCAGGCGACCGACAGCATCCCGTCCTTCATCGGCACCCTGCCGCGCACCATTCAGCACTTCCTCGATGAAATCCCGGCGGAGCAATTGGAGCCGGGCGATATCATCGCCACCAACGATATCTGGCAAGGCACCGGACATCTGCCGGACATTAGCGTCGGCAAACCGCTGTATTTCGAGGGCCGGCTCGTGGGGTTCGCCGGCAGCACCGCGCATGCGCCCGACATCGGCGGCCGGATCCGCTCGCCCGAGGCGCGCGAGGTCTTCGAGGAAGGCCTGCAGATCCCGATCATGAAGATAATCCGCGCGGGCGAGCCGGATGAGGGCTTCTTCAAGATGCTGCGCAAGAACGTGCGCGCGCCGGACGAGGTCGTCGGCGATTTGTGGGCGCAGATCACCGCGCTGGAACTGATGGAGGAGCGGGTCACGACGCTGATGCGCGAGTACAAGCTCGCGAGCCTGAGCGATCTGGCGGGCGAGATTCAGTCGCGGTCCGAACGCGCCATGCGGGCGGCGATCCGCGATCTGCCGGACGGCACCTATACCGGTGCGTTGAAGACCGACGGGCTTGCCGTGCCGCTCGACCTCAAGGTCGCCGTCACCATCGACGGCGACGAGGTGACCGCCGATTACACCGGCTCGTCGGCGCAGGTCGACCGCGCCATCAATTGCGCCTTTTGCTACACCTATGCGATGACCGCCTATGCGGTGAAATGCGCCGCCGCGCCGCATTTGCCGAACAACGAGGGGTCGGTCGCGCCGATCAAGGTGGTGGCGCCCGAAGGTACGATCATCAATCCGCAATTTCCTGCTTCGGGCGGCTCGCGCGCCCTGACCGGCCATTACGTGCCGACGCTGATGTTCGATGCGCTCAGCAAGGTGGTGCCCGAAAAGGTCACCGCCGGCGCCGCCGGGCCGATCTGGAGCATGACCCAGGCGGGCGTCGGGCCGAACGGCGCGACGTACGCCAACCTGTTCTTCTTCAATGGCGGGATGGGGGCGACCAACGTGAAGGACGGCGAAAGCTGTATGAGCTGGCCCAGCAACATCTCGTCGACGCCGACCGAGGTGATCGAGCAGCTCGCGCCGCTGCGCATCCATCACCGCCGGCTGCGCGCCGGCTCCGCGGGCCAGGGCCGCCATCGAGGCGGGCTCGGACAGGAGGTGAAGGTGGAAAACCTGTCGCCGACGCCAACCGCGATGACCTTCCTCGCCGAACGCACCCGGACGCCCGCGCCGGGGCTACAGGACGGCGAACCCGGCCAGGCGGGCGAGGTGAGGGTCAACGATAAATTGGTCGACCCGAAGCAGCAGCACGTGATCCAGCCCGGCGACATCGTGCTGATGCGCACGCCCGGCGGCGGCGGCTATGGCCCGGTGAGTGAACGGGATAACTCGGCCGTCGAGGCGGATAAGCGGCGGGGGTTGGTCGGCGAGGGCGAGGCGGCTGAGTAGCGCCCAACGCTAATCAGATCGTCTTGTAGCGGCTTACGTCTCTTCCGCCACCATCGCGTTGTATTCCCCCGCGACCGGCACACTTGAGCCCGGTTCCAGCGGCTTGCCGTCGAACCGGAACGGCGCGGCCAGCACCGGGGCGGGGATGCCGCCTTCGGTTGCGGCTTCGCGGAACAGGCGGCGCTTGCGGCTCGCGGGGTGGGTCAGAATATCGTCGAGCTCCAGGACCTTGGCGGCGGTGACGCCGGCGGACTTGAGCGTGGCCAGCATCGCATCGCAGGTGAGGGTAGACGGATCGTCACCGAGATGGCCGCGCGCCTCTGCCGCCGGGCATTCGGCAACCGTCCAGCCATCCGTGCAATCGAGCCGGCACACGCCGGTCAGCGCGCTGCCGCCGCCGGGCCAGGAGAGCTGCGTCGTCCAGGCCAGCGCGTCGCGCATCGAGATATCGATGTGCTGGCCCCGGCCGGTGGCGTCCCGGTGGCGCAGCGCCGCCATGATGGCCGGCGGTGAGATATGCGAGGCCAACACATCGGCGACCGAGAGCCCGGCCTTGACCGGCTCGTCCCGGGTCTGGATCAGCGACATCAGCCCGCTTTGGCCCTGCACCACGGTGTCGAGCGCCGGCACCTTGGAGCCGGTCGACCCGTAGCCCGATATGGAACAGTAGATCAGCCGGGGATGCCGTTGTAGCAGCGCCGCCGGACCGAAGCCCATGCGGTCCATCGCGCCCGCCTTGAGGTTCTGCACGAGCACATCCGCCGAGGCGACGAGCTTCGCCAGCGCCGCCTTGCCGTCCTCCGACTGCATGTCGAGGGTGACCGAACGCTTGCCCACGTTGTAGGTCGCGAAATAGGCGCTGACGCCGCCGAAATTCGGCTCCCAGGCGCGGCCGTTCTCGCCGCCCATCTGTTCGATCTTGATGACCTCGGCGCCGAGGTCGGCGAGATAGCGGCCGCCGAGCGGGCCGGCGGTAAAGACGCCCACCTCGATCACGCGCACACCGTGCAGCGGCAGATGTGTGGTTGCATTTAGAACGGGAAGCGCGCGGGTGCGCGGTGTGGCGGCGATGCTTTCCGGCGCCTCGATCTCGGCGCGGATCTCGGTCGCGATTACGCCGGGTGCGTCGCTCATTTTGAACAGGCCGGCCGGGCAGGCGCGCGGGCCGTCCAATGTCGAAATCTCGCGGGTCGGTGGACCGTCCGGTGCCTGTAACAGCTCCGGTACGGTGAAGACCTGACCGGCGGGCAGCGAAACCGCCTGGAATTGATCGACCGTTTCCGAGGTCGTGCGCTGCTGCGTCCAGTCGGCGATCATCGCGTCCACCGCATCCCGGTGCTGCATGCGCGTTGCCATAGTCTCGAAGCGCGGGTCGTCCCGGAATTCGTTTTGCCCGATCAGCTCGAGGATGCGCTTCCAATGGGGTTCCGTGCTGGAACACATCAGCACCCAGCCGTCACGGGTGGGATAGGCGTTCCAGGGGCAACACAGCGGGTGGCGGGAGCCGCCGCGCATGCCGTGGCCCTTGCCGATCACCGCATGGCCGACAAACGCGCCGATCAACGACACGCTGGAATCGAACAGCGAGATGTCGCTATGGACGGCGGGCGCGCCGGTCTCGCGGACGCGTAGCGCCGCCAGGACCGACGTCACCACGTTCAGCGCGGCGTAGAGTTCGATCAAGGGCGCGCCGATGAATTCCGGCGGGCCGCCGACGCTGCCGGTCGTCGACATCATGCCGCCGACCGCTTGAAGGATGGCTTCGCCCGCATCGTCCGGCAGGTCGTCGCCGTCCGAGCCGAAGGCCGAGACGTCGCAACGGATCGGCCCGTCGGGCGCGGTGGAGATTGCCGGCAGCGGCGGCGATGTGATCACCACGTCGGCGAAGTCTTCCAGGCGCTGCCATTGGGCGGTTGCTTCCGCTGGCACGTCGGACAGCCGGACCCGCCGTTTGCCGGCGAGCGCCAGCGGATGGGTGCGCCAGGCTTCCGGTTCGCGGGGCGGTGGCAGGGACGGGTCCTCGACCCGGATGACCGTCGCGCCGAGCTCCGCCAGCAGGCTGGCGCCCGCGGCGCCGGCGAGCCGTCCGGCGCGCTCAAGAACGATCAGGCCGTCGAGGATGGGGGTGGTCATGCGGGGGATCGGCCAAGTTGGTAAGATGCCGAGCCCGTTGCTCTAGCGTTGGCAGTCCCATTCGGAGTCATTCCCGCGCAGGCGGGAATCCATCGGGCCGTCTGGACTCCCGCCTTCGCGGGAGTGACGTGGAATTTGGATGGCTCAGCCCACACTGGTGTCATATCCAATTTCGATCCGCCACAAACTACCGAAACGCGGCGATGCCGGTGATTTCCCGGCCCTGGATCAGGGTCAGGATTTCGTTGGTGGCGTCGGGCACCGGCAACATGCGGCAGTCGCGCAACAGCCGTTCCAGCCCGGATTCCACCGCAATGCCCATGCCGCCGTGGACGTGCATGGCGAGGTTGATCGCGTTTTCGCAGGCGGTCGTCGCGTAACGCTTGGCCATCGCCGAGACGCCGTTCGAGCGTTCGCCCCGGTCGAGGGTTTCCAGCGCGTGGTAGCAGAGCAGCCGGCTGGTCACGACCGCCGTTTCGATGTCCGCCAAGTTCTTCTGGATCAGTTGATGGCCGGCGATCGGTTTGCC
The DNA here is from genome assembly GCA_029861675.1 of Alphaproteobacteria bacterium. The sequence goes on from JAOTYV010000034.1 coordinate 11,576, forward strand.
GAATTGTTCGCGGACGCCGGCATAATCGCGCGCCAGGTCGAAGGCTTTCTGCGCCCGGTTGCAGGCGGCGAGGCCGATCAGCGGCCGGTTGCCGTTCCAGGTCACAGTCAGCATCTTGGCCGCGTCGCCGCCGGATTCCAGCAGATTTTCGCGCGGCACCCGGTAATCTTCGAACACCGCTTCCGACAGATGGCCTTGGCGCAGGCCGAAGGTGTCGATCTCGCGAATTTCGAAGGGATGCTCTTCCGGTTCCACGAGCACGCGCTTCAGCGTCGTGCGGCCTTTCTCGTCGACCGCGTCGAGGCAGGTGACGGCGATCACGTCGGCGACCGAGCCGTTGGAAATCCACATCTTGCGGCCGTTGAGGATGATATCGTCGCCGTCGAAGGTCATGCGGGTGGTGACGCCGCGCGGGTCCGAGCCCGCGCCCGGTTCGGATGTGGCCGTGCTACAGATTTTCTTGCCGGCGAACAGGTCGGGCAGCCAGCGTGCGCGCTGTTCCGGGTTCGCCTCCGCATGGATGCGCGACACGGTGCATTCCTGTCCCATGATCGAGATCGCCAGCCACGGGTCGAGCTGTTCGTACATCAGGCCGTAATTGACCATCGACAGGCCGCCGCCGCCGTCCTCCGCCGGTACCCGCGGCGCGGTCAGCCCCTGCGCGGCAAGGAATTTATAGATCTTCAGCAGGTCCTTCTTGGGCAGCGATGTGTCCGGATCGTTGGCGTCGAGGATCGGCTGGATATCGCGTTCGACCATGCGCCTGGCGCTGTCCTGTACCATCACCTGTTCCTCGGTCAGCCGAAATTCCATCCTTGGTCGCTCCCTGGTATTTGTTTGTCGGCAGCTTTGTGTTTTCTTTAGCGGACCGGCGGCGCCCTCGCCGGATCGAGGATCGCGCAGCCGCGCGGAAAATCTAACGTGTCAGTGCGCCCCTGTCAGGGGGGAGGAGCGGAAACGTCAATGATGGGTGACGCAGCGACCGGCGATGCGCCGGTGATGAACGTGCATGTGGAGGGCAGTGGACCGCCCTTGATCCTGCTCCATGGCGGTTACGGCTGCTGGCGCCATTGGGCGCGCAACGTGGGACCGCTGGGCGAGCATTTCACCGTGTATGCCTTCGACCTGCCGTGTTACGGCGCCTCGGCCGCGGTGCCGAAGGAAACTTCGGCAGTGGATTTCCTGCAAATCGTCTATGACGAACTGATGCGCCTGTTCCCGAACAACGAGCCGTTGCGTTTCTGCGGCTTCTCTTTCGGCGGCGCGATCAGCGCGCATTTGTCCGGGCGGCTCAAGGACCGGGTCAAGGGGCTGGCGTTGATCTCGCCCGGCGGTTTTCCGCCGAACGAATTCGGCGGCATCCGCAACATGATGAGCTACAAGCAGGCGCGGGGCGACGAGGCGCGGATGCGCAAGGCGATCCGCCACAACCTGTTGCAGCATATGCTGTTCTACTATGACTCGGTCGATGAAGAAGCGATGGAAATCCAGCGCTACTGCGTGGACCGCACCCGCTATGACAGCCGCAAGGTCAGCCGGGGCGGCGGGTTGTTCGATAGTTTGCAACAGATCACCTGTCCCTTGATGGTGTTGTGGGGCGAAAAGGACGAGTTCGATTTCCGGCCCGCCGCCACCATGATCGGCCAGATCCGCGAAGCAATGCCGGAATTCGAGCTGCACCGCATTCCCAAGGCGGGACACTGGTCGGCCTTCGAAAACGCGCCCGAGGTAAACCGGCGCTTGATCGACTTCATGAGCCGGGTCGGCTGAACGCGCGGCGGCAAATTGCAGAATTAGGGAGAACCACGATGGCCTACGAAACGATCACCGCCGCCAAGGACGGCGCGGCCTTCATCATCACCTTCAACCGGCCGAAGCGACGTAATGCGATCAGCACGGTGGTGATGGACGAAATGATGGACGCGGCCGCCGTGGCCGAGGCGGACGCGGATGTGCGCGGCATCATCATCACCGGGGGCACGGAGTATTTTTCCGCCGGCGCGGATTTGAACGACGCCCAGGCGTTGAGCTCGCCTGCCGAAACGCTGGCCTATCTGAACCGCTGGCACCGGCTATGCCGCACCTTCGAGGATCATCCGCTGGCGGTGATAGCGGCCATCGAGGGGTTCTGCATGACCGGCGGCTGCGAATTCGCGCTTGCCTGCGATATGCGGGTGGGCGCCAAGGGATCGAGTTATGCCATCACCAGCGCGCGCATCGGCACGGTCGCCGGCGCGGGCGGCACCCAGCGGCTGCCGCGAATCGTCGGCCCATCCAAGGCGCTGGAAATCATGCTGGCGGCCGAGCCGATCGAGGCGGAAGAAGCGCACCGCATCGGCCTAATCAATACGCTGGTGGAGAAGGGCGGGGCGCTGGACGCGGCCAAGGCGATGGTCAAGCTTTACGAATCCCGGGCGCCGCTCAGCCACGCCTTCATTAAGCGTACGGTTTACAAGGGCATGCAGATGGATCTTAACTCGGCGCTCGACTACGAATCCTTCATCGTCTCGACGATTTACGAGACCGCCGACCGGCGCGAAGGCATTGGCGCGTTTCTCGAAAAGCGCACCGCCAAGTTTCAAGGTAAGTAGACTGCGATGCCGGGAAGGCGGGAAATATACAAGGATTTCTTCTCGTCGCTCCCGCGAAAGCGGGAGTCCAGATTGCGCGATGGATTCCCGCTTTCGCGGGAATGACTCTGACCTATCGATCTGCCTGCGACGCATTTAGACATACCAAGCAAACCGGATACTCAAGGAAAATCATGACGGAACACTCCAAGGACGCGCCGCCCATTCTCGACGGCGTCACCGTGGCCGATTTCAGCCGCCTGCTGCCCGGGCCGTGGTGCGCGCAGATGCTGGGCGATTTCGGCGCCGACGTGATCAAGGTGGAACAGCCGGGCGTCGGCGACCACAGCCGTCACAACCCGCCGAACCACGAGAAAAGCAGCGTCTACTACAACAGCGTCAACGGCAACAAACGCGGCATCGCGCTCGACCTCGCGTCCCCGGCGGGGCGCGACGTCGCGCATCGGCTGTTCGAAAAAGCCGACGTGGTGATTGAATCCTTCCGTCCGGGCGTGTCCCAAAAACTCGGCATCGACTACGAAGCGGCGCGCAAGACCAATCCGCGGCTGATTTATTGCTCGATCAGCGGATATGGGCAAACCGGGCCGCTTGCCCGGGTACCGGGGCACGATCTGGTGATCCAGTCGATGACCGGCGTGATGGGGATGACGCTGGATCAGCACCCGGTGCCGCAGGTGCCGGCGTTTCAGGCGGCCGACTATGCGGCGGCGGCGATGGCGCCGACCGCCATTCTCGGCGCGCTGATGCGGCGGCAGCAGACCGGCGAAGGCTGTCATATCGACCTGTCGATGTTCGATTGCCTGTTCTACATGTGCAATATCGTGCTGACCGGCGGCATGGCGCGGCTGGCCGGACAGTCGGGCGAACCGATGCTGCAGGCCTTCGGCGGCAATCCGCGCTACAACACCTATCTGGCCAAGGACGGGAAGCCGGTCGCGGTGTCGCTGCTGGAGGCCAAGGTCTGGGCCGAATTCTGCCGGGTGATCGAGCGCGAGGATCTGATCTTCGAGGACGAGGGCCCTGAAGACCGGCACACCACCCATGGCAACCGGGCCGACCTGTTCCGGAATTGTATTGCCGATTATTGCGGGTCGCTGGACCGGGACGATTTACTGGCGGTGATGGAGGAGCATCAGGTGCCGGTCTGCGCGGTCTACACGCCGGACGAGGCTTTGGCGTCGGGCACGGTCGCGGCGCGCGGCATGATTGAGTATATTGATCATCCGGTCGAAGGACGCATCCCGCAGCTGGCCAGCCCGTTCGCGCCCTCCGGGCTGACAAGAGGATACCGCACCGGCGCGCCGGATCTGGGCGCGGACAATGACAGTATTTTGGCCGACCTCGGCTATTCCGAGGAGCAACGCAGCGAATTGCGCGATACGGGAGTGATAGAGCCATGACGACAGAGACGCAGAACGAGATGCAGACCAACCCGAACGCCGCCGCGGCGGGGCGTTTCATCGCCGCCGCCAAGGGCCACAACTATCCGGCCAGTGTGCTCGACGCCGCGCGGATGACGCTGGTCGATACGATCGGCGTCGGCATCGGCGCGCACGCGGAAGAGGCGGGCCGGTCGGTACGACAGGTCGCGGCCAAATGGGGCACCAGCGGCGATGCGCAAGTCCTGCTCGGCGGCAAGGCGGCGCCGGCGGCGGCCGCCCTGGTCAACGCCACCATGGCGCACTGTCTCGATTATGACGACACCCATGTGGGCGCGGTCGCCCATCTCAGCAGCCCGGCCTGGAACGCGGCGCTGGCGGTCGGCATGCATGTGGGCGCGAGCGAACGCGAAATCCTGTCCGCCTATATCGCGGGCTTCGAGACCGGCGCGCGCCTCGGCGGCGATTTCTTCGGTCAGACGGCGAACGAGCGCGGTTTCCATTCGACCGGCGTGTTCGGCTGTTTCGCGGCGGCGGCGGCATCGGCCGTGCTGCTCGGCCTCGATGAGCAGGGCGTGCGCAACGCGCTCGGCGCGGCGGCGACCCAGGTCAGCGGGCTGGTCGGTTCGTTCGGCACCATGTCGAAGCCGTTCCATTCGGGCAAGGCGGCGATGAACGGCATTCTGGCGGCCGAGCTGGCGGCGGAAGGCTTCGTCGCGGCGGAAGACCTGATCGAAACCGACGGCGCGCTCGCCAAGGCGATTATCCAGGACGGCGCGGTCAAGATACCCGCGCTCGACTATGGCGAAGACTGGGAGGTGCTGCAGAACACCTTCAAGCCGTATTCCTCCTGCCTGCTGACCCATCCGGTGATCGACGCCGCACGCAGCATCAAGGATCAGGTCATGGGCAAGGAGATCGACTCGATCGAGGTCGATGTGAGCTATCTCTGCACCATGCTGGCCGGTAAGCCGAACCCGCAGACCGGGCTGGAAGGCAAATTCAGCGCCGCTTACTGCGTGGCGCTCGGCCTGAACGGCTATCCGGTCACCGCGCTCGACTTCTCCGAGGAACGGGTTCAGGAACCGGTGCTGCGCGACACGCTAAGCCGGGTGAAACTGCTGTCCTCCGACGACCGCGATTCGCGCACCGCCGCGTTGCGGGTCACGCTCGCCGACGGGTCGACGATCGATGCGGAGTGTGCGATGGCGCTCGGCAATCCGACCAATCCGATGAGCTGGGACGACATGCGGACCAAGTTCGAAGGGCTGGTCGAACCGGTGCTGGGCAAGGAGAAGGCGGTCGAGCTGTTCGAGGTGCTGCGCAACTTCGACGACGGGTCGCTCGACGATTACGTCCGGCTGGTGTCGGCATAGGGCGCGATGGCCCGAACCAATTTGATCGTCATTCCGGACAACGCGCAGCATTGATCCGGAATCCAGAGCTTGCGCAAACATGGATCCCGGATAGGCGCGTCGCGCCGTCCGGGATGACAATTGGTTTTATCGTTTGACCGAAAGGACACTACCGATGCCCCAGAACGCCCCGTCTGCCGCCGGCGAACCCGAAGGGACCTACCGCGTCGATCCGTCGATCGAGCTGCGTGTCGAGGCGGGCTATGTTTTCCCCACCGAAAACCGCGTGATTACCACGGTGGAACAGCACCGGTTGCATGGTCATTGCGGCATTCCGGCGGAGCGCTACGGCGACCGGGTCGATCCGGCCCTGCTGGCGCGGCGGCCGATTACGTTCAATACCGCCTCGATGCAGCGCTGCCGGCCCGAAGTTGGCAAGGTGCACACGGTTCATCATATCCAGATGCATGCGCCGCTGCGGCTCGACGCGCCGTTCACCCTGGTCGGCCACTTTACCGAGATCGCCGACCACCCGCGCGGCTGGATCGCGCACAGCGAATGGGATTACACCGACGGCTCGGGCCGGTCGATGATGACCGTCCGGCCCGAGGTGATGATGGTCGACCCGACGAAGGTCGAACCGGATGGCGCCAAACGGTCGCAGCGTCCGCCGCCGCCCGCGCCGGCGGAAGAGGGGTTCGAGCTGCTGACCGAAAAGCAGTGCACGCCGGAAAGTACGCTCGGCTATTGCCAGGGCAGCGACAACCTGATCCATCTCGACATGGAATACGCCAACGGCTTCGGCTTCCGCGCGCCGATCATCGCCGGCAATCAGACGGTGAACTTCCTCATGGAAGCGCTGGCGCTCGACGGTGCCATCGAGACCTGCGACGTCACGATCCGATTCAAGCGCCCGGTGTTCTGGGACGACGCCATCGCGGTCTGGGGCAAGCGCGGCGATGACGGCAAACTTAACGCCGTGCTGGCGGTTAATGGCGAGGGGAAGCGTGTTGCGGAATGCGCGGTATCGGGGGTGACGTATCGGGGGTGACTTATGGTCGTCCTATCCACCGCTGAGTGACGTGTTGCGGGACCTGTCTTGCCATGCGCATTAAATTATTTGCATTCCTGGTTTTTCCGGTTTCTTCGATCGCGCACCAGCTTGACCGCAATGGGGATGAGCGTAATTGCGCCCACGGCCAGTGCCGAGAACAGGATCCGGTCGGTCTCGCCCATCGCCATCTCACTGCCGAAATGGGCCAGTAGAAAACTTGCGGGAATAATTCCGGCCAAGGTGGCGATGGCGAAACGCCAGAATGACAGCACGGTCAGCCCGGCGGCGTAGCTTATCAAATCGAAGGAGACGAAGGGCAGGAGCCGGCTGGCAAAGACGATTCCGGTGAGCGTGTTTTGAGATCCGAGAAGTCCCAGTGACAGCCGGTCACCGAACCAACGTTGCAGCACGTCATACCCGACCAACCGCGCGACGCCGAAGGCGGCGAGCGCTCCCGCCTCGGCGCCGAGAAGAACGTAAATAGTGCCCCAGGTATGGCCGTAGGCGGCGCCGGCAGCCAGCGCAATCGGTGCGCTCGGGATCGGGCTTGCCAGGATCGCCATCGTCATCAACCCGATTATGGCGATCGGCCCCCAAATGCCGAGGTCTCCGATCCATTGGCGCAACGCGTTTCCATCAAGGATCAGCGCAAGGGCGCCCGACCTCTGCAACACCCAATATGTTGCCGCAAGTAGGACAAGAATTGCGAGTCCCGCAATCAGTTTGGTCCCGACTGTCAGTCTCATTCGCTGGCGACGATCCTTCGGTTGCGGCGGCCGTCATATCCAACCCCTATTCGCCTCGATTGCAAGGCACCAAATCATCATCCCGCTCGCGTCAACGGCAGTGGCTGGCCGCGGTATAGGGCAAGCGTGGCGGAATGTGCGGTGGCGGTGGGTGGCGTGCCAGGGGTGAGTCCTTTAAATCAGCAAGAGGACCGGTAATATTGTGGCGCAATTCGGCCTATATTTAAAATGGACCCGCACGGTGTATTTAATTTGAGAAGTTCATGATAAATATTTAGTGTTTGAAATAGAGCCTATCGTATTATTCCAATAAACCGGATTTGGAGATTCTGAAAATAAATAGGGGACGCCCATTATTACTGCTATCGCCGTTCCCAATACGATAAGAATGAGTATTAATTTGGGCATCGCCCGCAACTTCGACAGTACAGAAATTGATTGCCACGTAACCATTCGATCGATCTTCGCTCAATCCGCCTGCGCCAACGCTCGGTCGAGGAAGTCCAGCCGGTCCTGGCCCCAGAACAACTCATCCTGAAACACATAGGTCGGCGCGCCGAAGATGCCGAGCGTTTCCACTTCATCGGTATTTTGGCGGTATTCGCCGGTGACGGCGTCGGCCGTTTCCAGCGCGATCAGCGCCGCGCCGTCCATGCCGTTCTCGTCGGCGATCACCTTGCGGGTTTCGGGCAGGGCGACGTTGCGTTCCTCGGCCCAGATCGCGCGCAGGATCGCGTGCGACAGCCGCATGGCGTCGAGCCCCAATTGCTGGGCCGCGATCAGGGTGTGGCCCGGCGTCTTGTTGTCCTTCGGCGGGTAGAAGCGCGGTTTCAGGTTCAGCGGCATGCCGAGATAATGGCGCCAGCGGTCCAGCTCGACCCGGTGGTAATCCTGGCGCGGCTGCGGCCGGGTCAGCAGCGGCACGCCGCCGGTCTTCGGCGCCACTTCCTGAAAGTCATAGGGCTTGAGGACGATGCGGGCGTGATGCCGCCGGGCGATGTCGGCGATCTTCGGACCCGCGAAATAGGCCCAGGGCGAGGAGAGGGAGTAGTAGCAGTCGACGGTATGTGGCATTTGGGCTCCTAGTTCGATCGAGGTGCGATTTAGAGGCTGCTATCCGCGCTCGACGGTGGGCGCGGTGGTCAGGTCGGTTTCCGGTGCGAGGTATTTGTCGGTCGCCATGGTGCGCGGATCGCGCGGCTTCCAGCGGCCGAGTTCCACCGCAGTAAAGAAATCGTAGAGCATCGCGTTGAACAGTCCCGGCTCTTCCAGATTGATCGTGTGGCCGATACGCGGCAGCACGCAGAGCCCGGCGCTGGGAATGGTGTTCTTCATGAAGACGCCGGGCAGCAGGGTCTGCTCGTCCTCGTCGCCGGTGATGATCAGCACGGGGACCACCATCTTCTTCATCTCGGCTTCGAAACTGTAGACCGACGGCCGTGCCGCCACCACATGGCGCAGGGTCATGGCGCGGCCCTTCTTCGAGAGCGCTTCGAACTGTTCGGCGAATTCTTGCCAGCCGCGCGGGTCCTTGAGCGCGAATTGCACGCGGGTCGAGCCGATGGCGTATTGCTTCGACGCTTGGCCGGCCTCGCCCTCGACCTCGAGCGCATCAGCGAAATCGTTGAAGTTCTTCTTGTGCAGGTCTTCCCAGCCTTCCTGCGCGCCGTAGCCGCAACAGACGGGCATGACCGACTTGGCGCGATCGGGATGGCGCAGGCCGAAAAACAGCACCGCGAAGGAACCCATGGAAAAGCCGACCAGATGCGCCTTTTCGATTTTCAGGTGATCGAGGCAGGCGAGAATATCCTCGACGGCGATGTCCTGGCTGTAGGCATCCGGATCCTCGGGCACGTCGGAGGGCGGGTAGCCGCGCGCATTGAAGGTGATGACGCGGAACCGGTGCGAGAAGTAGCGCACCTGCTGCTCCCAACTGCGGTAGTCGCCGGCGAATTCGTGCACGAAGACGATCGGCTCGCCGGTGCCGGTGTCTTCGTAGTAGAGATTGACGCCGCCGGTGGCGGGGAAAAACCCTGTCCGAACTTCGCTCATGAAACCTCTCCTGTTATTCGGAAACCCCCGCCAGTTCCCGTGCCAGCGTCGAAAACGCCCGCGCGAGTTTTGCGGTCTTGTCGACATCGATGGCGTCGGGCCAGTGATCGGTTGGATTGTGGAACAGCCCGTTGCCGCCGAGCAGCGAGACATAGCGGCCGCCATGGTCGAAAATCTCGCGCGCCTCGCCGCCGGGGCGTTCGCCCACCGGGGTTTCCCAATCCGGCGTGAGGCCCTCCGACGCGAAGGCGTTGAGGCCGGCCGCACGGAGCTCTTCGTTTGCGGCCTGAAAGCGCACTCGGGGCGCGACGGCGCCGCCGAAATTGGCGCCGAGATGGATCCAGCAATGGGCGTCGGCGGCGATACCGGGATTGTCCTCGATGAACTGCATCAGGCCGAGATGCCCCAGCTCATGACCCGAATTGGCCGTGAAGATCACATCGCGCGCCGGTTCGGCTTCGGCGAGGCCGCGCATGATCTCGCAGAAGACCACCAGCCCGCCGCCGCGCTCCGAGGCGCAGGACCACCAGCCGCTGCGCGGCGTCATCACGATCAGTGGCGGCAGGTCGGGGTCGCGGCCCGAAATGCGGGCGGTGACGTTGAAGGCGCGGCTATCGTACCGTTCCGTCTCGACGGTAACCTCGACCGTCGCGCCCGCGGCGGCGGCGTCTTCGAGCGCGGCCGTATGCTCGTTCGAGACCTGCAGCAGGGGCGGGCCGAACGGATCGGTAAACCGGTCGGCGTTGATCGGGCAGAGGCCCGGCATGCCGCCGTCCGTCACCTGTATGATCGCCCGGTGGCCGAATTTTTCGCGCAGCTCTTCCGTTTCCGGGTTCGAGCGCGGATCGGTGACGACGAGGCCGAGCGGTGTATCGCCACCGATCGGGCCGAGCGCGCCGGTTACGCCTTTGGGGCCGGTCGGCGGCGCGTCGAACCGCGGCAGACCGGTCAGGACCGTGCTGCCGATCAAGGCTTCCGCACGGACGACGTCGACCCGCGACAAGGCGAAGGAGGGTTTTTCCGGTGCGAGGCCGATCGCGCGAATTTCCCGCGCCAGCCAGTCGGCGGAGGCGTTGTCGACCGCCGTTCCCGTGCGATGAATGCCTTGGGAATCGTACCCTCCGATCAGGCGTGCAATACGATCGGGCAGGGCTTCGGCGGTGTCGGTCATGGCTATGGTGTCCGTTCCCGGTGATTTCACCGGCACAGCATGCCAGAAATCCGGGCAGGGCGTCACGAATCTCCATGATGCCATAATTCGAGCGTAGGGTGAGCGCCGGGAAATTCTTAAGGATTTCGAGGTATAGTGCCCCTTTTTATACGGCTCGCCGATCCGGATCGGGACAATGGAATTGTGATCAACGGACCGCTTAAACCCATGCTCGCATGTGCCGCCTATCCCGGCGTCATGGCGCTCGGAATTGCGCTGTTCGGGCTCACGCACTCGGCCGGCATGACGCTGCAGGGGAGCGCCGTGACGGCGGTCGTCGCCGGCGCCGGGCTGATCACGCTGCTCGAATGGGTTTTGCCGTATCGTGCCGCCTGGCGCGCGAACCGATCCGAAATCAGAAACGATGCCGCCTATATGGGGCTGGTACAGATCCTGTTGCCGAAGCTGCTATCGCTGGCCGCCGTGCTCTGGCTTGCCGACCGGATGCACGGTGAGGATTGGCTGCTGCGGGAGGCATGGCCGCATGACCTTCCCGTCGTGGCCCAGGCCGTGCTGATGGTGTTGTGCGCGGATTTTTTCCGCTATTGGCTGCATCGCGCCAGCCACCGGTTCGAGACCCTGTGGCGCCTGCACGCGGTCCATCATTCGCCAAAGAAGCTCTATTGGTTCAATGTGGGCCGGTTTCATCCGGTCGAAAAAGCGCTGCAGTACCTCCTCGATTCCCTGCCGTTCCTGTTGCTCGGTGTCGCCGATGTGGTGCTGGCGTCCTATTTCGTGTTCTACGCGATCAACGGCTTCTTCCAGCATTCGAATTGCGCGATCCGGCTCGGCTGGCTGAACTATTTGATCAGCGGACCCGAGCTGCACCGCTGGCACCATTCGCGCGAAGCGGCCGAAAGCAATGCCAATTACGGCAACAACCTCATCGTGTGGGATCTGCTGTTCGGCAGTTTCTTCCTGCCGCGCGACCGGTCGGTCGGTGCGCTCGGGCTGATCAACCCGGATTACCCTTCGAGTTTTCGGGCGCAGTTCGTTGCGCCCCTGACGAAGGGGTTGGACAAAGCCTGAACCGCCATGAAGTGGATCCCGGACAGTCTGGCAAATGTATTCCTCGGCATCGCCATGGGCGCGACACGCCGGGGGCCGTTGCAGCGCTTCCTGCAGGCCACGAAACGGCCAGCCGCCACGCAGCGGAACGTGTTGCGCGAGATATTGCGGGCCAATGCGGAGAGCGCGTTCGGCCGCGCGCATTCCTTCGCCGATATCGCAAACTATGATGCCTATCGCGCCGCCGTGCCGGTGGCGGACTACGAAAGCCTGCGTCCGTATATCGAGGAACGCAAGAACGACTCATCGCCGTCGCTCACCACCGAGGCACCGGTATTTTACGCACGCACAAGCGGGACGACCGGCGATCCGAAATTCGTACCCCTGACCAAGTCGGGCATGCGCCGGGCGCGCGTGACGCAACGACTGTTCGCCGAGACGCAATACAGCGGGTCCGGCATGTACCGCGGCAAGGTCCTGGCGATTGCCAGCCCGGCGGTCGAAGGACAGATGGCGGACGGCAATCCCTTCGGGTCGGCGACCGGCATGATCTATCAATCCATGCCGCGGCTGGTTCGGGGCAAATACGTGATCCCGCCGGAAATCTTCGGCATCGCGGATTACGACGTCAAATATTACACCATCGCGGCGCTTGCCCTGCGCGAGGACGACATCACCGGGCTGGCCGCGTCGAACCCGTCGACGCTGGTGCGGCTGCTTGCGGTGATGAACCGGCATTTGGGCACGCTGCTCGTGGATATCGCGGATGGCAGCCTTTCGGTGGCGGAACACCTGACAGCGGCGCAGCGCAAGGCGTTCGCGCGGCGCTTCGTGCGCAATCCATCGCGGGCCCGCCGGCTGGAGTACCTGCGGCTGCAAAATGGATGCATATCCTTTGCCGATGCCTGGCCGAATTTGCAGGGCGTGGTGACGTGGACCGGTGGCAGCTGCGGCGTCGTCCTGCCGGCGTTGCGCGAGGCATTGCCCGAGGCGGCGCGCATCTTCGAGGCGGGATACGCGGCAAGTGAGATGCGGGGTACCATCAATATCGATGTCGAACGCAATCTCTGCGTGCCCACATTGCTGGATAATTTCTTCGAGTTCGTGGAGCGCGCCGGCTGGGAGCGGGGCTTCAAGCATTTCCTTACGCTCGATCAGCTCACCGAGGGCGGCGAATACTATGTTTTCGTGACCACCCGGGAAGGGCTCTATCGCTACGACATGAACGACATCGTGCGGGTCACCGGATATTTTAACGAGACGCCGGTGCTGGACTTCGTGCAAAAGGGCCGGGGCGTCACCAGCATCACCGGGGAAAAGCTGCATGAGGACCAGATCAGCCAGGCGATCGCCGAGGCGCGGTCCCGGGGCATGGTGAATACCTCGTTCTTCGTGGCGCTGGCCGACGAGGCGCGCGCGGAATACCGGCTGTATCTGGAACCCGACGGCCCGCCGGGG
>JAOTYV010000264.1 GCA_029861675.1 Alphaproteobacteria bacterium
CGGATCGGTGGTCAACGAAGTCCGCCGCCAGTTCAAGGAAATTCCGGGAATTATGGAAGGCACCGGCAAGCCGGAATACGGTACTTGCGTCGATATGCTGACCCGGGCGGCAATCAAGGAAATGATTATCCCATCGATGCTTCCGGTGTTGTCACCGATCGTGCTGTATGGGGTGATCTTGGGGATTGCCGGCAAGTCGGCCGCCTTATCCGCGCTTGGCGCGATGCTGCTCGGCGTGATCGTTACCGGGCTGTTCGTGGCCATTTCGATGACCGCCGGCGGCGGCGCGTGGGATAATGCCAAGAAATACATTGAAGACGGCAATCTTGGCGGCAAGGGGTCGGAAGCCCATAAGGCTGCGGTGACCGGCGACACGGTCGGCGATCCCTACAAGGATACCGCCGGGCCCGCCGTGAACCCGATGATCAAGATCACCAACATCGTCGCCCTGCTGCTCCTGGCGATGCTGGCCCACTAGACGCGGCGATACCGCATGACAAAGCCCCGGCACTTCGGTGTCGGGGCTTTGTCGTGGCGGCCGGGCCGCCGCCGGTTGGGCGGTCAGCGCTTCCGCAGGATGCCCAGATTGTCAATCATCTGCTCAAAGAAACCGAGGGAGCGGCCGGACGTCGGCGTCTCGCGCTTCACGATATCGACTTTCCGCGTGTCATCCTTGCCGTAAACCTGAATGTTCTCCACCACGTTGTTATTGTCGAAATAAACCGCCAGCGACTTTCGCTGTTTGACGTGTGGATTGAAAAAGGCCCATTGCTCGACCTGGCGGCCGATGTAGTACCAGACCTGGGCGTCGAAGGTGCCTTGGGAGGAGGGGGGCCCGGCAAGCCGCAGCAGCTCCGCCTTGGTCGTCTGGCCGACCTTGATATCCGCGAGCTGCCCGTCGGTCAGCAGATTGCCATGCGTGCTGGACCGCGGGCTGCACGCTGCAAGCAACGCCGCCAATACCGTGCAAGTGACGAATCCCGCGTGTTTCATGGTCTCAATTCGAATATTTTCAAAATTTTGGGGTCCAGCCATTGCCGGACACGCCAATCTACTAATATAGGACGGCATACAGCGCAATACGACATGGTATTTGCATCGGGTTTGCCTGCCGGGGATATTACGGAATGATACTGGACCGCCTATTCAAATCTTCGCCGATCCGGGCAGCCGCGCGGCGTCTGTACGAAACCGTCGTGGCGCAATCGCGCGAGCCCGTGTTCTATACGCGGTCCGGTGTACCGGACACCGCGACCGGCCGGTTCGACCTGATTGCCCTGCATGGGTTCTTGGTGATGCATCGGCTGAAGAGCGTTGAAGGCGGGGCCGAGCTTGCGCGGGCGTTGTCCGAGACGTTGGTCGAAGATATTGATCGTAACCTGCGCGAAATGGGCACAGGCGATTTGTCGGTCGGGCGCAAGGTCAAACAATTGACCCAGGGATTCTATGGCCGGATGGAGGCCTATGAAGAGGGGCTAGCCGCACCCGACGCCGTGCTGCACTCCGCGGTCCAGCGAAATCTTTTTGGCGGTGAAGCGGCGGCGGCGGTGCCGGATATTGCGGCCTATCTGCGCCGGGAGGCGCGGCAGCTGGCCGCGCAGCCGATTGATGCGCTGGCGGAGGGTATCGTGCGTTTTGGGGCGCCGCCAGGAGAGGCGCTCGACGGCGATGCCGCCACCGGAGGCCGATGATGGCTGAACTTCAGCGACCGCCCGAGTTCTCCCGGGTCCTCGAAGTCGAAAAGATCGTTCAGGACGATGTTGACCTCGTGATCGACGCCACGAGCGAAGAATGCCAGCGTATCGCCGACCGCCTCGACATCTTGGGCGTCGAGCGGCTGTCGGCAAAATTGCAGATCCAGGCGGTCGCCGATGGTCCTGCGATACGGGTAGACGGCCGATTTGCCGCGCAGGTCGTACAACGTTGCGTGGTCAGCCTGGAGCGGCTGGCAACCGAAATAGACGAGCCGTTGATGGTGCAATTCGGCCCTCCCGCGGAGGCAGAAACCGAATTGGAATTCAACGTCGACGATGCCGATCCACCGGAGCCTTTGGTCGATGATCGAATCGATTTTGGCGAATTGGTTGTCCAGCATTTGGCGGTGGCGCTCGACCCGTATCCGCAAAAATCGGGTGCGCAACCGCCTGATTGGTGCGACGGTGTTGATACTATGGAAAATTCTCGCGTGGATAACCCGTTTTCGGTGCTCGCGGCTTTGAAGAAAAAGCAGGAATAAGCGTACCGAACGGCTTGCCGTATCATCGGATATTGGCTATTTAACCAGCCTATTTCCCAAACAATTTTCGAGATTTATGAGAGAGAGCCGATGGCCGTTCCAAAGAAGAAGGTATCGAAGTCACGACGTAACATGCGCCGGTCCCATGATGCCTTGAAGCCCGTATCCTATTCGGAATGCTCTAATTGCGGTGAATTGAAGCGGCCCCATCATGTCTGTGCAGCCTGTGGTTCATATGATGGGCGCGAGGTTCTTGAAGTAGCAGACGTCTGATACCGCTGATGCCTAAGGGGGGGCTAATCGGATCGTGACCGACAGGGTGGTCATTGCGTTGGACGCCATGGGGGGCGATCGCGCTCCGGATATCGTTATTGCCGGTGCCGCGTTGGCGCTCGAACGCGTGCCGAACACGCATTTCCTGCTTTTTGGCGACGAGGCGTGGCTGACGCCGCTGCTCGATGAGCATCCGTCGCTAACCGATGCGGTGACGATTCATCACACCGACGAGCAGGTGCGCAGCGAAGACAAGCCGTCGGCGGCGATTAAGTCGAAGAAGAATTCCAGCATGCGTTTGGCGATCGATGCGGTCCGCGACGGAGAGGCGAGCTGCGTCGTCTCCGCCGGCAATACCGGTGCGCTCATGGCGATCGCGAAATTTGTGCTGAAGACGCTTCCCGGTATAGACCGCCCGGCGATCGCTGGTTACTTTCCGACCTTGACGGGGGAAGGCGTCATGCTTGACCTCGGCGCCAACGTGGAATGCAAGGCCGATAATCTGGCGCAGTTTGCCGTAATGGGCGAAGTCTTTTCCCGCACCGTCCTGGGAGTCGAGCAGCCGATGATTGGCTTGCTCAACATCGGGGTGGAGGCGCTGAAGGGCAATGAAGAGGTCAAAGGCGCGGCGGCAATTCTGCGTGAATCCGACCTGCCTATCGATTTCAAGGGTTTTGTGGAAGGCGATGACATCACATCGGGCAAGGTCGACGTGATCGTGACCGATGGCTTTACCGGCAACGTTGCGCTGAAAACCGCCGAAGGAACACTCCATTTGTACTCGACAATGATGAAGCAGGCGTTCGGCAGCAGCATCGTTTCCAAATTCGGATTCCTGCTGGCCCGGCGCGCGATCAACCGGATGCGGATGCGCATGGACCCAAGACGGTACAACGGGGCCATGTTGTTGGGGCTGAATGGCATCGTGGTAAAAAGCCATGGCGGCACGGATGAAGTCGGCTTTGCCAGCGCAATCGGCGTCGCTTCCGACATGGTCGTTCATGGGTTCCAGTCGAAGATCAAAGACGACTTCGAGCGGCTGAAGGGCGTGGATGCCGCGCAGAGTACTACGGAAGAGCGCGAGGCGGTCGTATAGCATGCGCCGGTCCGTCGTCCTCGGGTGCGGGGCTTATCTCCCCGAACGCATCGTCACAAATGCCGAATTGTCGGAGACGCTGGAAACCTCCGACGAATGGATTCAAAAGCGCACAGGCATCCGTGAGCGCCGCATAGCCGCTCCGGGCGAGCTGACCTCCGACCTGGCCCGCCGAGCCAGCGAAGAGGCATTGCAGCGGGCGGGCGTGGACGCCGGCGAAGTCGATCTGATCGTTCTCGGCACGGCAACGCCCGACAACACCTTCCCGGCCACCGCATGCCGGGTGCAAGCCGGGCTCGGCATAACGCGCGGCGCGGCAATGGACGTACAAGCGGTATGCAGCGGGTTCGTCTACGCACTTTCGGTGGCCGACAACATGTTGCGCCTGGGGCAGGCGAAAACGGCCGTGGTCATCGGCGCGGAAACATTCAGCCGGATCCTAGATTGGGAGGACCGGGGGACCTGCGTACTGTTCGGTGACGGCGCCGGCGCGGTCGTCCTGCGGGCGGTAGAGGATGATGGTAATGCCGAACGGGGTATCCTGTCGACCCACATCTATTCGGACGGCAGCGGATACGATTTGCTGTATGTGGATGGCGGGCCATCCTCAAGCGGTACGTCGGGTCACCTGCGCATGCAGGGGCGGGAGGTATTCCGCCACGCCGTCCTTCGCATGGCCGAGGCGGTACAAACTTCCCTTGCCGTCAACAACCTAACGACCGAAGACCTGAATTGGGTCATACCCCATCAGGCGAATATCCGGATCATGGACAGCATGGCCAAGAAGCTTGCGCTGCGGGACGACCAGATCGTCGTGACGGTCGATCGGCAGGCAAACACGTCCGCCGCGACGATTCCTTTGGCGCTCGCGGAGGCGGATGGCGACGGGCGTCTGCAACAAGGCGACCTGATATCGTTGACTGCGATGGGCGGCGGATTCACCTGGGGCGCCGCGTTGTTGCGATGGTAGATGAATTTACAATTAAAAATTGCTATAGAAATTGGTCCCAACGGCTAAGTGTTGGAATTGACTGCCAGTGGTCCACCCAGCTACCTTAATCAAAATACAAGTAAAAAGGGGTTCTTTATGACCGGCAAGACATTAACACGCGCGCAACTGACCGAGGCCGTGTACCAAGAGGTCGGATTGTCACGAAACGAGTCGGCTGACCTCGTGGAATCGGTGTTGGGAGAAATATCCACTGCATTGACGCGCGGCGAGATGGTGAAGATCTCGTCATTTGGTAGCTTTTTCGTGCGCCAGAAGGGGCAACGCATCGGCCGCAATCCGAAGACCGGCGAGGAAGTGCCGATTTTGCCGCGAAAAGTGCTCGTCTTTCGGCCGAGCCACGTGCTCAAGAATCGAATAAATCAAAGCCTCTCCAAGATCGACGTTTAGACAGGATTTTCTGGCGTTTCGATTGCCGTTTCTCTATTTGTCGTGCCGGATGGTGATTTTGTATGTTCATCGGCCACCGGCATGGTTTGCGGCTTGCGGGATAACAATGTCGGATACGAAACACGAGCAGGAGGCATAAGGGATGGCAACCGCACCGGGCCGGTCGCATCCGACAAAATCTGCGACCGCATTTCGAACCATCAGCGAAGTTTCCGATGAACTCGACGTGCCGCAGCACGTCCTGCGGTTTTGGGAAACGAAATTCAACCAGGTCAAGCCACTCAAGCGCGGCGGCGGCCGCCGGTATTACCGGCCCGAGGACCTTGCCGTGCTGCGCGGCATTCGGAAATTGTTGTACACCGACGGCTACACCATCCGGGGTGTCCAGCGGCTGCTCAAGCAGGGTGGTGTAAAGGCCTTTCTCGAGGACGCGGGCGCGGCGGCGGACTCCGGGCCGGTGCGTCCAGGCGGATTGGCCAGGGACAGCGCCGGCGATGCCGGTTCGACGAGCCCGGCGGACCGCCGGGAATTGAAAGCGATTATGGATGAATTGGTGGCGCTGCGGGAAATGTTACCGCGCCCCGAGAAATAGCCGACTCGGACGATTGCCTCGTGCACTCTCGGTCGCTAGAGTGCGCGCGAAACGGTCACCGATTAACCGTTTTCCGTATCGGAGCGTAGCGCAGCCTGGTAGCGCACTTCACTGGGGGTGAAGGGGTCGTAGGTTCAAATCCTATCGCTCCGACCAATTAAATCAAACCTTTACGCCGTCCCGGTCGGGGCGGCGTATTTTCCGGAAATCGAATGAAGATCCTCCCCTTTGGGTATTAATCCATCTGTTCAGGGGCGCCGACCCGGTGAATCGGATAAGTGGTTAGGTGTGCTAGGGCGCCAGGATCGGCGCGATATTCACAAGGGGCGTCATGTCGGGAGATACGGCAGATTTCAAATCCGGAAATAAACCGGATGGCCAAGCAGAGGGACTCTGGGGCGATATATCCGCGGCCTTATTCGGGCCTGCGAAAAATGCATTTCGCAATGCGCGGAAACGCATCGAACGCGATCATTTCAATGCAATGACGAAGTCCGTTCGCGAATTACATAAGAACAGAGACCCGCTTAACCGTCGCTGAGGGCGGCGATTGGTTTATTAAGCTAGCTTGAGGTGACCTTGGTCTGGGATACGTGGCCGGCCATCTCGGTCGTCAGGTAGGTTGATCCAAGCGAAACCGACCCTCCGATCGATCGTCTGGATCGGCGCCGGGCCCTGATGTTTGGGCCGTGCGACCAAACAAATCCCGTCATAAAGTTGTTGGCAATGACCGCCAGGTGTCTGGTCATGCGCGGTGAATTCCGCGATGATGGGCGTCACCTAGGGCATCACGAATTCGCACGGGATTTTCATGAAAAGCTACCAGGTCACCGCGTTCGGCGAGGCGCTCGAGGAAAGCGTCGAGGAAACGCCGGTCCCGCAGGGCACGGAAGTGCTGGTCCGGGTCGCGGCCTGCGGCGTTTGCCATAGCGACGTGCACCTGCGCGATGGGTTCTTCGACCTGGGCGACGATGGCCGGCTCGACCTTTCGCGTGGGCTGCCGTTGCCGATGACCCTAGGCCACGAGGTGGCGGGCGAGGTTATCGCCTTGGGGCCGGAGGCGGCTTCCGCGGACAATCCGATCGCCATTGGCGACC
>JAOTYV010000035.1 GCA_029861675.1 Alphaproteobacteria bacterium
AGGCGGAATTGGCCGAACGCCGGCCAGTGCTGATTCTGTCCGATGGCGGCCGCACGATGGGGCTCGTCGTGGATGCGATCGTCGACATCGTCGAAGACGATCTGCGCATCGCGCTTGAGTCGGTGCAGCCCAATATTGCCGGGAGCACGGTTGTGGCGGGAAACGCGGCAGAACTAATTGATATAAATTACTATTTTCAACTCACCCATGGCGCGGTCCCCGGAGCGGACGATCGGAACGATGCCATGCGTCGGACGCCAAACGGGTAGCGGGAAGAATTCGATGAAAAAATGTCTAATCGTGGATGATTCGAAAGTCATTCGGATGGTCGCACGGAAAATCCTTGAAGAGTTGAGATTTATCGTTTCCGAGGCGGAAGACGGCAAGCTTGCGCTCGAAGCCTGCGAGGCGGAGATGCCGGACGGCATTCTGCTCGATTGGAACATGCCCGTCATGGACGGCGTCGCGTTCCTGGAGGCGCTCAGGCAGATACCGGGTGGGGCAGAGGTGGCCGTCATTTTCTGTACGACGGAAAACGATCTCGAGCACATTCGCACCGCCATCGCGGCCGGCGCCGATGAATACATCATGAAGCCGTTCGACAGCGAAATCATCCAAACGAAATTCCTGCAAGTCGGCCTGATCTAACCGCCGCGCCAAATTTTTCATCAACAGTCGAGATAGTGCATCCAGTGCCTGGTCCCACACGACATAGCGGCCGCTCCCGGGAGCCCCTCATCAAGGTGATGATCGTCGATGATTCGGCCATTGTCCGCGGTCTCATCGCGCGGATATTGGAAACCGACGAACGGATCGTCGTGACCGCTTCGGTGAGCGATGGTTCGCATGCCCTAAGGACGTTGCAGCGCGAAGACGTGGATATCGTCCTTCTGGACATCGAAATGCAGCAGATGGACGGGCTTACGGCACTGCCGAAAATGTTGGCCGCGCGGCCCGATGTCCGTGTCATCATCGTGTCGAGCATGACGCAGCAAAACGCGGAGATTTCCCTTCGTGCGCTCAGCATGGGTGCGGTCGATTATGTGAACAAACCGAGTTCGCGGCATGAGCTCTTCTCCGCCGATAATTTTAAAGTCGAGTTGCTGGCAAAAATCGGCGCGCTCGGCGCAGCGCTTGGCAAGGGTCAGTCTTCCTGCGGCCGTCTTCAGCCACCTGCGGGCGAGAGGCCGGCGCCGGCGGATCAAATCCCGGCGGACAATGTGCCGTTGCGGTCCGGTTCTCGCACCAGGCCGACGGTTCTGGCGATCGGCAGTTCGACCGGCGGTCCCGCGGCGCTCAAGGCTTTCCTGCCGTCGATCCCGTTGACGCTGACGCTGCCGATCCTCGTTACCCAGCATATCCCGGCGACGTTTACTGCGTTTCTGACAACAACGCTTGCACAGGTCAGCGGCCGTCCGGCGATGGAACCGAGCGACGGACAACCGGTCGAAGCGGGTCATATTTACGTCGCGCCCGGGGGGTATCACATGCTGGTCGAGCGGCAAAACAGCAGTCCCGTATTCCGGCTTTCGGACAGCGCCCCGGAAAATTTCTGCCGGCCTTCGGTGGATCCCATGCTGCGCAGCTTAGCCCAGGCCTATGGTCCCGGCGTTGTCGCCGTGATCCTTACCGGCATGGGGCAGGACGGGCGCTCCGGAAGCACGGTCGTCGTCGAAATGGGCGGCACGGTGCTCGCGCAGGATGAGGCGTCTAGCGTCGTCTGGGGAATGCCGGGGGCCGTTGCGAATGACGGTTTGTGCGCGGCGGTTCTTCCCCTCGATGAAATCGGTCAACATATTTCAACACTGGCGGCATAAACGATGAACACCGCAGATTTTGAATTTTTCGCACGGACATTGAAGCAGCGGTCGGGCCTCGTACTGACGCCGGAAAAATCCTATTTGCTGGAAAGCCGCCTGATGCCGGTTGCGCGGAAATTTGGCTTCAATACGTTGGACGATTTGGTGGCCGCCGTGCGGAACGAGCGTCCGGAAGATTTGCTCGTCAGCATTACCGAGTCCATGACCACCAACGAATCGCTATTCTTTCGCGATATCAAGCCTTTCGAACAGCTCCGGGCGTTGGTCATTCCGCGATTGATGGAGGCGCGCCAAAACACACGAAAAATTCGAGTATGGAGTGCGGCCTCGTCCAGCGGCCAGGAACCATATTCCATTGCAATGATCGTAAAGGAGATGGAGGCGGAACTTGCCGGCTGGGATGTCGAGATCATCGCGACCGATCTCTCGGCGGAAATGCTCAACAAGGCGCGTAGCGGCCTCTACACGCGGTTTGAAGTTCAACGGGGATTGCCGATCACCTCCCTGGTGAAATATTTCAACCGGGTGGGCGACAAGTGGCGCCTGGATGCCGCCGTTCGGGCGATGGTGAAATTCAAGCAGTTCAATCTTATGGACAGCCCCAGCGCGCTTGGGCAATTCGATGTCGTGTTCTGCCGGAACGTCCTGATCTATTTTGACGCCCAAACCAAATCGGACGTCCTGGCCCAAATCGCCAGCGTGATGCAGAGCGATGGCGTGCTTTATCTCGGCGGTGCGGAATCCGTTCTCGGGATTACCGAACAATTCGCGCCGATCGCCGGACACAGAGGCATGTACGGGCGCGCCGATGGCGAACCCGTTCTGCTCTCCGCTTAGATCTCAAACCTTGAGGCCGTTCGTTCGGATGAACGAACGGCAATGAAGCGTCGTGGCGTTCAGGCCGCCGACGCTTCGGCAACTTCCTCCGCCATGCCCTCTACGGGTGACGGATCGCGCAGCACGTACCCACGTCCCCAAACCGTTTCGATATAGTTTTCGCCGCTGCAGGCCGTGCTGAGTTTCTTGCGCAGTTTACAGACGAAAACATCGATGATTTTGAGTTCCGGCTCGTCCATACCGCCATAAAGGTGGTTCAGGAACATTTCCTTGGTGAGCGTTGTGCCCTTGCGCAGGGATAACAACTCCAGGATGCCGAATTCCTTACCGGTCAGATGGATTGGCTTGCTATCCACTTCCACGGTGTGATCATCCAAGTTGACGCTGATCTTCCCGGTTCGGATCACGGATTTTGAATGACCCTTGGAACGTCGAACAATCGCCTGAATGCGGGCGATAAGCTCTCGTTTCTCAAATGGCTTGGTCAAATAGTCGTCGGCGCCGAATCCCAACCCTTTGACCTTGTTGTCGAGCTCGCTCAGCCCCGAAAGAATCAGGATTGGCGTATCGACCCGGGCATCGCGCAGGCGGCGGAGGACCTCATACCCGTCAATATCCGGAAGCATAAGGTCGAGGATGATTATGTCATAATCGTAGATTTTCCCTATTTCGAGGCCGTCTTCCCCGAGATCGGTAGTATCCACGACGAAACTCTCCGACTTCAACATCAAGGCGATGCTCTTCGCCGTCGCCGGATCGTCTTCGACGAGTAGTACTCGCATAGGTAATCCCCTAAACTAGACTAAGATCTTCAAGTGGACTCACGAACTTTATATGGTTAATAGTCTAGCAAGTTTGGTGTAAAAAACACAATATTTTTTTTGGATGGCTTTTTAAATATTTTCTTTCTATTTTGATCATCAAATTTTGGTGTCGGCTACACATGAGTCGTCATCCCTATGCTTGGTCAGTTCTCGTACAAAAGGAAATGATCGCTGCGTGTACTGATTGACGACATTTCAAGAATAGCGAATGTGCAACTCTATGGACGCGTCTGCGCGGTCCAAGGCATGTTGGTTGAAATCGCCGGTGTGCAAAACCACCTTGCGGTTGGTGACCGGTGCGCGATTCTCCGTGATGACGGCGAGCGGGTGCCGTGCGAGGTGGTCGGGTTCCGGCGGTCCCGCGCGTTGGCGATGCCATTCGGATCGTTATTCGGTGTCGGATTGGGGAATGCGGTCGAGCTTGGCGAGTGCGAGCCTGTTGTCTATCCGCGCGACGCATGGTTGGGCCGGGTTCTCAATCCCTTCGCCGAGCCGCTCGACGAAGGCGGGCCATTGCCGTTGGGGGGCGTCGCGTATCCCATCCGCAATACGCCGCCGCCGGCGCATTCGCGTCAGCGCGTCGTCGATAAAATCGATGTTGGTGTACGCTCCATCAATGCCTTCCTGACCTGCTGCAGAGGCCAAAGAATGGGGATTTTCTCCGGTTCTGGGGTGGGTAAATCGCTTTTGCTCTCGATGATGGCGCGCTACAGCGCGGCCGATGTCGTGGTCATCGGGTTGGTCGGCGAACGGGGGCGGGAGGTCCGCGAATTCATCGAGGAATATCTCGGGCCGGAAGGTTTGGCGAAGTCGGTGCTGGTTGTTGCGACGTCGGATGAATCCGCATTGATGCGCCGGCAAGCGGCCTATTTGACGATGACGGTCGCGGAGTATTTTCGGGATCAGGGCAAGGACGTGCTTTGCCTGATCGATAGCGTCACGCGATTTGCGATGGCGCAGCGGGAAATCGGGTTGTCTGCCGGCGAGCCGCCCGCGAGCAAAGGGTACACGCCAACCGTTTTCAGTGAACTGCCGCGGCTGCTGGAACGGGCCGGTCCCGGCGTTGCCGATGGCAGCATCACCGCATTGTTTACGGTTCTCGTCGAGGGTGACGATCACAATGAGCCGATCTCCGACGCCGTGCGGGGGATTGTCGACGGGCACATCGTGCTCGATCGGGCGATCGCCCAGCGCAACCGATTCCCCGCAATTGACGTGTTGCAGAGCGTTTCCAGGACGTTGCCAAGATGCAACACCGCCGACCAAAATGCGCTGATCGATCGGGCGCGCGGCCTGATGGCCGTCTATTCGGACATGGCCGAGCTGATCCGGCTGGGCGCATACCGGGCAGGAAGTGACCCCGCGGTCGACGAGGCGATCCGGCTGCATGACGGGCTCGAGGCATTTCAACGGCAGGACATGGCCGAGCGCACGTCGCTGGACGAGGGATACCAGCAATTGGCGCAAATCCTGGGCATGGATGGTCCGGCGCAAGTGGAGGCCGAAGGATGAAGAAGCCGTTGGGCAAGCTTATTCGGTTCCACCGGTACCATCTGGATGAAAAACGCCGCCAAATTAAGGAATTGGAAGAGGCGGAGGCCGCGCTCTCGGGCCAAATTGACACCTTGGAAGACCAGTTGGCGTCGGAACGGTCGTCATTGCAGGCGCTACCGGATGCCCGGTCCGATTACGGCGGATACGCCCGTGCGCAGCTCGATCGCCGAGCCGAATTGACCAAAGAAAAGGAATTGGCCAGCGGAGCGGTCGCGGAAGCGCGCGATGCCCTGCTGAGCGCCTTTGCCGAACTGAAGCGGTACGAAATCACGCTCGAGCGTTATGAACAGGCCGAGCGCCAGGAACGGGACAAGAACGACCAAAACGAACTCGACGAAACGGCGCTGCAGACCCACGGGCGTCGATCCGCCACGGCGCTGCGTTGACGCGCGGCGCGGCGGTCACCACGCGGTCAGACGCCCAAGAAGCGCCGGATTGTCCCAGTTGGGTTGCCGATCCTCGACCAGGACCCGATGCCGCGGTGCGGGCCGATGCGCACAGGCCACCTCGACCCATCGGGGAACGGTCTCGTTGTTGAGATCCGCGAGGATCGCCAACGCGATGTCCTCCGGCCCGTCATGGTCTCGCGCCGCCAGCTGCCCGACATAACGGGCCAGCGCGTCCGGCTCCACGATCAGCTTATCCGGAACGTATCGAAGCGCCACCAACCAATCGGTTTCCGGAGCGCAATCGTCAATTGCGATAAGGTAATCCAATGTGGCGTTTGCGTTCGCCCGGCATTGCAGCAAATGCCGCGGTAAATCGCCGGCCGGCCCGCCGACGTTACGGGGTTTTGCCGCCATGCCGCTCAAACCACTAACCCCTTCTTCGCCGGCGCTGCGGTCTCCGGAATCGGACTTTCGAATGTTGGCACCGTCTGGAAGAGCAGCGTGCCGATAAACGTCATGGCGGCGAGCGTGTTCTCAAAGATCCGCCGGATGTCGTTTTGCATATCCGCGTCCAGCGGACGGTGCGTCCGGACCACGAGATCAAGCGTCTTGCGGCCCGCCTTGCCGTCGAATTGAAACGCGCCCAGCCGGCTCATGGTGACTTCAACCAGGAATCGCACGATGCCGCTGTCTTCCGCCTCGACGTCGTCCGCATCTTGATCGCGAACCAGGAGCCGCAACCGCTCCAAACCAGTGTCGGTAAGCAACGGTAGCAGGTAGCCCCGCCAGTCCTGACCGGCAGCATCGGTGGCGGCTTGCTGCAATGTGCCAAGATCCGCGCCGAGCCGTTGCACAAGGTCGGGGCCGGTGCGCGCCAAATTTCGGAGGGCGTCGCCGCTGAAGACGCGCCGCAGGTCGCCCGAGAATACCGCCGACAGAATAAACAGCATGCCGGTGCTCAGACGCGGTCCGATTTGCGGCAAGGCGGATCGGGAGAGGCTCGCCGAGAGGGCGCCATCGCCGGATCGAAGGGCCGCAATCGCGTCCCGCAGAGATGCGAGCGGATCACCCGCCGCCAGCACCTCCGAAGTCGCGGTCACCGGCGTTCCGCTCGGCAGCAGTTCGAACAAGAGACGCGTTCCGACCGGCAGCGTCGTGATCGTGTTGATCGCGAACGCACCGGCCGAGGTTTGGGCGATCGGCGCGCCCTGCGGCGATAGTGCGGTGACCGTCGCGGACAAAACCGTGTTGCCGGCCGCGGCGCTGGCGTGGGCGTTGGCAACCGTTGCAGCGCCGGGCGGCGCGACACCGAGGATGCGCAGTGTCGCGGCGGCGCCGTTTTCCAATGGGAGGATTTGCCCTGCGGCGGCGGACGGCACGGACGCACCATTCCCGGCGAAAGTTGCGGTCACCAAACCGCCCTGGGTCAGGACCGTTCCCGTATTGGGCGTGCCGGCAGCGGCTGGGACGCCGGGCCGCAGCGACACCTCGAGTTGCGGCCGGTCGCCCCCCGTGAGCACGCGCAAGAGCAGGGTGGATCCGTCATCTGGGGCGGCCGAGGTTTGCAGCGTCAAGGTCCCGCCATCGGTGCGGACGATCAATTGTCCCGCCGTGCGGGCGACCACTTGGGCTTGCAGGACCTGACCCGGCGTAAGCGGCGGTGTTTCCGGTGTCGGGAGCGCGGTCGCCCGAATGGCCGGGCCTGCCGCAATCGTGCGGGGGGAGGCGGTGTTTGCCGGTGGGACCGGTGTACTCACGGCGTGGCCAGCAGCGCCCGTGCGACCCGCTCGACGTCCGATGCGGCGTCACTGTTGGGATATCGGGTCAGCAATGGCACCTGGAGCCGAATGCTTTCCCGGACCTTGGCGTCGTGTCGGATGATGCCGGCCAAAGGCGGCTCCAGTTGAAGAAATCCACGGCATGCCTTGAGGAGCGTTTCATAGGTGTTTATGCCGTCCGTCCGCGAAGCGGCCATGTTGACCAAGATTCGGAGGTCGGCGCCAGGCCGCTCCGCCGCGGTCACCTTTATGAATGCGTAGGCGTCGGTAAGCGAGGTCGGTTCGTCGGTGGCGACCACGAGACAAATTCCCTCAGGCGCGGTCAATGTTCTGACCGTGCGGTCGATGCCTGCCCCCAGGTCAACGATTACGCGGTCATAAGCGCCCGACAAGGCGCCAATCTGGTCGCGCAAGGCGCTCAAACGGGGGGCGGGAAGCGCGGCCAAGCTGCCCGATCCCGACCGTCCGGCAATAACGTCGAACCCGCCTTCATCGATATGCGTTACGCTTTGCTTGAGCGTCAGCTTGCCGGCGATGACCGATGCGATATCACGCTCGGGCATCAGGCCGAGTTGGATGTCGACGTTTGCAAGACCGATATCGCCATCGAACAACAAAGCGTTTTGGCCCAATTTAGAGAGCGCATGGGCCAGTGAAATTGCGAACCAGGTCTTACCGACACCGCCTTTGCCGGAGGCGACAGCGATGATGTTCCGGCCCCAGCCCGGGATCGGCGCGGTGTCGACTGCTGCTATGGTTGCCATGGCTAGTTCCAGCCCGATGCTTGCTGTTTCACTTTTGGCGTTTCGTGCGCCTCGTATCCGTGGCTCGCTGACAGCCGTTCTGCATCCAGCAATAACCGCGCCAGAGAAACCGGGTTGAGCGGCTGCAACCCGTCGGCGATGTTTGGCGTTGCGCTGAAGTCGCAGAATGCCGCTTGGCAGGCGTCCGCGGCGGCGAGCGCAGCCCCCAGGCGTTGGGTCAGGTCCAGCCCGGTGACCAGCAGGCGGCGCGGCGCAACTTTCTGGAACGCGGTCGCGATGCGGGCCGCTTCGACCGCGTCACGGCCGGCGTCGAGGACCAGGATTGGATCGATATCCGCCGCACCCACCAGTGAGAGAAGCTTTGCCATATCGTCGACGTCGTAGGGATTGGTGCCCGTGCTGTCGATCAAGACGAAGTGATCGGGCGGCGTCGCTTCGATGAAGGTTGTTAGTTCGCGCGGGTTTTCGGTCGCTTTGACCGTCAAATTCAGGCGTTGCGCGTAGGCGCTGATCTGCTCCACCGCGCCGGCGCGGCTTTGATCCGTGGTGATCAGCGCGACCGGGCTGCGCGCCATAGTCAAACGCGTCGCCAGCTTCGCCATCGCCGATGTCTTGCCGGTCCCCGGCGGGCCGACCAGCATCAGCGGCCGAGGCGGCGTGGTCTCGGGGAGCGGATTGAATTCGAATATGAGATCCAGGGCGCCGGCCAGTGTCGGAACCGAATCCGAACCGCCAAGCATTGCCACGGTATTCAGCATCTGATCCGACAGGCTTCTCGGCACGCCATGCCGGTCGAGCACATTGCAGATGTTATCGACCGGCTCCAGGTCTGCGCTATCCGGCGCCTGCTCGATTTCCGGCTCAATTTCCTCGATTGCCGCGGTAATCCGGACACCGTCCGCGCCATTGTCGGAGGTCGAGACGATGATCGATTCATCGCCCAGCTCATCGCGAACCATCCGCATGGCGTCTGACATTGTTGGCGCTTGGAACGTTTTTAGGCGCATTTACTGTTCGTCTGCCCTTCTAGATTTGATCCAACGTCTTGATTTTGGCTTTCGGATGGATCTCATTTTGCGACATTACTACGGTGATTGGCCGGAATCGCTCAATGACCGACCGCACAAATGCGCGAATTCCGGGACTAACCAGCAATACCGGTGTTTCGCCCTGCATCGCCTGACGCTCGAAAGTAGTGCGTACGGCGTTAATAAATTCTTGCAATCTGCTGGGCGCCATCGAGAGTTGCTGGTCGTCGCCCTGGCCGACGATCGATTCCGCGAAGGCGTGCTCCCAATCCGGCGACAGGGTGACGAGCGGGATGAAGCCTTCGTCGTTCGTCGCGGCGTCCGATATCTGCCGCGCCAGCCGGCCCCGCACATGCTCGGTGATCTGCGTAACATTCCGGGTAAAGCCGGTCGATTCCGACACGCCTTCGAGGATTGTGGACAGATCGCGGATCGATATCCGTTCGGCAAGCAGGTTTTGCAGGATCCGTTGCACGCCGCCGACCGAAATCTGTGTGGGAATCAGGTCGCCGATCAGCTTTTGCTGTGGCTTGTCCAAATCGTCGAGCAATTTCTGGGTTTCCGCGTAGGACAGCAATTCGTCCATGTGATCGCGGATCAGTTCGGTGATGTGGGTGGTTACGACCGTCGGGGCATCGACGACCGTGTATCCGCGGAACATGGCTTCTTCGCGGTAGCGCTCGGCGATCCAGGTCGCCGGAAGGCCAAATGTGGGTTCGGTGGTTTCCTCCCCCTTCAAACTGATCGGCTCGCCGCGCGGGTCCATCACCAACAGCATATTCGGCCGCAACTCGCCCGTGCCGGCCTCGATTTCCTTGATGCGCACGATGTATTGGTTGGGCGGGAGCTGCAGATTGTCCTGGATGCGGACCGGCGGCATGACGAAGCCCATTTCCGTGGCGAGCTGCCGGCGCAGTGCCTTGATTTGATCGGTCAGGCGGCGTTCCTGCGGATTGTTGATCAGGGCGAGCAGGCCATATCCCAACTCGAGACGGATGCTGTCGATCTGCAATGCCGTTGAAATCGGTTCTTCCGCGTTTGTTTCCGGCGCGTCGGCGATGCTTTCTTTTTCACGCTGCTCGGCTTCCGCGGTTTGATCGCGGCGATAGGTCATATAGGTCAGCCCGCCGGTGACGGCGGACAGAAACAAGAAGGGTATGGCCGGAATACCCGGCAATAATGCGATACAGAAAAGAACGGCCGAGCACATTCCGAGCGCGGTGGGATAGCCGCCGAGTTGCTCGAAGACTTTGGTTTCCTTACCGCCTGAAATGCCGGATTTGGTGACCAGCATGCCGGCGGCGGTGGAGACGATCAGCGCCGGTATTTGCGTAACCAGCCCGTCGCCGACGGTCAAAAGCGTATAGGTTTCGGCCGCCTGGCCCAGTTTCAAATCCTGCTGCGCGACACCGATGATGATGCCGCCGACGATATTGATGAAGGTGATCAGCAGGCCGGCGATGGCGTCGCCGCGGACGAATTTGGAAGCGCCGTCCATGGAGCCGTAGAAAGCGCTTTCCGCTTCCAGTGTCGATCGCCGCTCGCGGGCCTGGTCTTCATTGACCAATCCCGCGGAGAGATCCGCGTCGATCGCCATCTGTTTGCCGGGCATTGCGTCCAGGCTGAACCGTGCCGCGACCTCGGCGATGCGGCCGGCGCCCTTGGTGATGACGACGAAATTCACGATGATCAGAATCGCGAAAATGATGATTCCGATAACGTAATTGCCGCCGACCACGAAGTTTCCAAACGCCTCGATGACGTGTCCCGCGGCCGCCGTTCCCTGGTAGCCGTCCGACAGGATCAACCGGGTCGACGCCATGTTCAGCGCGAGCCGCAACATGGTCGCCAGCAATAGAATCGTCGGAAAGGTATTGAGTTCGAGCGGCGTCCGGATAAACAGCACCGCCATCAGGATGATCACCGAAAAGGTAATCGACAGGGCGAGACTGAAATCCAGCATCCATGTCGGCATCGGCAGCAGCAACACGACGAGAATGCAAATGATACCCAGCGCAAGCGCGACGTCATTGCGCCGGTTTAGCATGGCGAGCGGCCGGAACGACTCCCGGAGGCTCTCCGTGGCGGTCGTTGCCGGGTCGGCCCCGGGCGGTTCGCTGGTGGTGTCAGTCACTGTCTAACCACGTTCGATATTCGATCGATTGCGGATCACATTCCGCCCGGCGTGGGAACGGCGATGCCTTCTTGCGTGTACTGCTTCAATTTGTTGCGCAAGGTTCGAATGGAGATTCCCAGAATGTTGGCGGCATGCGTCCGGTTGCCGAGGCAATGCTGTAGCGTTTCGATAATCAGATCGCGCTCGACCTCGGCGACCGTCTTGCCGATCATCCGGGCGCCGCCGCTTTCCGATGTCGCGGCATTCCCGTCGGACGATTCCTGCGTCAGGTTCAGGCTGATCGCCTCACTGTCGATTTCGTCGCCCTGCGCCAGCAGAATGGCGCGATGAATGGTGTTCTCCAATTCGCGGACATTGCCGCGCCAGGTATGACCGGACAGCCGGGCCGCGGCTTCGCGGCTGAAAGGCCGATAGGCGACCCCGTTCGCCGTGGCGTACTTCTCGGAAAAAAATTCGGCGAGCAGCATGATATCCTCGGGCCGCTCGCGCAGGGGAGGGACCTTCACGTTGACCACGTTCAACCGGAAGAACAAATCCTCGCGAAATTCACCCACCTTAACCGCTTCTTCCAGGTTGCGGTTGGATGTGGCGAGGATACGCACGTCGATCGATACCGGCTGGCTGCCGCCGACCCGGTCGATTTCGCGTTCCTGAATGGCCCGCAGCAGCTTGGCCTGAAGCCGCTGGTGCATTTCGCTGATTTCATCCAGCAGCAGGGTGCCGCCGTTGGCTTCCTCGAATTTTCCGATGCGCCGGGCGATAGCGCCGGTGAACGATCCTTTCTCATGGCCGAACAGTTCTGATTCCAGCAAATTTTCGGGGATCGCCGCGCAGTTCACGGCGACGAACTGCTTCTTGGCACGTTTGCTCTTGAGATGAATATGCCGCGCCATGAGTTCCTTGCCGGTGCCGGATTCGCCGGTCACCAAGACCGATGCGTCCGAAGGCGCGATTCTGTCGATCAGGTCCAGCACCGTCCGCATCGACGGATCCTGATGGATGATGGTGCTGCTTTCTTCCGATACGGCTTCCAGCACGGCGGCGATCAATTCGGCATCCGGCGGCAGGGGGATGTACTCCTTGGCGCCGGCCCGGATGCTCGCAACGGCGATGTCGGCGTCGGTGCCGATGCCGCATGCGACGACCGGGATGCTGAAGCGTTCGGTGGCAAGCTGCGTGACCAACTCGCCGATATCCAGCTTGACGTCGATCATCAAGAGCTCCGCGCCCCGGCCAGACCGCAGCGCCTCCAGCGCTTCGCCTACCGAATGCACGTGGCTCACCTTGGCGCCGCGCGAGAGCGCAATTTTCCCCGCGGTGGTGATGTGCCCATCCAAGTCGCCTACGATCAACAATCTCATCTATTCATCCCGTGGTTCAGGAGTTGCGTGAACTTTGCTTCGGCCTTGGCGGCCGGATGACTTTCGACCAATTAACGAAAATATGCGACGCGGTGTCCCGGCGGCAGGACGGTATTGACCAGCATTTCGAGACGCCGCGGATTTTCCTGCCGGGCGATCGAAGTCGCCGCCATCAGGTACAACTGATTGATCAGCATTTCTTCCATCGCATTCCGCTCCAGCTTCGAAGCGAGCGGCGTAAACACGACATTCGCCAAGACCGCGCCGTAGAACGTCGTCAAGAGCGCGACCGCCATGCTGGGACCGATGGCGCTCGGATTTTCGAGGTTGCCAAGCATCTGCACCAAGCCGACAAGCGTGCCGATCAAGCCCATTGCGGGCGAAATCTCCGCCGCCTTTCGCAATATGGCGACGGTCCGCATGTTCCGCTGCGTCGCCGATTGCATCGCGCGCTGCAGGATGCGTTCGACATCGTCGGCGGCGTTGCCGTCGACAACCATGGAAATGCCACGGAAGAGCAGACCGCTTTTGGCGAGATCGGGAAGGTAGTCCTGGAGCGAGAGCATGCCTCTGCGCCGCGAAATGTCGGCAAGCTGTATAACGTGCCGCGCGGCGGATGACGGGTCGTGCGATGAACGGTGGAAGGCCTGCGATACCACGCCGCTCGCGGCAACCATGTCCTGAATGGAGAAGCAGGCGGTGGTCACGCCGAAGGTGCCGCCGAGGACGATGAAAATCGCCGGCAGGTCGATAAACGCGCCGGGCGAACCGCCGAGAAAGATTGCCGTCGCGATGAGGATTGCCGCCGCCGAAATGCCGAATACCGTTGCGACATCGAATGATTGACGCGCCCGCGGCGTCTCCAGCGGGACGGATGTTCCAGCTCGTCGTACCGTGTCCGTGCCGTACGCCATGCCTATGGGGTTCCGATCTCGGTGATAGCGGTTACTGGGTGCGGTCTGACTTGATGATTTCAGTCATGGTCACGCCGAGCTTATCCTCGACGACCACAACTTCTCCACGCGCCACTAAGCGATTATTAACATAAATATCAATCGCTTCTCCGACCTTCCGGTCGAGTTCGACGACCGCGCCGCGGCCGAGTTTGAGCAATTGATTGACCTGCATTGTCGCCTTACCAAGCACCGCCGATACCTGCACCGGAATGTCGTAGACGGCTTCGAGATCGCCGGTGCTTTGCAATTCGCCGGTATCGTTTGGGTCGTCGGTGACCGCCTCGGACTCCGGTGGCGATTCAAGCTCGTTCAGTTCTAGGTTTTCATCTTCCGCCATTGCTGCCTCCTGGAATTAGGGATGCTCATGTGCTCGGCTCGATCTCGGCGCCGCCTTCGTCGAGTCCCGCCGCCGGGTTGGTTTCCACGTCTGCTTCCGTTTCCGCTTCGGTTTCTGCTTCCGCTTCGGTTTCCGGTGGTGCTTCGGATTCCGGCTCCGCTTCCGCTTCCAATTCCACCGGGCTGACGGTTTCGTCATCCGGCACGGCGGCGGAAGACGGTCCTTCGTTTTCGCCGTCGGGGCCGTCATCGCCGGTGGCATCGGCCGCGGGGCCGTCCGCTTCGATCTCCAAATACCGGGTTACCGCTGCGTCGATTTCCGACCAGACCGCGTCGAGATTTCGCGCCGCCGTACCGTCGCCCCATTCGAGGCGGCAATCGGCAGGGCCCATTTCGGCTTCGGTACGCACGATGAAGCGTCCCTCAAAGCCCGATTTCTCGACAAGCTCGTCGAGTTTTTCCGCGAGTGCCGCGCCGGCATCCGGTCCCACTAAAACGGTGATTTTCGGTTCTTCGACGAGTCGCGACAGGCAATCGATGACAAGCGCTTCGATTTCGTCCGTGCCGTGCCGCATCGCCAGGGTTGGGAGAATTTTGGCGGTAACGGCCGTGGCCAGGGAGACGCCGTCGCGTGACAATTTTTCGTGCGCCGCAGTCTGGGCCTGCTCGATACGGGGCAACAGCGACCATATGGATTCCAGATGGGCGGCGGTGGCCGCTTCGACGGAGTCGAGCGCCGCCACCATTCCGGCATCGTGCCCATCGCGATAGCCGTCCTGCCGCGCCGCATCCAGTTCTTCCTGGCTGAAGGTCGGCTCCGGCGGTAGCTCTTCTTCTTGCTCGGTCTGCGCATCGACCTCGGGATCGGCGTCGAATGACGTTTCGAACAAGAACCGGCGTGCCGATTTTTCCTCGGTCATCACCCGTGTTTCTTGATCCACCTGGAATCCTCCGGAGGCGTTTCGGTTGGTAGCGTCGTCAATAGACGAGCTCGTCATCTGCATCGCCTTCGGCGATGTTTATTTCACCGCGTGACGCAAGATCCTTGGCAACGACGACCATTTCGACTTGCGCCTCTTCGACATCGCGCAGCCGCACCGGTCCCATCGCGTTCATGTCCTCGCGCAGGATTTTTGCCGCCCGTTCCGACATATTGTTGAAAAACAGCTCGCGGACGATTTCCGACGAGCCCTTGAGGGCAACTCCGAGCTTGTCCTTGTCGACGGAGCGCAACAACGTCTGAATACCCGCCGAATCGACCTTGGCAAGATCCTCGAACGTGAACATCAATTGTTTGATCCGGTCCGCCGCATCGCGGTTGCGGTCTTCCAGCATCGAGATGAACCGGTCTTCGGTGCTGCGGTCCAGATTGTTGAATATTTCAGCCATCACTTCATGTGCATCGCGGCCCTGGGAGCGGGCGAGGTTTGACATGAATTCGTTACGCAAAGTGCGTTCCACATCGTCGATCACTTCTTTCTGGACGGCCTCCATGCGCAACATGCGCATGATGACTTCCATGGCGAAGCTTTCGGGCAGGCAGGCCAGCACCCGCGCCGCGTTGTCGGGCTTGATCTTGGACAGCACGACGGCGACGGTTTGCGGATATTCGTTCTTCAGGTAGTTGGCGAGCACCAGCTCATTCACGTTGGCGAGCTTGTCCCACATGGTGCGGCCGGCGGGGCCGCGGATCTCCTCCATGATCTGACCGACGCGGTCGCCGCCGAGCACACGGCCGAGCAGACGCTCCGTGCTGTCATACGTGCCGACCAGCGAGCCGGTCGACGAAATCTTCTCGGCGAATTCCATGAATAACCGCTCGACCAGCGTCGCGGAAACGGTGCCGAGGCTCGCCATCGTTGAGGAGAGCTCGCGAATTTCGTCGTCGTCCATCAGCTCGAACATGCGCGTCACATGGTCTTCGCCGAGGGACAGCAGCAGAATTGCTGCTTTTTCTGTGCCGTTCAGGCTGCGGTAGTCTTCGCGTACTCGCATGGTGTCTCTTACGCTTGGTCCTGGTAAATCCAACTACGAATTATCGAGACGGCTTCTTCCGGATGCTTTTCGATAATGTCGCCAATCTTCTTTAGAGATGAAGCCTTTACGCGTCCGTCCACCTGATCGACGTCGAGCGCGCTTTCCGGCTCGCCGCCGCGGGCGCCGACGGCAAGCGCGCCTTCTTCGTTCGGGCTCGAAAGCGCGCCAAGCGGACTGCCGGTCTGGTCGGTCAGCATCGGGCGGCCGTCGGGCCCGATCGCCGCCGGGGTCATGCCGGTCGGCGAAGCCTCGAATATCTTGGCGATCAATGGCCGAACGACGAGGAGGATGATCAAGATGCCGACGACCGCGAGGATGAGCACCTCCACCAGCCGGCGGATATCGGTTGTCGAGAAGCCCAGGAAGAGACCGTCATCCACACCGCCGAGCAATCCCGGGGGCTCGGCGAAGCGCATGTTCACGACTTCGATCGTGTCGCCCCGTTTGACGTTGAATCCGACCGCGGATTTGACCAATTTTTCGATATTGGCCAGCTCTTCCTTGCCGCGCGGCTCGAAGATGAACTTGCCGTCGGCGCCTTCGCTGACGCGATCGTTGATGAGCACGGCGACGGAGAGAGCCTTGATCTTGCCGCTTTCCCGAATGTGTTTGCTGATTTTCTTGGAAATCTCGAAATTTGTCGCTTCTTCGGTGCGGTTGGTGGTCGATTGGGATTTGTTGGCGTTGTCGGGATTGCCGGTATCCGGCAGGTTTTGCCCAACGCTGACGGCGCCGGAGTCACGCTCCGCGTTCTGGTTCTCTTCGCTGATGCTCTGGGTCGATCGGACGACCTGACCTTCCGGGTCGTATATTTCTTCATTTGTGACGATGCGGTCGAAATCCATGTCCGCCCTGACCTCGGCGCGGACATTGCCGATGCCGACGCTCGGCTCAAGCAATTGCTCCAGTGTCTGGTTCAGGCGCCGTTCGAACGTCGTGCGGCGTTCCTCGGCGTTCAGCGCCGCCATCTCCTGGTCGTCGGCCGTGCCGCCGCGGGACAGCAGGGTGCCGCGGTCGTCGACGATGGAAATACGGTTCGGCCGCAAGCCGGAGACCGCGGTCGCGACGAGGTGTTGAATGCCCTGAATTTGGCTCCGGTCCAAGCGTGTGACGCCGCGCATCTTCAAGACGATCGAGGCGCTCGGGTCGAGCCGTTGGCGGCTGAAAATTTCCCGGCGGGGCAGGACGAGATGCACGCGCGCGCCTTTTACCGAAGAAATCGTTGCGATCGTTCGGGCGAGCTCGCCTTCCAACGCACGGACATGATTGATGTTTTGAATGAAACTGGAGGTGCCGAGGGCTTGGTCCCGATCAAATATCTCATATCCGATCGAACCGTCCTCGGGCAGGCCCTGCTCGGCGAAGGTCAATCGGAGACGGGCAACCTGGTCCGACGGCACGCGGATTTGCTGCTTGTTGGCCGCAACTTCGTAGGGCAGCCCCATCGAATCCAGTTCGCGGGTGATGCGGACGGTATCTTGCGGGTCGAGATTGTCGAACAGGAGGGCCAGCTGCGATGTGGAGAGCCGGGTAGCCAAAAAGACGAAGAAGACGACCAGGCCTATAGTAAGGCCTGCCGCGGCGGCCAGACGCCCTGCGCCCAGGTTTTTTACAGTTTCAAGAAAAGCATTCAACGCGCTTTGCCTATCCCCCTCGCATCACTCTATTAGGCGTTTAGTGAAACGCCGTATAATTAACCCACTGGTTGATAAGGAAGGTTTTTAAGCTGAATGATTCGCCGCATGGATGAATCATTGTCCCCACCAATTCACTCTAAAGGCGAAACTAGACTAGTCCGGAATAAAAATAAATATAAAACAGGCAAAAATTGCCCACTTAATGAATTAATACAGACAAACCGCCGAAATTCGCCCCGAATGCTCGGGATATGAAGAACTCCAAAACTGAATAAAACTAGAATCCCGGACTCAATCGGGATTCCATTTTACCAATAAATCGGAAGGAAATTTGGGGGAGTTAATTACTTCGATTGACCGGATATCAGAAACCGGCAGGGCGCGCTATTCGCTGAGCACGCCCATCTTCTCGGATTTCTCGGGCTTGTCGGATTCCCGATATTCCTTGAGCCGCGTCACGCGCAAGCCGCGGATGCCATGGCGCTCGATCATGCGCTCCCAGGTGGCAAATTCCTCGGCCGTGAGACTGTATCGCTTGCAGGCATCCTCGAGCGAAATCAGGCCCGCCTGAACGCCGAATACAACCTGCGCTTTGCGGCGCACAACCCATCGGGTGGTGTCCGGCGGCGGCAGATCGTTGATGGTCATCGCCCTTCCGTCGGGGCCGACAACCGTCGCGTTGCCCTTTAATTCAACATGGTTCATGAAGACCGCGGCATTGGCTGAGAGTTGCTCGAAATATGGTCCTAGCTATACGCGGCATTCTTTAACAAATGGCTAAAGTTACTTGGCAATTCGCCGTCGATAGGAATAAAATCGGTTTATTGTCAGTTTGCCATAAGGGCGCACGGCAAAACGGCCCGGCAACGGTGCCGGGCCGATTATATGCCTACAAAATTACCCTGCTGCGGGCCGGAAAACTCGTCTGTTATCGAACAATTCGGACGAGTTCGTCGAGCATTTCGTCGCCCGTGGTGATCACCCGCGTGTTGGCCGAAAATGCCCGTTGGGTGATGATCATCCGCGTGAATTCGTCGGCGATATCGACAGTTGAGGCCTCGAGCGCCGATGGGGCGATTATGCCCGCGCCGCCGGTGCTTGGGGCATGCGCGGTCGGTGTGCCGGAGGCGCCGGTTTCGATGAAAACGTTGCCCGATCGTTCGGTCAAACCGTTCGGGTTGTTAAAGGTAACCAGCGGAATTTGATAGACCTCGCGCGATGAGCCGTTATCGAACAACACTGTTACCCGCCCATCCTCGCCAACCGAAACGGAATTGAACGACCCGAACTGTCGGCCGTCCTGATTCACGAAGTTGGGGACGCTGGCGCCCGCGAACTGGGTCAATCCATCGACCACGCCGAGCGTTCCGAGATCGAATGTCACGGGCACTTGATCCGCCACGGTAGCGAGATTGCTGTCATAATCCATTATTACGACGAGATCATCGCCATTTAGCGTGGCGTTGGCGGCATTGGCGGCCACGGTGCCGAGCGTTCCATCGGCATTGAAGGTAACGGTTCCGAGCGTGCCGGTGGTGGCGCCGTTCGGAAACAGGGCGTTTTGCACCGAGCCGTCGAGCGTCCATTGGTTCGGCGTGGCCGTCCGGGTGAATGTCAGCGTCAGGTTTCGGGGGCCGCCTTGCTGGTCGAAAACCTGCACCGCCAGATCGAAGGTGTCCGTGGGCTGCGCCGAAGCGGAAAGATTGGCGCCGATCGACACGTTCGATGTCGCTTGCGGGATCGCGAAAAGGTTGCCCACGTTGAGGACGGACATTGCGCTCAGCACGTTGGTTTGCTGTACCACGCCGCCGGTGATCGGCCAGCCCGTGAGAAAAAATCCTGCCGTATTGACCAGGTTGCCGTCCTTGTCGGGGCGAAATGAGCCGGCGCGCGTGAACAGAATGTCGCCGGTTCCGGTGTCGTTTTCGTTGACCACGAAGAACCCATTGCCGGAGACGGCGAGGTCGGTCGGCGAGGTCGACGCTTCCAGCAGCCCTTGCTGCTCGATGCCGCGCAGCACGTTGGTCGTGACGCCGCCCGGAGAATGCTGGGACTTGGTCGCCTGGACGGTGACGAGGGTCGAAAACTGCGGCTGTGATTCCTTGTAGCCGACCGTATTCACGTTCGAAATATTGTCCGCGATGATGCCTAAAGCCTGGCTTTGCGCGGACAAGCCGGTCACTGCGGACCGCATTCCACCGAAGATGCTCATATTATCGTCCTTCTATTCTATTCATTGCGCGGGCGTGCGGTTGTTTGTGACTTCTGTCACGGAGTGCTCGCCGCATCATTTGCCTCTCGAATACGGGTCACCTGCGTCAGGGGAATGATGACGTCGCCGAGGTTGAGGGTCGCATCGCCGTTGGTCATTTCGACCCCGGTTACGCGGCCGGACACGCTGTAGGTCACCGGCATCGGCTGATCGGCCGCATCGGCGGCCAGCACGGTGATGCTATAGGGTCCTTCGGGCACGAGATTGCCCAGGGAATCATTGCCGTCCCAAGTGAATTCGTGCCGCCCGGCGGTTGTCTGCGCCGGCGCCACCAGGATGGGTTTGCCGCTTGCGTCACTGATTTGCACAGTCGCCGATTTGGCGTTCCCAGGCAGCGTATAGCCGAATTTTGCTTCACCGTTGCGCAGCATATTCGTCTGTCCGGTGGCATCGATATTCTGACCGATATAGGAGACCGCGCCGACCGCTACGTTGTTTTGCTGCAAGGCGATCAGCTTCTCCAAACTGCTGTTTCCCTGAATGTCCTGTTCGACGCCGGCGAACAGCACCAATTGGTTGGTGAATTCATGGGTGTCGAGCGGCGACAAAGGGTCCTGATGCTGGAGTTGAGTGGTCAAAATGGTCAGGAAATTGTCCAAATTGTCCGCCAGTCCGGTCAGCGAGCGGTTGCTGTTGGACTGAGCGTTCGATTGCGTAGCTGAAGAGGCGGCGGGATTGATTTCCATGGTGCGATCCGCGATGCGGCTCCTGTTAAACTTTGATGTCGACCCGGAGGTCGCCGGTTTGGCCGTCTGCCAATTCCGCCGGCTGATCCGGTTGTGCTTGTTGATCGGCGAGGGTGGCATTTTCGTCGGGCGTCGAAGCGTCCTCGCCGCCGCTGAAATCTCTGCCATGCCCTTTCAGGGTGAATTGAAGACTGTCGGAATCGGTCCGCAGCCCGGCATCCTGTAACGCGTTCTGCAACGCCCGGGCGTCCCGTTGAAGCAGCTCCAGCGTGTCCGGGTTCTCGACGGAAACCGCTACGTTGACGCGGCCATCCGGTGCGACGTTGAGCTTCACGTCGACGCGGCCCAGATCGGCGGGCTTGAGCTGGATGCGAATTTGGTCGACGCCCTGGCCGACGGCTTTTTGGATCTGCACCGACACCTGGTTGGTTACCAGGCGCGGCGGGATGGGAACGGGCGGGCGCGGCAGGGGCGGCGGTCCGCCGGCGCGTAGCGCGGCAAAATCGGTGCCGGAGGTGCCGGCGAGCACGGTGTTGGCGGTTGTCGGGAAAATCGGCTGACGGGCGAGCTGTCCGCTTTGTCCGTTCTGTCCGGCGTTTGCAAGCCCGGCGGCGGAAGGGTTAAGCCCCTGGGTTGCCCCAATGGCCTGCGGCGTCAGAGCCCCCGGGACAATCTTAGCGCCGGCATTGAGCGAAGCGGTGGACGGTTGGCTGTTCGTTCCCAGGCGGCCGGAGCGTCCCTTTGGATGCTGGTGCAGAAGGGCCTGCTGCGGCGCGGTGCCCGTGGCTTGCGTCGTGCCATCGCCTGCTGCACCGCCTGCCGGGGTCGATGACGTTGCCTGCGTCTGAGCCGCAACCGCCGAGCGCGCCGATAACGCGCTTGCCGGCTGCGAGATGAGGATCGGCGCTTCCTGCGTCACCTGTGCGGTGAGGGGCCGGGCGGCGGCGGCATCCGGCCTGGCGGATTGGTGGGGCGGCCGGGCCGGCGGCGCGGTGTCTGGAGAATGGCGAATTTCCGCCGAATTGGCGGGCCGGGCGTCCTCGACCGGCCGCGACGTCTGTGCGTCGGGCCTTGAGCGCGGTGAGACAGCGGGCGCCGCTACGCTGTCCGGGTCGCTGTGATCGAAATCGATGGAGTCGCGCGGCTGGACGGCTGGCGCTTGCGCCGGTGGTCGCGGCGCCGGCGCGGCGTGTGCGGACTCGCTGAGTCCGCTCGAGAAACTCTGCAGGAAGCCGTTAAATGCCAATTCCGACAAGGACACGCCGCCGGGCACGTCGGCGCGTGCGGCGTGGTCGCTATCCTTGGCTTTGTGCGTCGCGCCCTGGCCCGCGCGAAGCGGGACTTCCTGAGGCGTGGCGGTCACGAGAACGGTCATCATCTTGCCCATTGGCTGCAATTCCAATGTTCAACGGAGCAACCTTTGGGCCACAGAAGCAACCTATTGGAAGATAATGAATAATGTGTATTTGGAGCGGTGCGGCGGGGGCATTATTTGCCATTGAGGCAAATTCTGCTGTGCCAGGCTGGAACATAATGCCCCGTATCGAGGGGGCATGCGGGCCGCGGCCGAACCGTGCCCGCCTCGATGGTGGCTACACCGACTGGTCGATGACCGCGCCGCCGGTATCTTCAGGCTGGAAGCGGGTGGGTGGCTCGATGCTTTCCTTGAGTTGGCGAACCAATTCCTCCGCCGGGATCGTCTCGACGACTTCGTCGGTGCGGGTATCGACGACCTGCAGGAAAATCGTGTTGAATTCGGTGTTGAAATCCAACTGGGTCCGCCGATTGGTCAACCGTAGGCTTTCAATCGCCTGTTGCGCCGTAACCGACTCGTCAGGCTGTTTGCCGAGCTTTTCGTCACGGCGCTCGTTGCGCTGCTCCGCGGTTTCCTGCGTGACCGTGACCACGGTCGACGCGTTGGTCTGAATCGTCGGACCGGCCGCGGCTTTATCGGCGGTCGTGGCATTGCTCTGCTGTTGTCCCGATTGGGAGCCGCTGGGCAACGCTGTATTCGACGTAATTTGTACTTCCATGTCGTCCTCCTGAATCCGCGTTCTGCGAATTCAAATCGGCCCTGATATGGCCCATTTGCGCGGTCGGTCATGCTGCCATATTCCGCGCATCTTCGTCTGATCGTCTCGGCGCAAGGTCGTTTTGGAAATTCTGTCCCGCCGGTCCTTGCGCCCCGATGCTTGAAGCCCTTTAAAATCTTTGTGGGTCAAAGGCTTTGCAGTCATCGGGTTACGATTAAATACATGCAACCCGTGTGCCAGTTCCGGTCCTCTCCGAGCCCGGGCGTCTTGTGTCCCGAAATTCGGGGCATCCGGGACTCTTCATAATCCGCCCTCAAAGCATTGAAAAGCATCGCTCTCTCCGACGGACCGCGGCGGCGTCCGGCGCCCGCACACCGCGGCCGAATCCCGGATGTGTGCGGTCGTGATAGATCCTCAACCGTGGCAGGCGCAGCGATTGCCCGCTCCGGCAATATTTGCCGGGGCCGCGACGGCCGCTGCCGGGCAACAATTGCCGGGTTCAGACGGCGGCGCGGTACAGGTAGACCGTGTATTCGTACAATCCGTAATCCTGCCGCAGCACGAAATGCCGCGTCAGGTCCCGGGTCAGAAATTCGGCAAGGTCGTCGAACGACAGGTGAAACAGGTCGTCGCGTTCCCAGTCTACTTGTTTCGACATGACATTGAAGGCGAGACCCTTCCGCGCGAGCGGCCAGAGTGCCCGCAGCGTATCCTGCATGTAACGCATCATCTCGGCCTGGGTCAGGTCGCGCTTCTCGGTAAAGACGCCGTTCGCCACCACATAGTCGGCGGGATCAACGGCCTCCTGGTCTTCGAGGATATCGGCGGCGGTAAAGCAGATGCCCGGAAATTTACCCTGGCACAGCGCGATGAATTTCTCTGAAATGTCGAGACCGCGGTAGTCGATGCCGGGTCGATCGGCATGCCGGATGTAATTCAGCAGGTGCCCGGCGCCGCAGCCAAAGTCGAGCAGGCTCACCGGAGTGCCCGGCGCGTCGCGAATCACCCCAAGCATCGTTGCATAGCGGGTCGCCGCATCCTCGGGATCGGGCCAATCGACGCCAAGATGCGTATCTCCGTGGCGTTCGAGGCAATCCTCGTAATGGGTGACGATGCGGCGGTAACTCTTGTCTTCGGGATATCCGGTCATAGGCCGCAGGCTTGCACAGGCAGAGGAAATTTGGAAGCGTTCGGCGCATCGCGTAGACTCCCGGCATGGTTGATGCCGAACTCAGAAAATCCTTCGACCGGGATGGCTTCGTTCTGCTTCCCGGCGTGATCAATGCCGCGTTGGTCGACACCGTCCTGGCGCAATGCCGCGATCTCTTTTGCCGCCAGCTCCGCCGGCACGGCAGACCGGTCGACCCCGGCGCACCGCCGGATGCGGCTTTGTTCGATCTATTTCGCATCGCCATGCCGAGCTATTTGGCCGCGGCGAAACTGACGCAATATTTGCCGTCGCTGCATCGGCTCGGCGCTTCGGACGCGGTGCTCGATCTTCTTGGCCGGCTTGGCATCGTCCATCCGGTCATTTCAACCCGGCCGGTCATGCATATCGTC
This sequence comes from Alphaproteobacteria bacterium, assembly GCA_029861675.1. The sequence goes on from JAOTYV010000035.1 coordinate 24,010, forward strand.
GCGGAAGAATTGCGGGTCCCGGGCGGCTATCATCGCACGCCGCCACATCAGGATTGGCGCAGCGTTCAGGGCAGCCTCGATGCGGTCGTAGTGTGGTTGCCGCTGGTCGAGGCGGGAGCCGAGTCGGCGCCGCTCGAAATTATCCCAGGGAGCCACCGGCACGGTCTGTACCCGGCGCAATCCGATCCTTTCGGCAACCGGGTGGCCGACGGTGCGGTGGATGATGCGGATTTTCGGCCGGTCTACGCCGTGCCCGGCGACGCGGTGGTGTTCTCCATGTTTCTGGTTCACCGGACCGGCGCGCGGCAACCGTCCGGGGTCCGCTGGTCGGCCAGCTTTCGCTACAAC
>JAOTYV010000265.1 GCA_029861675.1 Alphaproteobacteria bacterium
GGGTATCGTTGCGATTGGGTCGTCATTTAGCCCGATAATCCAGCCCCGCCCGTTAGTGAACCGTTTCCAGGGGGCAAGGGCATCAATATTGATACAAATGTCGTGGCGGTCCGTTTCGCGCAAAAAACAATAAACGACATACAGAAAGCATTGGCATGTCCAAAGGGAATGGGGCTTCGATTGGGGAATTCGGCCAACAATTGGATTCGGTCGGAAAGCAGACATTCAAAGGGGGGCGCGACCCCCTTCCGACGGCAAAGGATCACAACCGAGGCGCCCCGGGGGCTGGGGTGTGGGGTGGTGGTGGTCTGAGTTTGGATGACGCTGTGGGAGTGAATACCAAGAAGCCCTATGGACGGCGAACTCGGATACTCGTGTCGGTCGCGCCGGCGACCGAACGGGAGGCGCTTATTGCGGCGCTGGCCCATTTACCACAATTCGACGTCCGGGTGATCAGCGGCTTGGACTATGCTGCAATCACGGATGCGCATCACACCGACTACTTGATCGTTTGGTTCGAAACGATTCAGAAGCTTCGCGAGACCGATGCCAATGCCTTCGTCAAGCTGTCACGGCATGCGCGGGTAATCGTGGCGCTCAACAGCGATCGGTTGCTGGAAGCGGCGAGTGCGCTTCATCTTGCGGACGCCTGGCTGTTCACCGATCTCGTCTTGCACCAGATCGGCCGGTTGGTCGGCTTAAGCGGCAGTGGGTATACGATTGTACCGTCCGACGTCGGCAACGATTTCGGGCTGGACAACCTTCGTTTGCGCTTGCTTGAGAAGCTCGATGACGAGGAATGCAAGGTGCTTGATGAGCTCGGCGTCGGCAGCAGCAATCGCGACATCGCGGCGCGCCTTAAAATCTCCGAACCTCAGACGAAGGCGCTGGTCCGGAACATTCTTGGAAAGCTGCATTTCCGCAATCGCACGGAGGCGGCCGTCTTTATCGCCCGGCGGCGGAACGACATCAGGCGCGCAGGAACTATTCCCGGTGTCTAAGACACCCGGAATTGTGCGGCGCGTAACGTCAGTCGGTTGAGGCGGGGCCGCTGTTCGGCATAAGGCCGTTGTTCAAGGCCCAAATCGCCGCTTGCGTACGATTGCTCACGTTGATTTTTCGCAACAGGCTCTTCATGTGAACCTTTACCGTCGCTTCGGTAATGCTGAGCCGGTTCGCGATCAGTTTGTTCGAATCCCCTTGAACCAGGCATTGCAGGATCTGCATCTCGCGTTCGGACAATCCGTAGGAGTTGTCGGCCGGGACGCTGGCTGGTACTGCATTTGCGACGCCATTGACGAGCAGGGCCGCGAGATGGGTGGGGAATACCTTCTCGCCCAACACGACGAGCTGAAGCGAAATCAGCAACGCGTCGAGCGAGATGTCTTTCATCAGGTAGCCGCTTGCGCCGGCGGCGAGGCACGATGCAAGCGTGTTGGAGCATAAATTGTCGTTGAGGATAACCACCGGCGCATCAGGGAGGGCGCTGCCCAGGTGATTGAGATCATCGACGATGTGGCTGGGGTTTGACGACAGGTCGATCAAAATCAACCCTGGTTCGAGGTCCGCATCAATTTCGAACATGCTGACATCGTCTGCTTCGCCCACGACTTCGAACTGTGATCCCTTCAGCAAACTTTTCAGACCTTCGCGGAATAGTTTATTGCGCCCGAAAAGCAGCGTTACCACAGTGTCCATCTTGATGTCCCCATTTAGGATTACCCACAAAATAACCAGTCAGGATCCACCGATTATTTTGGTTAGGGTCTTTTATTGATTAACGCCATGTTAGCTCTAACTTCTGACTCGAGATATCGTCCGTTCGGTTAGAATTAGGGCTCAAGGGTCATAATCCGTCGGATAGTCCATTTTGTTTATGATTAACCATTACGATACGCAATAGCGAAAGATGGTTAACCAGTATTCTTTAAATTGTGTCATTTTTGAGACTATTGTTCATGGAAAATCAACCGGTTGGATGTAAATTTTTAACGGCAATTTGGTAAATCATACTCTACTCCCGGTAAGAATTTATTCATGTTCTCATGGTATTTCATTCGTGTGGAGCGTTATGGCTCTAATTTAGCCGTGCAACCTATTGTAATTCAGTGAGATTTTCTGGAGTCGTGACGATCGGCCGAGTCCCGGACCGGTGGGAGGCAGAAGATGCGTATCCTGACGATCGACGATCATGGCATGTTCCGCTACGGGTTGCGGCTGACATTAGAACAGCAATTTGCGGATGCCGAAATCCTGGAAGCCGCGACCGTTCGCGAGGGAATCGAAATTGCGCGGACGAGCGCACCGCTCGATCTCGCGTTGGTCGATTTGCATATGCCGGGCGAAGACGGTGTCGATGCAATCGAAACGATTTGTCGTTTGGTACCCGAGACCGTGGTCGCCGCGTTGACCGCGTCGGATGACCGGCAGGATATCCTCCGGGTAATGGAAGCCGGCGCAATGGGTTTCATCCGCAAAAGCTTTGGTCCCGAAGTTCTCAAGAGTGTCATCGAGATCATTCTCTCCGGCGAGCGGTTTTATCCCGTTGCTGAAATGGACGCCGACCCGGCACCGGATCCGCTGGACGGGCAGGGCGACGACCTGGACTTGGCGGAGGATGTCCGGTTCACGCCGCGCCAGATGGAAATCCTGAGGGGGCTGCTGAACGGGCTGTCGAACAAGGAAATCGCCCGTGAGCTCGGTATCATCGAAGGTACCGTGAAGGCCCACATTCGCACGATGATGGGCAATGTCGGCGTCAAGAACCGCACGCAACTTGCGATCATCGCGACGCGGCTCATCACCTAACCGGGCACTGTCGGCGTACCCCTCTCCAAAACAGAGTCTCTAGAGAAAATCCCGAGCGAACCGAAACGGTTCACGACGTCGTATTTGCGACTAAACAAAGAGATAGACCATTTCACGTGAGTCACTTTGAACAAGAAATAGTCTAGCGGCTAGATTTCATCCTGCCGGTGCAGGCCCATGGCCGCCTTCCAGCCCGGATCGATCGGGTAGCGGGTGGGGTCGTTTTTCGTCAAATCTTCGAGTGCGCCTAATAGCGCGGCGCCGGCATCGCTTCGCAAATAGTGGATCGGACCGCCACGGAATGGGGCGAACCCTGCCCCATAGATAAGTCCTGCGTCGAGGTGATCCACGGATTCCACCAATTTTTCGCGGAGGCACCCGACGCATGCATTGAGCAGCGGCAGCATCAGCCGGTTTTGGACGGTCGGGTCGCGGCGCCCTTTGACGCGCTGCTTGCCGACTTTTTTGCCGTTCTTGTACCGGTAGAAGCCGCGGCCCGATTTGCGGCCAAGATGGCCTTTCTCGACCAACCGCTTGAGCTCGGCGGGTGGCTGCCAATCCGGCGAAGGGGAGACGATCTGACCGACATGCAGGCATATGTCCAGACCGACCGCATCGGCGAGTTCCAGGGGCCCCATCGGCATGCCGAAGTCGAGCGCCGCGCCGTCGATGGCCTCCGGCGTCTGGCCGTCCTGGAGCAGCGAAACCGCCTCCAATAGGTAGGGGGTGAGAACCCGGTTCACGAGGAACCCCGGTGCGCTGTTCACAGGCAGCGGAATTTTATCGATCTTGCGCGCGAATGCCTGGCCGAACGTCATCGCTTCCGGGGAGCTGCCGCCGCCCCGCACCACTTCGAGCAACGGCATTTGCGCCACCGGATTGAAGAAGTGCAGCCCGATCAATCGGTCCGGATGTTTGAGCACCTCGGCCAGTTGTTCGAGCGGGATGCTGGAGGTGTTTGTGCCGATCAGGGCGCCGCGTTTCAGCTTCGGCTCGATATCGCGCAGGAGCGCTTGCTTGATCTCCAATTGTTCGGGTACGGCTTCGATGACGACGTCGGCCAGCGGAACGCCCGCGCCGTTCAGATCGGGAATCAGGCGGTCCAGTGCGGCGCGAACTTTCGCGGGTTCGCGCAGCCGCCGCTTGAAATACCTGGCCGCCCGGCCGATCGCCGGCGCGATGAACTTTGCCTCGCGGTCCTGCAACGTGACCCGGAGGCCTTGCAGGGCGCACCAGGCGGCGATATCGCCGCCCATTGTCCCGGCGCCGATGACATGGATATGACGAATGTCGTGGTCCTCGGCCTTGCCCAGCGCCTTCAGGTCTTCGCCCAACAGGAAGACGCGAATCAGGTTCTGCGCGGTCTCGGCGGTGATCAACCGCGCGATCGAGTCCGCCTCGTGGCGCATCATGCGCGCGCGGAAGCCGCCATGGCGTTGCCAAAGATCGATCAAGGCGTAGGGCGCGGGATAGTGGTCGGACCGCGCCTTCGCCGCGACCTGGCGGCGCATCACCACGCCGAGCAGCCAGCGTAACGGCGCCAGATTACCAAGCGCCACGGAGATCAACCGTCGGCGGCGTTTCAGCCCCTCGAAGATCGCGGTGTGCGCCGCCCGCTCGAAATGCCGGGGCTGGGTCACGGCATCGATGACACCGAGGCGACGGGCGGCGCGCGCGCGGAGGCTGCGTCCCGTCAACATCATGCCCATGGCGCTGATCGGCGAGATCAGCCGGGTCAGGCGGGCGGTGCCGCCGAGGCCGGGGTGAATGCCGAGACGCACCTCCGGCAGGCCGATACGGGCATCGTCGGCGGCAATCCGGTATCTGCAGGCCAGCGCCAGCTCTAGGCCGCCACCCAGACAGAAACCGTGGATCAAGGCGACGGTGGGGTAGGGCAGCGCTTCGAAGCGGTCCAGGATAGCGTGGCCCCGGCGGACAATTTCGGCCACCCGGTCCGGGTCCGACAAGCCTTGAAACTCGGAAATATCGGCGCCGGCAATAAACCCGTTCGGTTTTCCCGAACGAATGATCAAACCCGCCGGTGGATCTGCGTCCAACTCGTCGAGCACCACTTCGAGCGCTGCCAGGACGTCTTGTGACAGCGTATTGGTGCTCGAATTGGATTTGTCGAGGCTGAGCCAGTGGACATTCTTCGCATCGCGTTCGCCATGCCAGTGCCTCGGCGTCGCCACGGTCGCGCGGACCGGCTTGCCTTTTGGCGCCTCAGCGGCCGGTTTCACCGGCGCGCGCTTCTTCGCCTGGGTCATGTCCGAACGCTCGTGCGGTAGCGGTTTCGTGACGGATGCATGACTAGGCCGCCTCCAACAGCAGCGCGCCGCCTTGGCCGCCGCCGATACAAATGGCGGCGATACCGCGTTTCACGCCCTTCCGGCGCAAGACATGCAACAAATGCAGCGTGATGCGTGCGCCGCTCGACCCGACCGGGTGACCGACGCTGATCGCGCCGCCGTCGAGATTGAGGCGCGCCTGGTCCAGCGTTCCCATCGCATCCCGCAGACCCAGGTTATCACGGCAATAGTCACGATCCTGCCATGCCGCAATACAGGCTAGGACCTGGGCGGCGAAGGCTTCGTTTATTTCCCAGGCATCCACATCGTCCAAGGCGAGATCGTGCCTTTGAAGGATCGGCGTCGCCGCATGGACCGGGCCGAGCCCCATCTGCGCGGGATCGAGCGCGGCCCATTCGCTATCGACAATGCGGCCGAGCGGCTTGAGGCGATGCCGTGTCAGCGCGTCTTCGGAGGCGAGGATCAGCCATGCGGCGCCGTCGGTGATTTGCGAGCTGTTTCCCGGCGTAACGGTGCCGAAGGGCCGTTCGAAGGCCGGACGGAGCTTGCCGAGGGCTTCCATGCTGTTGTTTGGGCGCACCCCGTCGTCGTGCTCGTAATAGCCCCCGCGTGTGTCGAATATCGGTTCGATTTCGGTCAGATCACCGGCGTCCTGCGCCCGTGCGGTGCGCTGATGACTTTCGAGGGCCAGCGCATCCATGTCTTCGCGGCTGATGTCGAATTTGGCGCTCAGAACCTCGGCGGTCTGGCCCATGTTGAGGGCGACCACCGGATCGGTCAGCCCCTTGATCAATCCGATAACCGGAGCCAGGAATCCCGGGCGAAAGCGGGCGGCAACCGCCAGTTTCGCCCAGATGCTGCGGGCGCCATTCAAATCCGCGAGCCAGCCGACCATCTGGTCGTTGAACAGGATGGGGGAATGGCTGAGCGCTTCGCTGCCGCCGGCGAGGATCAGGTCCGCCCGGCCGTCCGCGATCGAGCGCGCCGCCGTTTCCACCGACTGCATGCCCGACGCGCAGTTGCGCTGCACGGTCCATGCCGGCACGCGCTCGCCGCAGCCCAGACGCAAGGCGGCGATGCGCGCGGGATTGACCTCATCCGCCCGCGGCGACACGCAGCCGAGAATGACCTCGTCGAGCGCGTCCGCGGCAAAGGGCTGGCGCAACAGGAGAGGCCGCCCGGCCGCGACCGCGAGGTCAACCGGCGTAAACGGTCCCGGGCGCCCGCGCGCCTTCAGAAAGGGGGTTCGGCTGCCGTCTACTACATAGACAGGACGGCGGCCATGTCCTTGTTCTGAGATTGCAATGCTCCTTTGCCAATATCTTCCGGCGCAAAATCGTCGACCATAATGGCGGCCCGGGCCGCCTGGGCCGCTTCGGTAAGCAGGGCGGCTTCGGACTCGGAAATTAAACCCGCCGCCAAGCCTTCCTCGATGGAACCGAGCGCGCTGTCGCGTAACCGGCGTTCGATCGGTTCGGCGGCGATCATCCGTTCCAGTGCGTATTCAAGACGGCCGGTGATATCATCCTTATTGGCCGAGACAAAGAT
>JAOTYV010000266.1 GCA_029861675.1 Alphaproteobacteria bacterium
CGCCAAACGCATCAATCAACGGCGTCGGCAGCTTAACGATCGGCAATTGGGATACCTCGGAAATCAGCCCGCCGAGATAACCAGGCGGGGGTGGCCGCATCGGCACGAATTTCGGCGTCATGTTAACCCCATCACGCGGATTTGTTCGTTCCTATAAGTAAGCGGAGAGGCCGCACCGACCCCTGCATGGTTTTGGCGGCCACACCGAAACAGCATTGAAACCCGTGCGAATTCATGACGACACATCCAAGAGATTTGAAACTGTCATCGCAATTCGGAAAACTTAGAGGTGTAATATGGTCATCAATCGGCTTCTAATGGGCTTTGCGCTGAGCGTCATCGTCTTGACTACGGTGCCGGCAAGCGCGGACTCACTCAACAAGCGCCCGCATCTTGCACCGGATATGCGTGCAAAGGTTAACCGGGTAATTGCGCGGTCGTGGCTCGAGCGTGGCCGCGGTGCAGACTCGTTCCGGCAGGTCGGCTCGGGCAAGAGCTGCGGTAATCAGGTCGTCGGCGGGCAACAGCCCTCGAAGAACGGCCGCGCGCCGCGCCAGACGATCATCGTCGCCAAGGATATAATCAACATCAACCAAAACTGCCGGCGTTAACCGGTGTGAAGAGAGGGTAGACCCATGAACCCCAAACTGAAATCTCTGCTCGCGATCGCCGGTTTGACGGCGCTCGCCGGTTGCGGCGTAACGGGTGCCCCCGAACGCGCCTATGACGTCCGTCAGCCAAAGACAAATGTCGTTCGCACATTCACGAATTTCAGCGATTCCTTGCGCTGCATGGACAATTTGTTCACCCGTTTCGGTGTCGAGAATGTCGTGATCACCAGCGACGGAATCCCCGACGCGACGGGCAAGGTCGCGGCCGGCACGAAGGACATGCTGATTTCCGCCATCTCCAAGATGTCGGTGCGCAGCAAGGCGTTTACTTTCGTCGATTTCGATCAACGTCAGGAAGATGTCGCCAACCTGCAGCAGCTCGTTGGCTTTACCGATGAGTTCCGCGTGCCCAGCTACTACATCCGGGGCGCGATCACCCAGCTCGACGAAGGTGTCATCGCCGAATCGGTTGGCGGCTCGCTTGCTTTCACGAATTTCGAGCTCGGCGCTTCAAAGGATCAGGTCGTATCCGTCATCGCAACCGATATGAACATCGGCAAATTGGTGACGCGGCAGATCATGGCCGGCATGTCGGCCAGCAACTCGGTCGTGGTGCGGCGCAGCGGCGCGGCCGGCGATATCGGCGGTACCATCAAGAAGGTTGGCCTGTCGTTCAACATCTCGATGAACAAGCAAGAAGGCCTTCATCAAGCGACCCGCACGCTGATCGAGCTGAGCGCAATCGAAATTCTCGGCAAGCTCACGCGGGTGCCCTATTGGCGCTGTCTCAAGATCGAGCAGACCAATCCCTATGTGGTTGCGGAAACCCGCGAATGGTTCGAGTCGATGTCCAAAACAGGCCGCATATCCTACGCGCAGAGAGCCCTCAAGGCCGCCGGTGAGTACCGTGGTCCCGCCAATGGCAGGCTCGATTCATCGACACGCGAGGCCATCGGACGCTTTCAGTCCAAGAACAGCCTGATCGCAACCGGCAGCGTGGATTTCGATCTATACCGCACGCTGATCGCCAAGGATATCGCGCTGGGCACGAGTCCCAAGCCCAAGGCCATCAAGCCCGCACCGGCCAAGCAAGTGGCCTCGACGCCGCTGCAAATCAGCATGACGACGCCGAAAGGGGTCGCTCCCGTCTACCGCCTTAAGGAAAAGTTGAATATGACGGTGACGACATCCAGCGATGCCTATATCTACTGTTACTATCAGGACGCCCGCGGCTCCGTCGCGCGCATCTTCCCCAACAAGTTCCGGCCGAATGCGCTGATTAGCGCCAACAGTCCGCTCGATCTCCCTGGCAACAATTCGCGCTTCGGGATCATCTTCGACACGGCCGGCGCCAAGGAAGAAGTCCTCTGCATCGCCTCCACCGAGGAAGTCGGGCTGCGGTTGCCGAACAAGCTCAAGCAGAAGGATCTAAGCCCTCTGCCGGTCGCCTCGCTCGACGAGTTGGTCGGCGCCTATCGCAAGGTGGCTTCATCCGGCGTGACGAATGCGCGGCTGCCCATCAGCGTCCAGAAATAACCGGTCCCGGAAAGGAATCATATCATGTTTTCGAATCGAAGACTTGCGGTGCTCGCCGCCGCGCTGACAATCCTCGCCGCATCGTCCCAAAGCATCGGCCTGCATGCGGAGATAACGAAAGGGTCCGCCAAGGGACATGCGATCAACGCCGCGGCGGGTACGACCCGGCTGGCCACGAACATGCCGATCCGTGTGGAGTGCTGGCAGGAAGGCAGGAAGATCATCGACGAGAAGAAAATGTACAGCTTTTCGGTCAACACCCTTCTGGAACAGGTTTCCGTCTCGTTCCGCCGTGAAGCGCGCGGCAATCCGGATGTCTTCATCGTGTCGCTGAAGCACGCGACCTGTCTCATCCAAGGCACGAAACGGCAGCCGAAAACCTAACACAAGAAAGGTCGAAGAATCGGGGTAATGGGGTCTATCCGATACGGCGCGTCGCACTGTTTGCGGCGCGCCTTTTTTTGTGTCCGAACCCAGTCCTAGCGCGGCTTGCTTTTGCGCATGTAACCCTTGATCGCCGACAGGGCCGCACGTACCTGCGCCGCATAATCCTTGCCATCGGAGCGCGCTTTGCGCATCGCCCGCTCGATGGCGCGCCGCATCGCCGGGTTCCGTTTTGCGACCTCCAGAAGCGCCACGTTACTCGGGACGTCTTCCTCGGATTTTTCCACTTTGCGAAGTTTCTTCACCGCGTCCAGCGCCGCCCTGATTTGAACGTCACGGCCGCCGCCCTTGCCGCGTGCCGACATGATGGCGGTGTTGATCGTCTTGCGCAGCTCAGGCGTCACATTCGGCGGCGGTTTTGCCGCGGCGGTGGCTTTCGCCTTGACCGGCACCGCTCCGCCCGGCTTTTTCTTTTTCCCGCCGGTTACACGCGCAAAAATCGCCAATTTGCGTTCCAAATCGGCCTTGGCCTTGGCCTTCAACGCGGCGCTGCGTTTTTGCCGTTCGGCGTCGGCGCGACGTTGTGCCTCGGCGACCCGTTGATCGTAGGCGGCGTCGGCCTGCTGCTTTGCGGATGCGAGCAATTTTTCCTGCAACTTTGACGCCTGTGCGCGCGCCGCGGCGATGTCCCGCGCCTTGCGGTCGGCGATCCGTTTCTCGGCCGCCGCCAGGTCTTCTTCCTTCTGGCGGTCGGCGACCCGACGCGCCGACAGCACCTCATTTTGGCGCGCCTTGTCCGCAAGCTTTCTGGCGCGATCCACAATTTGTTTGCGGAGGAGCGCCGCCTTCTTTTCCGCCCGCGCCAGGGCCGCGCTGTGGAGAGCCGCAGCCTTTTTCTCGGCGTCGGCAATGGACTTTTTATGGGACTCATCGACCGCGCCTTTGGCGGATTGCAGCGCATCCTTAAAGGCGCGCTCCGCTCTCTGCGTAGCGCCCGCCACGGTTTTCTGCGCAATCAGCGCGGCCCGACGCTGCGATGCTGCCAGAACTTTCCCGCGTTCGGCGGTGGCGATTTTCACCGCGCTCTCCCGGGCCTGGCGCCGTTCTTTTTCGTCCTTGGCGCCGATCTCGGCCAACCGCGCCTGGTAGTCTTTTTCCGCCGTCGCCTTCGCCAGGGCAATTTTCTTTGCCTGCGCCTCCGCATCCTTCTTGTCGGCGTCGAGGCGTTGCCGAATCGTTTTCAGTTTGGTTACCGCGGCGTCGACCTGTTCGATATAGCTGGCGCCCTTGCGCCGCTCATCCTCCATCGTTTCATCGATTGCATCCAAAACGCGCGGATCGGAGAGTGTGCCCGCCACCGCCGGATTTCGCGGGGTCGCCGGCGCGGACGCCGCGGCGACGCGCGGCAACGCCTTCAACTTATTGCGGGCCAACGGCACGAATATTCCCTCGGGGAATTGATTCAGATAGGCCTGGAAATCTTCCCGGTTCTTGCTCTGAAAGATCGATTGCCAGAATACGACTTCCCGATCGATCGCCTTACCCTTGCTTGGGGTCGATGGCGCCTTTGCAACCACCTTCGGACGAAAATAGAAATCCTCGGTTATCGAGGACGACGTCCAGGGAACCTGCAATCCCTTGGTCTTCTTGATCACCGCCGAGCGAACATTCTTGAAGACCTTCTCGATGCTGACGCCCGGTTGCTCCAGCGATTGGAGCAAGGCGCCGGTATAGAAACTGTTTTTCCCGGTGCCATCGGCCGCAAGCCCGCCGGGCCCGGCCGCGTAAGCGATGTAGCTCCGCGCCGGCGCCCGCATTTGCGCCAGACCTTCGGAATAAATTTGGAAAAAATCGCGAAACGGATTGTCGCGGCAGGCGTCGAGGATGACGATATTCATCTTGTTGCGGGCGCCGGCCATGCGCCCGATGACCTTGTAGAGATCGACGGATTCAGGCTCCACATGATCCGCGGACGTGATTTGCGCGCCGACAGGTATCATATAGTTGCGATCGCGCAACTGCACCGCATGCCCGGCATAGTAAAATAGGCCGACCCCGCCCTTTTCCAATTCGCGGCCGAATTTGATGATCGCGCGCTGCATCTCTTTTTGCGACGCGTCCATCCGCCCAATCACTTTGAAGCCCAGCCGCTTCAAGACCGCCGCGATGTCGCGGGCGTCATTCAGGGTATTCGGCAGAGGGCTCTTGGCGTAGGCGCTGTTGCCGATAATCAGGGCTGTCCGGCGTTCGGCCATAGCCGGCGCCGCCCAGCACAGAACCACCGTTATGGTGAATATTTGCGCCAGAACGGCCAAATAGTGAATGTTGCGCATCAAATGCCGCATCGCCGTGTCGAAACCTTGCCGCGTCCATCCGGTCAGGGGGGATGGTATAATTTTCGCGGCCTTCCGGCTAGATCAAGTAAGAGGCTTGTCGCACTGCACAATCGGGCGTCCTCGAAGGAGCCATTGAGATAAATCGGACTATGTCCGCTGCTCAGCGAAGGTCGCGCGCAACCCGAAACCCATTGGTCGAATACCGAACATCGAAATCATATCTCAGCCGACTGGCCGCCCGGGCGTAAGTCGCGTCATTACGCCATGAGCCACCCCGCAGAACGCGCCCCCGGCAGTCCGCCGCGTCCCATGCGCGCCCGTCGCTCGGCGCGGCAGCGTAATTGTTGTGCCAGCAATCGGCGGTCCATTCCCATACGCCGCCCGCAACACCGTGCAGACCAAATGGGTTTGCTTTGTCCCGCCCCACCGATTGCGGCAGTTTGCGGTTCCAACTCGGATCGCATTTTTTGCAGTCGGCCAGGCCGGGCGCCATCCGGTCACCCCACCAATACAGGCTATTGGAACCGGCCCGCGCCGCGTATTCCCATTCCGCCTCGGTCGGCAGCCGATACCGTTGCCCGGTCTTCTTGCCGAGCCAACCGACATATCGCTTTACATCGGACCAACTCAGCTTGCGCACCGGATCATTCGGCTTTGCCTTGCCGAGGCTCGGCGTATAGGTGCAACCGCCACCTTTCACGCATGCTTGCCACTGGGCGATGGTGATTTCGTACTTGCCGATGGCAAAAGGCTTCAATATGCGCACCGTGCGTACAGGCCGTTCCGAACTGTCCCCGGTGGAGGACCCCATCTTGAACTGGCCCGCGGCGATGCGGACCATTTCAGGACACTCCGGACAATCCCGAAAGGTATCGGCGGCGGCGACCGGCGCTTTTCTCGGCGGTGATTTCTGCGCCGCGGCAGGCGTATTACGTAACAGCGTCCGTGCCGCATAGGCGAACTTGCCTGCTTTCAGACTGACTTTGTACCAATCGCTCCCCGCAACGCGTCCAACAACCAAGATTTCTTTTCCGCGGTCCAAGGTCCCGACGACTTTGGCCTTTGTATCCGGTTTGGCGCGAAGCTTGAGACTGCTGACCGCCTCAAAGCGTTTCCAGATCAATTCAATTTTTTCCGCCTTCTCCTGCGGTGCGGCTTGTTTGCGCGGCGTCTTTTTCGGTGCGTTGCCGCGCAGATCGGACAGCCGCTTCTTCGCTTCGGCGGCGAATAGGCCCTTTGGGAAAACATCAAGATAGGCTTCGAAATCCGCGGCATTCTGGCTGTTCTTGATAATCGACCAGAGATCTTTTTCGAATTTCGGCGAAAATTCGAATGCCGGCGACGAATCCGCGATCTTTAGGCCCCGGCTCGGCGCTGTCGCCCCGGCATCCCGGGCCGGCTTGGCGGGCCGCCGATCCGCATTGGTAACCCGGATCCCCCGCGTCGCATAAGCCAGTTTGGCGCGCGTGCGGGCCGATGGCACGAGCGTCACCGCGGCGTTCAAAGAAGACGCGCTCCTGACAATTGGGTGGCCATTTGGCCGCTTCCCGAGCGCCGATCGAACGTTTCGGAAGACCGTCTCCACCGGCTGGTCGGACGTGCCCAACTCCGCCAGAAAAGTCGCCGCAAAAGACGAAAGCGCAGGGCCGCCCTTTGCCGCCGGACCGCCATGAATCGTCGCGACCAGGAAATTGGCCGGCGCGGCTACCGGTACGGGCCCGCCCTCGCCTTGAAGGTCGAGCACGACCACGTTGGAATTCTGCCGTCCCGCCGCCGCCATCGATGTCACGA
>JAOTYV010000036.1 GCA_029861675.1 Alphaproteobacteria bacterium
TGCGTCCCCACGCCGTACGGCTTGGCGACCGCCCTGGACCTGGACCCGCCGACGGATCTGGCCGGCGCCGCCCTGGTGCTCCGCCGCGCCGCGACGCGGCTGCTGGCCGACCTCGGCGAAGAGAGCGCGGCGCGCGGCGCGCGGCCGGTCGCGCACGCGATGTCGGGCGGCGGCTGGCCCTGGGGCGCCGCCGTCCTCCGCGCCCTCGGCGAGGAGGAAACATCGCAGACGCGCGCGCCGGGCGCCGGACTCGATGTCTGGCGGCGTCTGCCGGAATGGAAGGATCATGCGCCGCCGGACCCGCCCGGCAGCATCGCCGTCGAGCCGGCGGCGGCGCGGCAGCGGCTGAACGAGCTGTTGGGTGGAGAAGCCGAGGCGCGGCCGAGCCAGGCGGATTATGCGTCCGCCGTGAGCGCCGCCTTCGCGCCCCGCGCCAAGCCCGGCGTCCCACATTTCCTGTTGGCCGAGGCAGGCACCGGCGTCGGCAAGACCATGGGATATCTGGCGCCGTCCAGCCTGTGGGCGGAACGCAATGGCGCACCGGTCTGGATCTCCACCTTCACCCGCAATCTGCAGCATCAGATCGATCAGGAACTCGACCGGCTGTTCCCGGAACCCGCCCGCAAGAGCAACCGCGTCGTCGTCCGGATGGGCCGGGAAAACTATCTCTGCCTGCTGAATTTCGAGGAAGCGGTCCGCGGCGTCGGCCTGCGCCGCCACGACGCGGTCGCGCTGGGGCTGATGGCGCGCTGGGCCGGCCGGTCGCGGGACGGCGGCATGGCCGGCGGCGACTTTCCCGCCTGGCTGGTCGACCTTCTGGGCACCGGCCGCACGCTGGCCCTGAGCGACCATCGCGGCGAATGCATCTACTCGGCCTGCGACCACTACGGCAAATGCTTCATCGAGCGCAGCGTGCGCAAGGCGCGACGCGCCGATCTGGTGATCGCCAACCACGCGCTGGTAATGGTGCAGGCGGCGCGCGATGCCGGCGAAAACGCACATGCCCCGACACGCTACGTCTTCGACGAGGGCCATCATGTCTTCGACGCGGCGGACGGCGCCTTTTCGGCCCATCTCAGCGGCCGGGAGATGGCCGAGTTGCGGCGCTGGCTGCGCGGCGTCGAGGCCCGGCGGCGCGGCCGCGGCCTCAAACGCCGGGTGGAGGACCTGCTGGGCGAGGATGATGCGGCGCAAACCGCGCTCGACCAGTGTTTGCATGCGGCCGGCGTGCTGCCCGATACCGGCTGGCGGCAGCGTTGCGTCGACGAGCAGCCGAAGGGTATCGGGGAAGCCTTCCTCGCCGCCGCCCGGGGGCACACCTATGCCCGTGTGCCGGACAGCCGGGGGCCCTATGCGCTGGAGGCCGAAATCTCGGAGCCGGCGGACACCGTGTTGGGCGCCGCCGCCGAACTCGCGGCCGCCCTGCGACAAATCGAAGACCCCGTCCGTAAATTGCGCGAACGCCTGCTGGCACGGCTCGACGACGAGGCCGAGGATCTCGACACGCAGACGCGCATCCGCATCGAGGCGGTCTGCCGGTCGCTGCAATACCGGGCGGAATCGCTGCTGCGCGCCTGGCGCGACATGCTGGGCGCCTTGGCGACGGAAACGCCGACCGACTTCGTCGACTGGTTCGCGGTCGAGCGCATGGAGGGCCGCGACATCGACATCGGCATGTACCGCCATTGGGTCGACCCGACCCTGCCCTTCGCCGAAACCGTGGCGGTGCCGGCGCATGGCGTGCTGGTGACCTCCGCGACATTGCGCGACGGATCCGGCGATGCGGAAGCCGACTGGCGCGCCGCCGAAATACGCACCGGCGCGGACCACCTGCCGGCAGCAATCCGGGCCGCGGTGCCGTCGCCCTTTGCCTACCACGAGCAAACGCGCGTCTTCGTCATCACCGATGTGCGCAAAGACGATGCCGCGCAGGTGGCGGCGGCCTATCGCGAACTGTTCCTCGCCTCGGGCGGCGGGGCGCTTGGCCTGTTCACCGCGATCAGCCGGCTGCGCCAGGTCCATGGCCGGATCGCCGAACCGCTCGATCAGGCGGCCCTGCCGCTCTATGCCCAGCACGTGGACCGGCTGAACCTGGCCACCTTGATCGACATCTTCCGCGCCGAGGAGAAATCCTGCCTGCTCGGCACGGACGCGGTCCGCGACGGCGTCGACGTACCGGGCGAGAGCCTGCGCCTCATCGTGTTCGACCGGGTACCATGGCCCCGCCCGACCATCCTGCACAAGGCGCGCCGCAAGGCATTCGGCGGGCGCAGCTATGACGACATGTTGACCCGGCTGCGGCTCAAACAGGCCTATGGCCGGCTGGTCCGTCGGGCGACCGACCGGGGCGTCTTCGTGCTGCTCGACCCGATGATGCCGTCGCGCCTCGGCGGAGCCTTTCCGGACGGCGTGGAGATGGAGCGGGTCGGCCTCGCCGACGCGGTGGCTGCCTGCAAGACCTTCTTTTCACACCCGAAGACGAACGGGCAGGCTTGAACTCCCCACCACCGGCTCCCCATATGCAGGGCAAGCGAAATTCACACAAAAATGGATTCCTGAATGCTCAGCAAACAAGCCGCCCTGATTTACACCATGGTCATCGTGTCCGCGTCGGACCGCCAAATGCCGGATACGGAACTCTCGACAATCGGCCAGATCGTCCAGGGGCTACCGGTGTTCGACGGCTTTGATTCCGACACATTGACCGAGACCGCCGCCACCTGCGCGGAAATGCTGTCGGCCGAGGAAGGTCTCGAGACGGCGTTGCAGGTAATCGACAATGCGCTGCCGGAAGGGCTGCGCGAAACGGCCTATGCGCTTGCCGTCGAAATCGCCGCGGCCGACCGCAAGGTCGAGCTCGAGGAAATGCGCGTCCTGGAAATGGTTCGCCACCGGCTCGATATCGACCGGCTGGTGGCCGCCGCGCTCGAGCGCGCGGTGCGCGCCCGGTATGCCAAGGGCTAGACGCGTGACGGCCGATCGCCCGCCCGAGGATTTGGTCATCCGCCCGGCGCGGACGACCGATTTGCCGGCCATCGTCAGCCTGCTGGCCAACGATCCGCTGGGACAAATCCGCGAACGCGACGAGACCCCGCTCCCCGACGCCTATGCCGGCGCCTTCGCGGCGATTGACGCGGACCCGAACAACGAGGTCGTCGTGGCGGAGCATGATGGCGCGGTGATCGGCACGCTGCAGATCACCGTTATCGTCAATCTCACCTATCAGGGCGGCAAGCGGGCGCAGATCGAGGGCGTGCGCGTCGCCGAAAGCTATCGCAGCCGGGGCATCGGCCAGGCGTTATTCCGCTGGGCGATCGACCGGGCGCGCGAACGCGACTGCCATATGGTGCAACTCACCGCCGACAAGACCCGGCCCGATGCGCACCGGTTCTATGAATCCTTCGGCTTCACCGCCTCCCATGTGGGGATGAAGCTGCACCTCGATTGAATGGGTCGCGCAGCGCCTCTTAGACGTAAGTCTGGAAATTTGATGATCCCCCTCCCCTTTGACCGCTGCGCGCGGTCAACGCCTCTCCCGCGAGTAGGAAGAAAATAGCAGGGGGGTAACGCAACGAACTGGTTGCTGAACCGACGCCAACTGAGACGAAGCCGCCCTATTGGCTGTAGGCCGGCATGTCCTCCAGCTTCCGCCATGCGGTCAGATAGTTCAGGCTGGTCCGCACATCGACCACCACCGGGCCGTCATGGCTCATCGCCTTGGCGACCACCGACTCCACATCCCCGTCATTCTCGATCTTCAATCCGAGGGCGCCGTAGGCATCCGCCAATTTGGCGAAGTCCGGGTTGTTCAGCGCGGTCGAGGTGACCCGGCCCGGATACCGTCCTTCCTGATGCATGCGGATAGTGCCGTAGCTGGCGTTGTTGGCGATGAAGATTTTTACCGGCGCTTCGTACTGCACGGCGGTGGCCAGTTCATTACCGGTCATCATGAAGCCGCCGTCGCCGACGAAGCCGACCACCTGCCGGCCGGGATCGGCGATCGACGCCGCGACAGCGGACGGCACGCCACCGCCCATGCCGCCGGTCGCGAACCCGATGAACATGTTGGTCTGGCGGAAATAGAGGTACCGGTGAATCCAGGAACTGAAATTTCCCGCATCGCTGGTCACCACCGCATCCGCCGCAAGATGTTCCTTGATCGCCGCCATGACGCCGCCGAACACCACGCCGTCATTCGCCGACACCGGCTCCCAAGTCGTCAGTTCCTGGTGCACCTTGTTCAGGCGGCCGATCCATTGCGCGCGACCGTTCGCGGCGGCGGGCGCGTCCTGCGCCAGCATCGCGTCCAGGAACAAACCGACATCCGCAGCGACGCCGATCGTCGGCTGAAAAATCTTGCCGACCTCCACGGGGTCGGGCCAGACGTGGACCATCGACATCTGCGGCACCGGCGCGGCGGGAAAGCTGTAACCCTGACTCACCGTCGGGCCAAGCCGTTCGCCGATCACCAGCATCAGATCGGTTTCCTTCATTAGGTCGAGCTGCTGCTTCGGTGCGCGGCTGCCGAGATAGCCGCCGCAATTCGGGTGCCAGCTGTCGAACACATGCGACCGCCGGTGGCTGGGGCAGACCGGCAGGTCGAACTTCTCCGCAAATTCAGTCAGCGCCGCCAACGCCAGCGCGCCTTCCACCAAGCCTCCGGCGACGACCAGCGGTTTTTTCGCCTTGCCGATCATATCGGCGATCCGCGCAACGTCGTCGGGCGCGGGCGCCATGCGAACGCGCGGCGACGGGGACAGCACCGGGGCCGAGACCGGATCGTCGAGCATGTCCTCCGCCAGCGTCACGACAACCGGGCCCGGCGTCCCGGAGGACGCAACATGAAAGGCGCGGGCCGCGGCCTCGGACAGCATGTCGCCATCGTCCACCTCGATGACGAGTTTGGTCGTGTCGGAAAAAGTCTTCGAATAATTCAATTCTTGCAGCGCCATGCGGCCCTTCTCGTCGCGTTCCACCTGACCGATGAAGAAAACAACCGGCAGCGCGTCGTGATAGGCGCTGTGGATGGCGATCGACGCGTTGGTTGCACCCGGTCCGCGGCTAATGAAACAGACGCCCGGCTTGCCGCGGTTGCGCGCATCGGCGATCGCCATGAAACCGGCCCCGCCCTCGTGCCGGCACACCACGAGCTTGATCGATGGAAAATCAATCAGCGCATCGGTCACCGCGAGGTAGCTTTCGCCCGGCACACAGAAGGCGATATCCACCCCATGAGATTCCAAAGTGGCCGCAAGAAGTTGAGCCGCGCTGCGCTTCATCAGATCGATCCTCCCAAGATATTATCCGCCCATGCCCGGTGACGCCGCGGCACGGCGATTTGCGATAATCTGTTTTATCCCGATTCGGTGCGCGGAAACCATTCGCCGCCGAAATATTTCCCTCAAGAGGACCGGCTTCCGGCCGGCACACGCCGCCGCGGACGTTCGCCCGACAGCAAGGTAAGCGCATCGCCGAATGCGGGAATGTCCGGCCCAAGCGCCCGGAAGAACGCCGCCTCAACCTGCTCCACGGATTTGGCCGCTTTGCGCACCAAGTTGCGGCCTGCTTCGCCAATCTCGACCGCCATTGCGCGGCCGTCGCCGTCATGTTCGCGCCGGTGGATCAGCCCATCCCCTTCCAGATGGCGAAGCACCTGGGACGTCATCATTCGATCGGTCCGGCAGTGCCGGGCGAGGACGGTTTGGGTAATCGGCTCCGGCGCGGTTCCCGACAAATCGTCGAGGCCGGCAAGTAAAAGAAATTGTACCGGCGTCAAATTAAAGGGGGACAACGCCTCCTTCTGCCGCCGCTGCCACAAATTGACGACTTGCCACAGACGATAGCCGGTGCTGCGCACCGAACCCGCGGTGGGCTTATTGTCACGTTCCGGATCGCCGTGCTGCCGTTCGGTCATTTCCGTCTTTTCCGCCCCATGCTACCGCGATCATATCGACAGCGTCGCCAATTCGCCACTGGATCGAGCAGGGAAACCGTCCAACCCGGCAAAATTTTCCGCCGGTGCGGCAGAACATGCCGCGCCGTTTGAGTCCGTGCGTACCCCGGCAAATCACCGTCCCGGATTGCATCCTCAATGTGGCACGATCCCTGCTAGCCTTATTTGGAGAAACGCCATAACCGGCTGAAAAGAGAAAGAAAATACAATGATTGCGGGAGCAATTACGCGACTAATACAACGATACGGAGCTGAAGGCGCCGGCCGAACGACAACGGCTGGGCGCAGCGCCGGCGTACGCCGGCCCCGCGCGCCGGCATCTCCGGCACAGCGCGCGGCCGGGGACAGGCCTTATTTCCTGACGATCAGCGAGGATGCCGCCTTTCGCTATGCCGCCTTACATTACGACCCAAAACGGCTGACCCGGCGCGCGGCGCGCCAATTGGCGGAAACGCTGCGGTGGTTCGGCATATTTTCGGATGCGGATCATGCCGCCCTTGCCGATATCATCGACCCGCTGGGACGGGGGCTGGACGAGCGCGACAGGGGTACCGCGACCTACGACATGATTGCGCTGCTGGAAATTCGGCTCGACCCCTGGGCTGCCGATGGCGAGGATCGCCTGAATCCACTCCGCCCGCCGCTGGATGCGCTGCGGCGTATCCACTCGCTGCGCCATCGCCTGCCGCCGGTGGATGACGGCAGATAAGGCAATCGACCGTAAGCCCTTGAAATACACGCTATCCGCTTCGACCGGCCTGTCAGCACTCTTGGCCGATCGCTGCCAATCGCTTGATGTTAATGTATTATTCGTCAATTCTCGCTTAAGATTTCGGATGTTCAACCATTGACCCATGTACCACATTGGCGAGAACAGCAATGCACGAAATTGAACGACAACTGCGCGGCTATCGGCTGACCACCGCGGAGATCCTCTACCATATGCCGGACCACCCCAGCGTTCTGCAAAGTTTCATCTGGCAATTCATGGATCTGGCGCCGCGGTATCCGAAGCTGTCGAAATTTCTTTCCTTCTGGGAATTAAATATCGATGGAGACATTCATTCAGTGAACGTCGCCGGACGAAATATTATTACCCCCGCCGAGGTCAGGAATTTTCGGGACTGCGGCTACATTCACTGACTCCCGGTTTCATGCGCCTGTTCAGCCCGGCGGCGCGACCGCCGCTTTGATTCTGTGAACGGTTTGCATTAGGTTGCCCCGCCGATAATAAAGTTTACCGGGGAGGAACCACGACAATGCCCCTGAAAGTGGCGATTGTCGGATCTGGGCCGAGCGGCTTTTACACCGTCGCAGCGCTTCTGAAATCTGGCGTGGATTGCCAGATTGACATTATTGAACGGCTCCCGACGCCGTTCGGCCTGATTCGCGGCGGCGTCGCGCCGGATCACCAGAAAACCAAGAATGTTTGGCGCGCCTACGAAAAATCCGCGCTCAACGAGGCGGTCCGCTATTACGGCAATGTAGAGGTCGGCCGCGACATCACCGTCGGCGAATTGCAGGACATATACGACGCGGTCGTACTCGCGGTCGGATCGCCGCTCGACCGGAAATTGGGTATTCCCGGTGAGGACAAGCAGGGCGTCATCGGTTCCGCGTCCTTCGTCGGCTGGTACAACGGCCATCCGGATTTCCGCGACCTGGACCCCGATCTCAACATCAGCGCGGCGGTGGTCGTCGGTAACGGCAATGTCGCGGTCGATTGCGCCCGCGTCCTGGCCAAGACGCCGGAGGAAATGACGGCAACCGACCTGACCGACTATGCCGCCGCGGCGATCCACGCCTCGCCGCTTACCGATATCTACATGTGCGGCCGCCGTGGGCCGGTGGAAGCGAAATTCACCAACGTGGAACTGCGCGAAATGGGGCAGTTGACGGATTGCCATCCCGTGGTCGACCCGGCGCAATTGCCGGACAGCGTTCCCGAAGGGATGGAAGACCGCGAAAGGCGGCTGTGCGAACGAAACCTGGAAAGCCTGCGCGGTTTCACCACCCTCTCCGCCGAGGGAAAAACCAAACGGCTGCATTTCAGCTTTTTTGCCAATCCGGTGGAAATCCTCGGCGGCGACCGCGTTGAAGCCGTGAAACTGGAGCATACGGCGGTCGAGAACGGCCGTGCGGTGGGCACCGGAAAATTCTTTGAAGTCGCATGCGGCCTGGTCATCCCGGCAATCGGTTATTACGGCGAACCGTTTCCAGGGGTCCCCTTCGACGAACGCGGCGGCATCGTAGTCCATGACGATGGCCTGATTCAGGGGAACGTGTATGCGGTCGGCTGGATCAAACGGGGGCCCACCGGCGTCATCGGCACCAACAAACATGACGGCGACCACGCCGCGGCGCGAATTCTCGATGAACAGGGCAATGGAGACAAATCGGGCCGACTCTCACTCGAGACGCTGCTCGGTGAGCGGGACGTGCGCTGGGTCACATATCCGGATTGGAAGAAGATCGACGAGAGCGAAATCGCCAACGCCAACCCCGGCGCGCCGCGGCGTAAATACAGCAGAATTGAGGAAATGTTGGCGGTACTCGACTAGGGCCGCAGTGCCCACAGGATCAGGAAGCTGGACAACGCAAGCGAAAAATATAAGTTACCTCCGCACATGCTTGGATGACGTCGGCAAAGGCCGGGAAACAGAGCATCAGGACCGGCCGACGGAGTCAATCGTCATCGCATGGACATTCTGAGATTCAGCGCGGGTCGTGAGGATCGCCAAGCGACCGTACTACCCCGCAAAGGTGTGATTTGGCAGGGCCAAATTTGATGTTACTGTTCAATGACAATCGAGGCGGAAACGCCCGAGAACGCTAGGGAGGGCCGTAAAGAAATGGCCGCAGTGTCTGCAGAGGAACCGGTTCTGCTACCACGTGAGGAACTGGATTCCGTCGTCATCCGATTCGCGGGTGACTCCGGTGATGGTGTCCAAATTACCGGCAGCCAATTCACCGACACAACCGCCCTAGCCGGCAATGATCTGGCGACATTCCCGGACTTCCCCGCCGAAATCCGAGCGCCCGCGGGCACGACTTATGGGGTATCGGCTTTTCAGATCAATTTTGGCGCCCGGTCGATCGCCACCTCCGGCGACGTCCCGGACGTGCTGGTCGCGTTCAATCCCGCGGCGCTCAAGGTCAATGTGGACGACATGCATGCGGGCAGCCTGATCATCGTCGATACGGGCACCTTCACGGCACGCAACATGGACAAAGCCGGCTTCACGTCGAATCCGCTCGAAGACGGCACCCTGGAGAAGTTTCGCGCCTTGAAGATCGATATTTCCAAACTCACCGTCGAGGCGGTGAAGGAGATGGGACTGACATCGAAAGAAGCGCTGCGGTGCAAAAATTTCTGGACCCTCGGCCTCGTCTACTGGCTCTATGGGCGCGATCGCGCGCCGACCACCGATTGGCTGAAGAAGAAATTCGCCAAACGGCCCGATATCGCTGATTCCAACATCGCCGCCCTTAACGCCGGACACGCATTCGCGGAAACGGCGGAGATGCCCGGCGAAATCAGCAGCTACATCGTACCGCCGGCGGCGCTGGAACCCGGCGTATACCGCAACATCACCGGGACGGACGCGTTGGCGTGGGGCCTGCTGGCGGGAACGAAACTCGCCGACCTTAAAATGACCTTCTGTTCCTATCCGATCACGCCGGCATCCTCTCTGCTCCATGCCCTGGCGGGCTTGCGGCACTTCGATATCGTCACATTCCAGGCGGAAGACGAGATTGCCGCCGTATGTTCGGCGATCGGGGCTTCCTATACCGGATCGATCGGCGTTACCTCGAGTTCGGGCCCGGGCGTGGCCCTGAAAGGCGAGGCGATCGGTCTCGCAATCTCGACCGAACTGCCGTTGATTATCGTGAATTCGCAACGCGCCGGCCCGTCCACCGGACTGCCGACAAAAACCGAACAATCGGATCTTTATCAATCGGTCTACGGCCGCAACGCCGACAGCCCGGTCGTCGTGCTGGCGGCGTGTTCTCCGGCGGATTGTTTCGAAGTCGGCATCGAAGCGGTGCGCCTGACGACGAAATTCATGACACCGGTAATCCTGCTGACCGACGGGTACATCGCCAATGCCGCCGAACCCTGGCGCATCCCCGACGTGGACACGTTCGAGCCCTTCCCGACCGAATTTCACACCGATACGGAGGGCTTCCATCCCTTCCTGCGCGACCCGGAAACGCTGGCGCGGGTCTGGGTAAAGCCGGGCACGCCGGGATTGGAGCATCGCATTGGCGGCATCGAAAAATCTTACGATTCCGGCCATATTTCCTACGATTCGCAAAATCATCAGAAAATGACCGATACGAGGGCGTCAAAGGTCGACGGCGTCGCCGATCACATCCCGCTTCAGGACGTGGCGGACGGGAATGACTCGGGTGCGCTGGCGGTGATCGGCTGGGGTTCCACCTACGGTCCAATATCCCGCGCCGTCTCCAACCTTCGCGCAATGGGCAAGGATGTGTCACACATCCACTTGCGTCACATCTGGCCGTTCCCGAGGAATTTAGGCGACCTGCTCGGCCAGTTTGACAATGTATTGGTGCCGGAAATGAACAACGGCCAACTCGTCAACGTCTTGCGGGCGAAGTATCTGGTGGATGCCAAAGGACTAAGCCAAGTCAACGGACAACCCTTCAAGATCGCCACCATCGAAGACGCGATCCTGAAGCAGCTGGAGAAATAAAATGACGGTGGTCAAATCGCCGGAGAAGCTCACAGTCAAGGATCTCACTTCCGATCAGGAAGTCCGCTGGTGCCCCGGTTGCGGCGACTACGCAATCATCAAGGGCGTACGAAACGCCTTGGCCGAGATCGGTACGCCGACCGAGAAAACAGTTTTCATCTCGGGCATTGGATGCGCCGCGCGCTTTCCCTACTACATGGCGACCTACGGCTTTCACACCATCCACGGCCGGGCGCCGGCGATCGCCACAGGGGTCAAACTGACCAATCCCGAGCTCGACGTCTGGGTGGCCACCGGTGACGGCGATTGCCTGTCGATCGGCGGAAACCACACGCTGCACGTCATCCGCCGCAACGTCGACGTGAACGTCCTGCTGTTCAACAACGAGATCTATGGCCTGACCAAGGGTCAGTACTCGCCGACCTCGAAGATCGGCACGCGGTCGCCCTCGACGCCGCTGGGCTCGGTGGACAATCCGGTCTCGGCGATAGAATTCGCGCTCGGGTCCGGCGCCCGTTTCGTCGCCCGCTCGGTCGATACGCTGCAAAAGCATCTCCCCGGCGTCCTGGTGCGCGCCCACGGACACAAGGGTGCCTCCTTCGTCGAAATCTTTCAAAATTGCATCGTCTACAATGATGGCGTCTTCGCCCATTTCACCGACCGCAGCGTCGCCGCCGACACCCAGGTTCATCTCGAACACGGCAAGCCGGTCCTTTTCGGCAAAGACAGTGACAAGGGCATCCGCCTCAACACGACCACGTTGAAACTCGAGATCGTCAAGATTGGCGAGAACGGCATCACCGAGGACGATATCCTCGTCCATGACGAAACCAACAAGGTGTTGGCGACCCTGCTGGCGCAGATGCAGGCGCCGGAATTCCCCGTCGCCCTCGGCGTGATCTATTGCGAACCGGCCGCCGAATACACGAGCGCCGTGTACGAGCAGATCGACGCGGTGAAAAAGCAATCGCCGACGCCATCGCTGAAAGAATTGCTGCACAGCGGCCACACCTGGCAAGTCGACGCCTGAGCCGCCCGCCGGCGGACTAGCACACGCAGCTTCAAGGCCGGACTGACCGGCTCGGGTTGCGTCGAATTGCCTTCTGGCCTGCCGGGCCGACATTCTGAATAGTGCGCCAATGCACTCTGCAACCGAGTCGCCGCACACCGGCGCCCACGGCTCACGCGCCGTCACCGTCTGGCTTTTCCTGTGCGCCGCCATGGTGGTCGCCATGATGCTGATCGGCGCGATTACACGGCTCACCGAATCCGGACTCTCCATGGTCGAATGGCGCCCGCTTATCGGCGCGCTGCCGCCTTTCGGCGAAGCGGAGTGGCGCCGGGTCTTCGATCTGTATCGCCAGACATCGGAATATCGATTGGAAAACGCGGGCATGACCCTGTCCGGCTTCAAGAACATATTCTGGTGGGAGTACATTCACCGGCTTTGGGGGCGGCTCATCGGGGCGGTCTACGGCCTGCCCTTTCTCTGGTTTGTTTGGCGGCGCCAGATCGCTGGGCGCGAGGCGCCGCGCTTCATCGCCCTGTTCGCTCTCGGCGGGCTGCAAGGGGTGATCGGCTGGTGGATGGTCAAGAGCGGCTTCGTCGCGCGTACCGATGTCAGCCAATACCGGCTGGCGGTCCACCTTGGCCTGGCCTTCGTCATCCTCGGGGCATTGCTCTGGGTCGGGTTCGGCCGGCTGCGGTTCGCGGCGGCGGCGCCCTGCCCCACCGGCATTCGCCGCGGCACGCTCGCCCTGCTCGCACTCGTATTCGCGACGGCCCTGTCCGGCGCCCTGGTTGCCGGATTGGAGGCCGGGCGCATCTACAATGACTGGCCGATGATGCAGGGCCGATTCTTCCCCGAAGAGTACGGGCAGTTAACGCCGTTCTGGTTGAACCCGTTCGAGAACGTGGCGGCAGTCCAGTTCAATCACCGGATCATGGCGTATCTGACGCTGGCGGGAACCGCCGCATTATGGGTCGCCGGCCGCGGTGCATGGCTGCCCGCCGGTCCGGCGCGCGCGCTCAATTATTTATTCGCCGCGACGCTGCTGCAACTCGGCCTGGGAATCGTCACGTTGATGCTGGTGGTCCCGCTGCCACTCGCGGTCCTCCATCAGGCCGGTGCGATCACGGTCTTCTGCCTCGCCGTCTGGTCGGCCCACGCGGTCTGTCGTTGAGCCGCGCCGGTTTCTAACGGGCGCCAGCGGTTTCCAGCACGGCGTGCAGCAAAACCTGGCATCCGGCCGCCAGATCTTCCGGCGTCGCATTTTCGATTTCGTTGTGGCTGATGCCGTCTTCGCACGGAACGAAAATCATTCCGCTGGGCGCCACCGTCGCCATGTAGACCGCATCATGACCGGCGCCGCTCACGATATCGCGGTGAGGGTGGCCGGCGCGGTCGGCCCCGGTACGGACGGCGGCCACGCATTTCTCATCGAACGGCGACGGTGCGAAGTAGAGGATCTGCTCGATCTCGAAATCGAGGTCGCAGGCCGACGCTATGTCCGCCGCTTCGCCGCGCAGCGTTTCGTCCATGGCCGCAAGGCGATCATCGTCCGGATGGCGGAAATCGATGGTCGAGAACACCCGTCCAGGGATCACATTGCGGCTGTTCGGATGCACCTGCATCATACCCACCGTCGCACAGGCATCCGGCTGAAAATCGTGGCCGATACGGTTGACCGTCTGCACCAGCCGCGCCGCGCCCACCAAGGCGTCGCGCCGGCGCGCCATCGGCGTCGGACCGGCATGGGCTTCCATGCCGGTATAGGTGACTTCGTACCATCTTTGACCCTGCGCGCCGGTGACCACGCCGATGGTTTTGCCTTCGGCCTCGAGCACCGGTCCTTGCTCGATATGCGCTTCGAAATACGCCCCGATCGGCCGATCGCCGCAGCCTTCGCCCTTGTATCCGATGCGGTCCAATTCCTCGTCGACACGCTTGCCGTCTACATCCGTGGTGGCATACGCCTCTTCGAGCGTGAACTTTCCGGCGAACACCCCCGATCCCATCATCGCCGGGGGAAACCGCGATCCTTCTTCATTCGTCCAGACTACGACTTCGACCGGCGCATCGGTTTCCACCGCGGCATCGTTCAGAGTGCGAATAAGCTCCAACCCGGCGAGCACGCCGTACGCGCCGTCGAATTTACCGCCGGTTGGCTGACTGTCGAGATGGCTGCCCGTCACCACTGGCGGCAGCGTGTTATCCCGCCCCGGCCGGCGGGCGAAGATATTGCCCATCGCATCGACGGCCACAGAGCATCCGGCGGACTCACACCAGGAAATGAACAGGTCGCGCGACTGCCTGTCCAAATCCGTCAGAGTCAGGCGGCACACGCCGCCCTTCTCGGTAGCGCCGATTGCCGCCATCTGCATCAGGCTGTCCCACAGCCGGCCGCCATCGATTTGCAGGTTTTCCACGACTTAACGCTCCCATCGTCGTCTTCGAATCCCGCGGGCGGCGCGGCGGGTCCTAGCCCTTGACCACCAGCGGATAATCCGGTGTCGGGTTCAACGGGCACGAGAACAGATACTTGCCCGGCTTCAGCTCGACTTCGTAATCGCGCGTTTTGCCGAGGGTCAATCCGCCGCCCGACACGCTGGTCTTGGACAGTTTATGGATTGGATTGCCGGGGCTGTAGTCGTGCTCGCGCAACCAAAATCCAAGTGTATAAGGCACGTTCTTGTTGGTCACGCGGAAGATGTATTTGCCCGGCTTCAATTCGAGCGGGCCGGCGGCAGCCAACCGCTTGGCGCCCGATTTCGCGTTGATGGCGTCGCAATCCTCCGCCTTCTTCGGTCGATACATGTGATCGACGCCTTTTTCCGATTCGAGAAATTGGCAGCCGACCTGGGTGAGGTCGACGACTGTCGGCTCCGCGGCCCCGGCGGTCATAGAAATGCCGGCGGCCAGCGCCGCGCCCATCACGGCGGCGAGGGAAAATCGTCCGAATCCGTCCATTTGCATACCCTTTCCTGCTTCGCGTGTATCTCGCGAGAAGATGTTTAGAATTCTTATAACAAACAACAAAATTGTTCGTGAAGTTTGTAAGATCCTTGTAAAGATGCGGGCTTGGCAAATCTGAGAAACGATCCCTACCCAATCGATGGAATAGTCCGGCGCATTAGATATACCGAATCCGTGTTGCGCGAGCATGACCAACCACTATAGGGTCGGCGGCATCACGGGCGACCGTGAAAATCATCCCGCGACCCTTGCCAATTGGACCAATGCCGTTCGGGCTCTTAAAATACGGTTTCGCCAAACAATATCCCGCCCGTGGTCTCCTGCCCCAGGCGACGGAGCTGAAACCACGCTACGACGTCGTCATTATCGGCGCAGGCGGCCACGGCTTGGCGGCGGCCTATTACCTCGCAAAGCTGCACGACATCACCAATGTCGCGGTGCTCGACAAGGGATATCTCGGCGGCGGCAACACGGCCCGCAACACCGCCATCATCCGCGCCAATTACCTGACTCCGGAAGGCGTGGCGTTCTACTGCGAATCGATGGCGCTTTGGGCCGGCCTCTCCGAGGAATTCGGCCTCAACATTCAGTACTCGACACGGGGCCACCTGACTCTGGCCCATACGGATTCCGCGTTGCGCACCGCCCGCTGGCGGGCCGAGGTCAATCAGCACCTTGGCGTGGACTCGGAACTGATCGGGCCCGATGAGATCAACCGGCTCTGCCCGTCCTTGAACATGTCGCGTGCGACGCGCTATCCGATATTGGGCGCGCTTTATCATCGGCCCGGCGCCACCGCCCGACACGACGCCGTCGCCTGGGGATTCGCCGAAGGCGCGGCGCGTCACGGCGTGGAAGTACACCAACACACCGAGGTCACCGGGATCAATGTCCGGAGCGGGCGCGTCACCGGTGTCAAAACAAGCCGCGGCCCGGTGGAATGCAATATCGTGTTACAGGCAGTCGCCGGTTCATCGTCGCTGGTTGCCGCCATGGCCGGTCTAAAATTGCCGATTCGGACCATTCCGCTGCAGGCCTGCGTCTCGGTCCCCATGAAGCCGTTTCTCGATCCGATAATCGTATCGGGCAGCCTGCATGTTTACATCTGGCAAACCGCCCGGGGCGAACTGGTGATGGGCGGCGCGACCGACCCCTACCCATTGTATGGAACGCGGTCCACGCTGGATTTCAAGGAAGGGCTGATGGCCCATATTCTTGAACTATTCCCGTTTCTCGCCGAGGCCCGCGTCAATCGGCAATGGGCCGGTATGGCGGATATGACACCGGATTTCTCGCCGGTCATGGGTCTGACGCCGATCGAAAATTACTACGTCGACGCCGGGTGGGGCACCTGGGGCTTCAAGGCCACGCCCATCGCCGGCTTTACCATGGCCGAATGCGTCGCCGGGACGCGCCAGCCGCAATTGATCCGGCCTTTTCGGTTCGACCGGTTCGATGAGTTCGAACAGGTCGGCGAAAAAGGCGCCGCTTCGGTTGGGCACTAGGAGCGGGCGATGAAGATCCTCCATTGTCCGCTGAATGGACCCCGCAATATTCAGGAGTTCGTCTACGGCGGGGAAGTCGCGTCGATGCCGGATCAGGACGCAGGGTCGGACTCCGAGTGGACCGACTATGTCTTCCTCGAAGACAACCGCGCCGGGCTCGTCCGCGAATGGTGGCTGCATGTCGCCAGCGGGTACTGGTTCATCGCCGAACGGGACACCTCGTCCGACAAGGTCTTGCGCACCTATCCGCCAGACCAGCCGTTTGCCGGTGGCGGCCCCGCGCGCAAATCATGACCGGCGATCGGCTCAACCCGCCCTACGGCATATTGCTGGACCGGGCCAAACCGGTGCGGTTTTCATTCGAAGGCGGTAACTACAGCGGATTCATCGGTGACACCATTGCCAGTGCGCTCGCCGCGAACGACGTTTGGCTGATTTCGCGGTCCTTCAAGTATCATCGGCCGCGCGGCATCCTCAGCATGACCGGTGACGATGGGAATTGTTTGGTTCAGATCGGCCCCGAACCCAACGTTCCCGCGGACCGGCGGCCAATATCGCACGGCTTGCGAGTTACCGGCCAACACTACAAGGGCAGCCTCCGCCGCGACCGGAGCAAATGGATCGAATGGTTTGCCCGGTTCCTGCCGGTCGGTTTTTACTATCATGCGTTTTTCAAGCCACGCGGCGCCTGGGATTTCTGGGAGAAGAGAATTCGCGCCGCCGCCGGATTAGGACACATTGGGCAGGTCGCGCGAAAGAACACGTTCGACAAGAACTATGCCTTTGCCGATGTCGCGGTTGTCGGCGGTGGCGGAGCCGGTGTTGCCGCCGCGATCGCAGCGGCGCGAGCGGGTGGCCGGGTCATCCTGATCGAGCGACAGCCGTTGCTGGGCGGCAGCCTCAACCATGCGCGCTTCGACGCTGCGGGGCGGCGGGGTGTCGAAACCGCCAAGGCGCTGGCCGAAGAAATGGAAGCGCTCGACGATAAAATTACCGTCATGTCGGATGCCGTTTGCACCGGCCTCTTCGCCGATAATTTCCTTGCCGTGACCAGCGGCGAACGATTGACCAAACTGCGCGCCGAAAGCGTCGTCCTAGCGACCGGCCTCATCGAACAGCCGGCCGTCTTCGCCAACAACGATCTGCCGGGAGTGATGCTGGGATCGGCGGCGCAGAAACTGTTGTGGCTCTATGCGGTGCGGCCGGGCCGCCGGGCCGTCGTCATCGCTTCCAACAGCGATGGGTACGGCGTCGCCTTGGATCTCGACGACGCGGGCATTGCGGTAGAGGCCGTGGTCGACCTGCGTTACACGATCGCCGGGGACAGCCTTATCCGGGAAGCACTCGACCGCGGCATTCGCATCATCCACGGCTATGCAATCGAGCGCGCGGTGCCGAACACCGGCGGCAGTCATGTCGCCGGTCTTGACCTGCGGCTGCGGCCGGGTCAGGACAGCGGACCGCCGGAAACGCGCCGTCTCGATTGCGACCTGATCTGCGTGTCGATCGGCTGGGCGCCCGCCGCAGCGCTGGTCGCGCAAGCCGGCGGCGAGGTTGTTTATGACGACACCCGAAGCGCCTTCAAAATAGCGGCAGCGCCCGATGGAATTGTAACGGCGGGCGCGGTGCGCGGCGAATGGGATCTCGACGCGGCGATCGCGGACGGCCGCCGGGCCGGCAAGCATGCAATGGCCGGTGGCCACAAAGATAGCGCGGTCGAAGACCCGGCTGTCACGCCGGAAAGCAATCCCTGGCCGATCTTCGACAGCGACAAGGGAAAAGCATTCATCGATTTCGATGAAGACCTGACCCCCCAGGATATCGAACACAGCGTCGCGGAAGGATTCGATGACATCGAGCTGGTTAAAAGATATTCGACCGTCGGCATGGGGCCAAGCCAGGGCCGGTATTCGGCAACCAATGCGGTTCGGCTGACGCGAATCCTTACCAATGAGCCCTTGAGCGGCGCGAAAGGATGGACCAATCGACCACCGACCGTGCCGGAGAAGTTCGGCTTGCTGGCAGGCCGGCGGTTCGAGCCGCGGCGGCTGACGCCAATGCATCACCATCACGAAGCCGCCGGCGCCGGAATGATGGTCGCCGGCGACTGGTTGCGGCCGGTCTGCTACGGCGCCGATGAAAACGCGGCGGTGCAGCAGGAGGTAACGGCGGTCCGGCAGAACGTGGGCATGATCGACGTCTCGACGCTTGGCGGGTTGGACATCCGCGGCCCGGACGCCGCGGAGTTCCTGAACCGGATGTATACGTCGGCATATTCGACACAACCGGTGGGACGGGGCCGGTACGCGCTGATGTGCGATGTCAGCGGCACCATAATCGATGACGGCGTCGCCTGCCGCTTCGCCGACGACCATTTCTACGTCACCACGACCACCGGCGGGTCGGATACGGTATTCCGCTCGATGCTCTGGTGGAACGCGCAATGGCGGCTGGATATCGATACCACCAATGTTACGGGCGCCTTTGCGTCGGTGAATATCGCCGGGCCACGATCCCGCGACCTGTTGGCGCCGCTGTGTCCGGATATCGATTTGAGCCCCGAAGCCTTTCCCTACATGGCCGTCCGGCAGGGTGATGTCGCGAACATCCCCGCCCGCATACTGCGGGTCGGTTTCGTGGGCGAGCTCGGGTATGAAATCCACGTTCCGGCCGGATGCGGCGCGGCGCTCTGGGAGCGGCTGACCGTCGCGGGGCATTCCTTCGAGATGCGCCCGTTCGGCGTCGAAGCGCAGCGCGTATTGCGTCTCGAAAAAGGCCACATCATCGTCGGCCAAGACACCGACGGGCTGACCCATCCGGACGAAGCGTGCATGACCTGGGCAATCTCGAAGCGCAAGCCATTCTTTGTCGGCGGTCGCGCCGTCGAAATGCACCGCCGCCGCGGCGTGGCCCGAATTCTGGTCGGATTCACCCTGCCCGCCGCCACGCAAATCCTGCCGGAAGAGTGTCATCTTGTGGTTCGCGGCCAAGAGATTATCGGCCGGGTTACGTCGATCGCCCGCTCGATCACGCTCGGCCACCCGATCGGTCTGGCGTATGTCGCACCCGACCAAGCGGAGCCCGGCGTTGAGTTTACCATCAAGGGACCCGGCGGCAGGCTCATCCGCGCGACGGTTTCGGCGCTTCCCTTCTACGATCCGCAGAACCGTCGGCAGTCGGCATGAGCACGGAATGCCTGGCATGACCGATCCGACGCGATTCTCCCGGCGCAGTTTCGTCCATCCGCGCCTCGTCCAACATGGCGCCATTTTCCGCAACATCGGTCAGGTGTCGGTCGCCGATACTTTCCCCGGACGGAACGGTCTTGCGACGCGGCTGGCGCTGATCGACCTGTCGCCGATGCCGCGCCTCGGCCTAAAGGGCGGTGGCGCGCTGGACGCGTTGCGCGAGGCTGGCATTCCCGTACCCCCGATCAACAATATGGCGCGGCGGCTTTCGGATGGCGCGCTCATTGCGCGGCTGGCCAATACCGAAGCGCTGATCCTGCCGGATATTGAATTGATCGGCGACACAATTGGCCTGGTCGAAGCGGTCCCGATAGTTTCCGGATGCTACCCGGCGCCCCGGCGCGACAGCCATGCCTGGTTCGTTCTGTGCGGCACCAAGGCGGTCGCCTGTCTGCAGAAGCTTTGCGGCGTCGATCTGAGCCCGCAGGAATTTGCCGATCTTCGGATTGCCCAGACTTCGGTTGCCCGCCTTTCGACGATCCTCATTCGCGAGGACCGCGCCGACATTCCCGCGTTTCATCTGCTCGCAGACAGCGCGTCGGCGCTCTATTTTTGGGATGTTCTGTGCGACGCAATGGACGAATATTTCGGCGCGCCGACAGGTCATGCCGCCTTATGCGAATTGAACACCAGGCCGCCGGTCAAGCCGGCCGGTTAATTCGAACGCCGCAACCGTCGCCGTACTGCAACATGGCGGCGCCCAATCGGGTGCTCGCGAAAAATCGAGCATTCGTGATAATTCGCTGCTTGAAAATTTAACCGTTAGACAAGATATTGTGCATTGCAGCATGAATGTCCAAGATCATGTTGCGCCGCAAGGCAATCGCTTATTGCGATTCTTCTTGGGCGTTTCCTCCCTAGACTCGGGCCGTGCCAATTGGCGCGGCCTTTTTTTGGCACGCCCCGGTCCGGCAATTCCGCCGGGATTTATATCGTCTGCCAGGAACCGTCGACGCCGCGGCAGGCGGTTCGGGTATGCGTTTCGCGCGACTTGCCTAGCCGAAAGAAGACATTGAACTC
Source organism: Alphaproteobacteria bacterium (assembly GCA_029861675.1). The sequence continues at coordinate 20,424 of JAOTYV010000036.1, forward strand.
GCGGCAAAAGCGGCCGTCCTTGGCATAAAAATCCCGCTTGGGCGTGATCGTCGCCGTGGCGTCGGAGTCGGGACTATCCCAGCGCGTCGGCTGCCCGGCGGGTGTATCTTGCAAGCTGTGATAGGTTGCGCGGTGCAGCGATTCTCGATCCCGCGGCAATAGACTGTCGGCGGCAAGATAAGCCGCGCCGGCACTCACGCCGCCAATCGCGAATATGCCGAGCAAGCCCGATGTTCCAGCGCCGAAAACTTGCCAACCGACAAAGGCTCCGGCCAAACCGCCGGTCACGGCTGCAACCGCCAGCTTGTTCTTACGATCGGTCACTGCGCAGGCTGAAACCAATAGCGCGATAGACGCGACGCAGAGGATCCGTTTCATTCCACCATCCTTGATTGCAAAAAAAAGCCTGGACGATTGATCATCCAGAATCCTCCTCCCTGTCGCGCGGAGGCAACTATACCATGAAGAGGCTTGATTTCTAAATAGTTAAATACAAAGTTTCAAATCTTCGCAAAAATATGCAGTAAGTATTACATCAGGTTTTCCTTAAATGTTTAGGTTCAAGTCTTGCGAAGCGGCGAAGACCGCGCCACCATGGGCATTCAACGTCAAATCATTGTTGGAAGATATTCGTGATTTACTCACAAACGAAATTCACTTGTCGCACAGTCCGGGTCGTTTTATTGACCGTTGTGACCGGTGCGCTCCTCGCCGCCTGCGCAAGCGCGCCGCCGGAGAAAGCGCCCGTACAAAGGAAATCTACCAACGATAGGCCGTATACGGCGGCGACCGAGGCGCCGACCGGATCGTGCAGCGAGTATGCCGATCAGGCCGCCAGTCGGGAATTGCAGCGTGAAATTGACGTCATGTCGGGGCATTTCCGCGGCGGCGACAGCCGTGTCTTTCAGGACTTCGCCCGTATGGACGCGCAACGACAATACCAGCGCCTTTATGAATCGTGCTTGAGAAATAAGCGGACTCGAAAGAAATAACGACGATCTTGAGCGGCGCGCCGGCAGCGAAACACTGATTCGAAATGTATTTTCAAGTCAGAACGCGCTTTGGTCGGCATCCTACCGCGTGCTATATCTCCGCCGCACCCTTATGAGACCTTGGCGGTGACAGGAAAATTCGAATTCAAGACGCCGGCCCGAGATCTGATCAAACGTCTGATCTCGGACTACCTGCGTCATCATATCGGCAAGATCGTATTCGGCGTCGCCTGCATGGTGATTGTGGCGCTGGCGACGGCAGGCCAGGCGAAGCTGGTGGAACCCGCGCTCGACAAGGTTCTTGTCGAAGGGGACCGAACGCTGGTCTGGCTGCTGCCGCTTGTCTTTCTGGCGATCGCCATCGTGAAGGGCTTCGCCAGCTTCGGCCAATCGGTCTTGATGCAGAAATTGGGCCTGCGGGTCGTCACGACAATGCAGACGCAAATGTTCGACCGAATGGTCACGGCGGACCTCGAATTCATTCATTCGGATTCAACGGGCCAATTAATTTCGCGCTTCAACAATGATGTGCAATTCACCAAGGATGCGGTGGTCAAGGCATTTACCGGCGTCGGACGAGATCTGCTGACAATCCTGGCGCTCGGCGCGGTGATGGTGCACACCAATTGGCAAATGGCGGCGATCGCCCTCCTCGTCCTGCCGATCAGCATATTCCCGATCCTTTATATCGGACGCCGCATACGGCGAATTTCCAGCAATACCCAAGAGTCATTGGGCGAATTCACCAGTTTTCTGGACGAGGTCTTCAAGGGATTCCGGCAGGTCAAGGCGTACGGCATGGAAGCGCATGAGCAGCGCCGCGCACGGGACGTGTTCGAACGCATTTTCAGCCTGCAGTACAAGGCAGGGCGTACGCGGTCCCGGTCCTATCCGATTCTGGAAAGCCTCAGCGGCGTCGCCATCGCCTTCGTTCTCGGCTGGGGCGGCTATCAGGTGTTGCAAGGTGAAACAACGGTCGGCCAGTTCATGACATTCTTTGTCGCAATGGCCACCGCCTACCATCCGCTGCGCAGCCTATCCAACCTCAACGCCAGCCTCCAGCAAGGCGTGGCGGCAGCGGAACGAATCTTCAACATCATCGATTACGAACCCGCCATCGCGGACAAACCAGACGCCAAACCGCTTAAAATCGAAAGAGGCGGACTCACCCTGTCAAATGTGTCATTCGCATACGATGCGGATAAAGGGGCGCTGCGCGATGTTAATTTGGAAGCGCCCGCCGGCAAGACGGTTGCCCTGGTTGGCCCGTCCGGCGCCGGTAAATCCACGATCCTGAATGTCATTCAGCGCTTCTTCGACGTGCAGCAAGGGATGGTCGCGATCGACGGTCAGGATATCCGCGGCGTAACGCTTGAGTCCCTGCGCCGTTCAATGGCGCTGGTGAGCCAGGAAGTGACGCTGTTTAACGATACGATCGCCGCCAATATCCGGTATGGCCGGCCGGACGCGAGTGACGGCGAGGTTGCCGCCGCGGCAGCGGCAGCCGCGGCCAGCGACTTTATCGAGGCGATGCCCGACGGATATGACACCGAAGTCGGCGAACGCGGACTCCGCCTGTCCGGCGGTCAACGGCAACGCGTCGCGATCGCGCGGGCGATGCTTCGTGACGCGCCGATACTCCTGCTCGACGAAGCGACCTCGGCGCTCGACAGCGAAGCGGAACGCCAGGTCCAAGAAGCCCTCGCCCGGCTGATGTCGGGCCGCACGACCCTGGTAATCGCGCATCGCCTGTCAACCGTCGTGAACGCCGACATCATCTATGTATTGGATGGCGGGCACGTCGTCGATCACGGAACCCACCGGGAGCTGCTGGAGCGGCAGGGGCTGTACGCGCGTCTGTGCAAGATGCAATTCGAAGACAATAAGACGTTGGGCGCCGCCCCCGCGCCCGCCAATTTGTCGCTTCGCGCGTAACGGGGGCCGGTGTTTAAGCGTCTATCAGCCAGCATCTGGGTTCGCGAGCTGCTTTGCTGGATAACGTCCTATTATATGCGGTTCGTCCGCTTGTCCGGCCGCTGGCGCATCGTCGGCGCGGACAAAGCCAGTCAACTTGCCGAAGCCAGCCAACCGCTGATCGTCGTGTTCTGGCACGGCCGAATGATGATGACGCCCTTCGGCTGGCGTCACAGCAATCGCGTGCATGTGTTGAGCTCCGCACACCGCGACGGACAGATCGCCTCGCGCACGATGGGCCATTTCGGTGTCCGCCCGGTTTTCGGATCGACCAAGCGGGGCGGCGCCAGCGCGTTGCTTCGCCTGGGCAGAATTTTGCGCGACGGCGACATCGTGGCAATCGCACCGGATGGGCCGCGCGGCCCGCGCATGCGCGCCAGTGCCGGCGCCGTTCATTTGGCGCGGCTGGCGGGCGCCAAGATAATTCCGTTGACGTTTTCCGCCCGCGCAAACCATGTATTTTCAAGTTGGGACCGGTTCATGCTGCCGCTTCCATTTTGCCGCGGCGTGATCCTGTGGGGCACGCCGATGGAGGTCGCACGCGACGCCGATACCGCCATGCTTGAGAGCAGCCGCAAATTGTTGGAACAATCCCTTACCGATCTGACCCGCCGCGCCGACGACATGATGGGGCAAACCGCGATCGACCCCGCGCCGGCGGAAGAAAGCGCTGGGTACTGACGCGATGACGGGCCTCGCGCTCTACCGCGGACTCACGTCTATCGCCACGCCGGCGGTGGATATCCTGCTTAGGCGGCGGTTGGCCCGTGGCAAGGAAGACCCAGACCGTTTGCCGGAACGCCGCGGCACGGCGTCTCGGGAACGTCCGCCGGGGCCGCTGGTCTGGCTGCACGCGGCGAGCGTAGGCGAGGCCCAATCGGCGCTATCCCTGATC